>NZ_SRID01000490.1 GCF_004684805.1 Streptomyces palmae
ACCGGGCCCTGGCCCGGCCGACACCCCGCCCCGACCAGCGGGACACCACCTCAGCCGCCCACCGCGGCACCACCCCGGCAGCCCGCCGGCCGCCGCCTGACGCAGGGGCGGTCCGCCCGCCTCCGCGCTGCTGGCTCACCATGCCCCGACCCCCTGGCCGTGCTCGGGCTCACGGTGTCCCCCGTGAGTTCTCTCCACGGTTCAACGATCCGGCCCCGGCCCCCGTCACGGCCCCGGTAGCGTTGTCCCGTGCTGGATCCAGCCGGCGTGGACCTCCCCGCCCCACACGACCACCAGGCCACCACCACGGAGCGCGGCTCCTTCTGCACCGCGCGCTGCAGCTGCGGCTGGTACGGGCCTGCCCGCCGGGCCCGGTCCCTCGCCCGCGAGGACGCCGCCGCCCACCTCCACCGGACCGCCGCGGTCGAGGGAACCGCGAACTTCCGTTCGCCCTCTGCATAAACGGGTAGCAGAGGCGACAGGAACGGAGGCCGCCATGAACAGGCGCACACTGCTGGCAGCCGGCACCGGGCTCACGGCGAGCGCCGCCGGGACGGTCGGCTGCCAGGACGGGACGGACCGGTCGGCATCCCACCGCACCACCCCCGCCGACGACGCGGACGCCGGGAGCGGGCCGAACACCCGGCCCCCGACTTCCGGCGCCCGGCCGAGCGCACCCCGCGGCACCGACTGGTCCGCCCTCGGCCGCGGGCTGCGGGGCCGGCTGATCCGCCCCGGCGACGCCGACTACGACACCGCCCGGCAGCTCTACAACACCCGCTTCGACCAGCTGCGCCCGGCCGCCGTCGCCTACGTCGGCAACACCTCGGACATCACCGAGTGCCTGGCCTTCGCCCGGCGCCACGGCATCCCGGTCGCCATCCGCAACGGCGGCCACAGCTACGCCGGCTGGTCCAGCGGCAACGGCCGCCTGGTCATCGACGTCTCCCTGCTGAAGTCGGTACGCACCACCACCGGCGCCGCCACCATCGGCGCCGGCGCCAAGCTGATCGACGTGTACACCCAGCTCGCCGCCCACGGCGTCACCGTCCCCGGCGGCTCCTGCCCGACCGTGGGCATCTCCGGCCTCACCCTGGGCGGCGGCCACGGCGTGGTTTCCCGGGCGTACGGGCTCACCGCCGACTCCCTCACCGGCGCCCGGATCATCACCGCGGACGGCCGGAGCCTGGACGTCTCCAAGGACCGCGAGGCCGAACTGTTCTGGGCGCTGCGCGGCGCCGGCGCCGGCAACTTCGGCGTGGTCACCGAGCTCCGCTTCCGTACCCACCCGGCCGCCGCGGGCGTCACCGCCTATATGACCTGGCCCTGGTCGAAGGCGGCCGCGCTGCTCCGCTCCTGGCAGGACTGGGGGCCCAGCCGGCCGGACGAGATCTGGTCCGCGCTGCACCTGTCCGCCGCCCCCGGCCGCACCCCCACCGTCTCCGTCAGCTGCTTCTCCCTGGGCACCTACACGGACCTGCAGAACGCCGTGGACAACCTCGCCGACCGCGCCGGCGGCCCCGGCCCCGCGCGCAGCGTCTCCCTGCGCCGGCGCGGCTATTTGGAGGCCATGCGGATGTACGCGGGCACCTCCACCGCCACCACCAGCCAGAGCCACCTGCCCGGACGCACCCCCGGCCGCAGCCCCGACGGCATACTGGCGCGGGAGACGTACGGCGCCCGCTCCGACTTCTTCGACCGCTCACTGACCGAGGCCGGCATCCGCACCCTGCTCGGCCAGCTCGAGCAGTACGGCCGCCGAGTCGGCGGGGGCGGCGCGGTCGCGATAGCGCTCACCGCCCTGGGCGGCGCCGTCAACCGGGTGTCCCCGCAGGCCACCGCCTTCGTCCACCGGCGCTCCCGGTTCCTCGCCCAGTACACCGCCTCCTGGGCGGCGGGCGGCTCGGGCAGCGCGCAGAGCGCCTGGCTGGACAGCACCCACACGGCGATGCGGCGGCACTCCTCCGGCCGCGCGTACCAGAACTACACCGACGCCGGACTCCGGAACTGGCGCAGCGCCTACTACGGCGACGCGGCCGGCCGCTTGGCCACCGTGAAGAAGCGCCACGACCCGAACCGCCTCTTCGACTTCCCCCAGGCCCTCTAGGGTCCCGGACGCCGAACGGCCGCCGCCTCCCTGGGAGGCGGCGGCCGTTCGGCGTTCCCGCGGCGGTGGGCCGGGCGGCGGTCAGGCGGCCAGGTCCTCGTCCCGGCCGCTGCGGCGCGGTTCCGGCAGCGGCGGCCGCGCGGACTCCCCGGCGGCGCCCTCCGGCGCGCCGCGACGCGGGGCGGCGTGCACCACCCAGGCCGCCCGGGACCCCCCGATCGCCCGCATCAGCGGCGTGAGCAGCATCATCGCCAGCGGGGCCAGCAGCAGGGCGACCGCGGTGCCCAGCGCGAAGCCGCCGATCACGTCCGTGGGGTAGTGCACGCCCATGTAGACCCGGCAGAAGCCCTCCAGCAGGGCCAGGCCGATCGCCGCCAGGCCGTACTTCCGGCTGGCCATGAAGATGCCCGCGGCGAGCGCCATGGTGAGCGTGGCGTGGTCGCTGACGAAGGAGAAGTCGTTCTTCCCGTCGACCAGGACCTCCAGGCCCTGGTGGTCCTTGAACGGCCGCGGCCGCTGTACGAAGTCGCGGATCGGGATGTTGGCGAGCAGCGCCAGCCCGGCCGCCAGCGGGGCCCACACCAGCCCGGCGACCGCGGCGGGCGCGTCGGCGGGCCGCTTGCGCACGCTCCACCAGGCGCCCAGCATCACCAGCGCCATGCCGAGGACGATGCCGAACTCGCCGACGAACTCCATGGCGCGGTCGAACCAGTGCGGGGCGTCCTTGGCGAGCCCGTTGATGTCGTACAGAAGCCCGACGTCAGGGTTCGACTCCGCCCCTCCCCTCAGCTCAGCCAAGGGGGACCCCAGTGCGAGTCCAGCCATAAGCCGCGGCCCCTTATCTCTTCCGTCCCGATGTGCAGCTGCCGGCCCCCGCTGGGTAGTGCTGCTCCTACCTCACTCCAAGGGAACGCCTCGATCACGCTCTGCGTTCCACCCTCCACCCAATGATCACCGTGACGTTATCGAAGGGTGACCGATCGTGGCAGTACAGGGCCAATGCTTCACGCAGCGTTCCCCCTGGGGAGCGCTTTCGCGCCATCCCGAGTCACGCGCGTCGCCCCGATGTAATCGGGCGTATCGATCTTGTCGAAGCGGATCACCGCTCCGGTGTACGGGGCGTTGATCATGTACCCGCCGCCGACGTAGATCCCCACATGGTGGATCGAGCGCGGGTCCCCCAGGTCATAGGCGAAGAACACCAGATCGCCGGGGAGCAGCTCGCTGCGCCGGGGGTGGGGTCCGGCGTTCCACTGGTCGTTGGCCACCCGCGGCAGCTCGATGCCGACCGAGTGGTACGCGGCCTTGGTGAGCCCCGAGCAGTCGAAGCGCCCGCCCTGATCCGGCGTGCCGTTCCCACCCCACAGGTAGGGGGTGCCCAGCTTGCCCTGGGCGAAGTAGATCGCCGCGGCGGCCTGGCGGGAGGGCGCCACCGGGGTCACCGGGGCCGCGAAGCTCTTGGCCAGGGTGGTGATGACCTTCACGTAGTTCTGGGTCTCGCGGTACGGGGGGACGCCGCGGTACTTGATCACCGCGTAGGCGCCGGCGTTGTACGAGGCCAGCATGTTGGCGGTGATGTCGCCCGGCACGTCCTTCACGTACTTGGCGAGCGAGCAGTCATAGGCGGCGGCCGACGGGATCGCGTCCCGGGGGTCCCAGATGTCCCGGTCGCCGTCCTTGTCGCCGTCCACGCCATGGGTGGCCCAGGTGCTCGGGATGAACTGCGCTATCCCCCTGGCGTTCGCCGGGCTCTGCGCCTTCGGGTTCCAGCCACTTTCCTGGTAGAGCTGAGCGGCCAGCAGCGCCGGGTTGATGGCGGGGCAGAGGTTGCCCCACTTCTGGACCAGCGGCTGGTACGCGGCCGGAACGGCGCCCTGCGCCAGGCCCACCGTCTGCCCGGCGGTGCCGGCCATCAGGTTTCCGGCCACCACGTAGGTGCCGATGACCAGCAGCGCGAGAAACGAAGCGCACAGCGCGGCACCGACGCTGACTCCCAGCCAGACCTTACGCACCCTGCCATCCTCCCCCATCCGTGGCCCACGCGAACGCGTTTCCGCACCGTACGGCGGAAATTGGTCGGTTACCGGCCCACCACGCCGCCCCAAGCACCCGTCAGGCCGCCCAACCGCCCCACACCAGTCCCACCC
>NZ_SRID01000491.1 GCF_004684805.1 Streptomyces palmae
GGGTGGTCCAGAGCGGGGCGGGCCCCGCTCGGGCGGGCCTCAGGCGGTGATCTGGAGGTGGATGGCGCCGTCGGGGAGGGCGGTGACCCGGAGGTGGGTCAGGTTGGTGATGTGGGCGTCGGGGGCGTGGGCCGCGGCGCGCGGGCCCACCCCCACCACCCGCATGCCGGCCGCCCGGCCGGCGGCGATCCCCACCTCGGAGTCCTCGAAGACCACGCAGTCGGCGGGGTCCACGCCCAGTTCGGCGGCGCCCTTGAGGAAGCCCTCCGGGTCCGGCTTGCTGGCGCCCACCGACTCGGCGGTGATTCGCACCCGGGGCATCGGCAGTCCGGCCGCCGTCATCCGGGCGCTGGACAGCCCCCGGTCCGCGGAGGTCACCAGGGCGTGCGGCAGCCCGGCGAGGGCGGCGAGGAAGGCGGGCGCCCCGGGGATCGGTACGACACCGTCCAGATCGGCGGTCTCCCACTCCAGCATCCGCTGGTTGTCCGCCAGGTTCTCGGCCATCGGGCGCTCCGGCAGCAGCACCGCCATGGTCGCGTGCCCCTGCCGTCCGTGCACCACCCGGATGACGTCGTCCCCGTCCAGGCCGTGCTCGGCCGCCCAGCGCCGCCAGCAGCGCTCCACCACGGCGTCCGAGTTGACCAGCGTGCCGTCCATGTCGAGGAGCAGCGCGCGTGCGGTGAGGGCGGTGACGGTGGCCGGGGACATCGGCGGGCTCCTGGCGGGGGGAGAAAGTGAAACAAGTGGTCCCGCCCGCCGGTCAGGGAGTGCGGGCGGAACCACTTTGTTCCTCTACGATACAAAGCCGGCCCGGGATCACGCCAGCGGCCCCCGCGATCGCCGCCCTTCGTTCGCCCGGCGTTCACCGTCCGCCACGTCCCCTTCGGTCACCTCCGGACGTACAACACGCCAGGTCACAGGGGTTCTCCAGCCCGTGGAGCGCTTCCCGCCCGCCGTCCGCGTTCTGCTGTGGGCTGCCGCTTCCTGTCCGCTCCCTGGCCGGGTCCTCGTGGCCCCACGGCCGCTTTCAGGTCGCGGACAGCCGGCGTTCAGCCGGTGTCCAGCCGTTCTCTCCGGGTGCCGTCCGCCTGCCGGCAGCGTGCCGTCCCCGTGCTGTCCGCCCTGTCCGCGGGCCGGTCGCCACAGCACTCGGGGGCACCCCGCTCGGGCCCGCATACCGGCCCGCGGCGCCGGACGGACCCGTTCGGCGGGCCGTGCCGGGGCGCAGGCGTGAGGATGGGATGACATGGCGCCGGACGGGTCCGCGGACCTGATCGGAGCCGGTCGGGACCGCTACGGCGAGCAGTCGGGGAGCGGTACGGCGAGCGGGAGGGCGCGGCGGGCGGGCCGCACGGACCCGCCCGTGCCGGCGGCCCGTCGCCGCCACGTACCGGGCCCGGCCGCATCGGCACGCTGAGCAGAGGGCAGGAGCCGCGATGGCGCAGGAGGCGAGGAGCTCCGGATCCCCGGCCGACGACACGGCCTCCGTGCCCGGCGAGGGGCAGCACCGGAGCGCGGTGATGGTGTCGATCGGCGCGCTGCTGCTCGGCATGCTGCTGGCGGCCCTCGACCAGACCATCGTCTCCACCGCGCTGCCCACCATCGTCAGCGACCTCGGTGGCCTGAAGCATCTGTCCTGGGTGGTCACCGCCTATCTGCTCGCCTCGACCGCCGCCACCCCGCTGTGGGGCAAGCTCGGCGACCAGTACGGGCGCAAACGGCTCTACCAGCTGGCCATCGTGATCTTCCTGATCGGTTCGGCGCTCTGCGGAGTGGCCCAGGACATGGCGCAGCTGATCGGCTTCCGGGCCCTGCAGGGGCTGGGCGGCGGCGGACTGATCGCGCTGTCGATGGCGATCGTCGGCGACATCGTGCCGCCCCGGGACCGCGGCCGCTACCAGGGTCTGTTCGGCGCGGTCTTCGGCGCCACCAGCGTGCTGGGCCCGCTGCTGGGCGGGCTCTTCGTGGACCATCTCAGCTGGCGCTGGGTCTTCTACATCAACCTGCCGGTGGGGATCGTGGCGCTGGCGGTCATCGCCCTCGTACTCCACATCCCGGTCCGCCGCACCCGGCACACCATCGACTACCTGGGCACCGGTCTGATCGCCGGGGTGGCCGCCTCCCTGGTGCTGCTGACCTCGCTCGGCGGCGTCACCTACCCGTGGAACTCCTGGCAGATCATCGGGCTCGGGGTGCTGGGCGTACTGCTGCTGGTGGCCTTCGTCCTGGTGGAGCAGCGCGCCGCGGAGCCGGTCCTGCCCTTGAACCTGTTCCGCAACCGGGCCTTCTCGCTGAGCGTGGTGATCGGCTTCGTCGTGGGCTTCGCGATGTTCGGCAGCATGACCTATCTGCCGACCTTCCTCCAGATCGTGCGAGGCGTGTCGCCCACCATGTCCGGGGTGCACATGCTGCCCATGGTGTTCGGTCTGCTGCTGGCCTCCACCGGCTCCGGGCAGATCGTCAGCCGCACCGGCCGGTACAAGGTCTTCCCCATCCTCGGCACCGGGATCACCGTCATCGGCCTGCTGCTGCTCCACCGGCTGTCCGAGTTCAGCTCCGACGCGGAGATGAGCTTCTACTTCTTCGTCTTCGGATGCGGGCTCGGCCTGGTGATGCAGGTGCTGGTGCTGATCGCGCAGAACTCGGTCGACTACCGCGATCTGGGCGTGGCCACCTCCGGAGCCACCTTCTTCCGCTCCATCGGGGCCTCCTTCGGCGTCTCCATCTTCGGCACGATCTTCGCCAACCGGCTCACGCCCCGGATCGCCGACGCGCTCTCCGGAGTGCGACTGCCCCCCGGCGTGAGCACCGCCGACCTCAGCGGTGACCCGCGCGCCGTCTCCCGGCTCCCGGCCGGGACACGGGCCGGGGTGCTCCACGCCTACGCGGTCTCCATCACCGACGTCTTCCTGTACGCGGTGCCGGTGGTGCTGGTCGCCTTCGTCCTGGCCTGGTTCATCCGGGAGGACCCGCTGCGGGGCTCGGTCACCGCCCCGGACACCAGCGAGGTGCTCGCCAGCAACCCGGTGGAACGCTCCTCCCGGGAGGAGTGCGCCCGGGCGCTGTCCGTGCTGGGCAACCGGGAGGGGCGCAAGCGCCTGTACGGGGACATCACCCAGCGGGCCGGACTGGAACTGGCCCCCGCCGCCAGCTGGCTGCTGCTGCGCATCGACCGCTACGGCTCGGCGGAACCGTATCTGCTCGCCGAGCGGACGACCGTACCGCTGCGGGTGCTCAACGCCGCCGCCAGCGAGGTCGAAGCACGTGGCCTGGCGGTACGGGAGGGGCTGCCGCTGGTGCTCACCGACGCCGGACGGGATGTGGCGCGGCGGCTGCTCCAGGCCCGCGAGGACGCGCTCGCCGAACTCCTCGGCGACTGGTGGACCCCGGACCGCCCCACCGACCTCACCGAGCTGGTCCGCGAACTCAACCGCGAACTGTGCGGCTCGGACGCGGAGCGGCCACGGGACGGCGGCGACGGCGGCCACCACCACCCGCCTTCCCCTCGCAGACCATGAGCCTTCACGTGACGGCGTGACGGCCTGCCCCCGTTGCCCGCCGGGGTGTGGTCAGACGGCCGGCTCGACGAGCTCCTCGACGAGTTCCTTGCCGTAGAAGCACTCCGCGTACCGGTCCTGCTTGTAGGGCGGGATCTCGGCATAGCCGTGCCGGGTGTACAGCGCCCGGGCCTCCACCAGGTCCAGCCGGGTGTCCAGGACGATCCGGCGGGCTCCCAGTCGGCGGGCGCCGCGCTCGGCGGCCCGCAGCAGCTCCGGGGCGCCACCCAGGCCGCGCAGGGACCGGCGGACGAAGAGCCTGGTCAGCTCGGCGGTCTCCGGGTCGCGCAGCCGCAGCCCCACGCACCCGCCCGGCTCCTCGCCGTGCCGGCCCACCAGGAGCACGCCGTGCGGCGGAACCAGGTCGTCGCTGTGGTGCTCGGCCAGCCCGGACTCGATCTCCTCCGCGGTGGAGGGCCGTCCGTGGTGCAACTGGTACCAGCGGTCGGACACCTCGATGAAGTACTCGCGCAGCAGCGCGGAGGCCTCGGCGGAGTGCACCGGCTGGGCGGTGACGCTCCAGGGCCGGCGGACGGTGGCAGTCTCGGTCATGGCCGCATCCTGCCAGCGGCCCCACGCCCCCTGCCGTGAATTTCCGGCCACCATGGCCTGTCAGAAGGGGGCGGGGCCTGTGTCTTCATGGGGAGGGGGC
>NZ_SRID01000492.1 GCF_004684805.1 Streptomyces palmae
GGCATCGACTTCCTGGGGGCCATGCTGGTCACCAGCGGCATGATGCTCCTGGTCTACACCATCGTGGACGCCGAGCGGGTCGGCTGGGGCGCGGCCCAGACGCTGCTGCTGGGCCCGTTGTCCCTCGTGTTGCTGGTCGGGTTCGTCGTCCGCCAGGCCACCGCCGCGGATCCGCTGCTGCCGCTGCGCCTCTTCCGCTCGCGGAGCCTGGCGGCGGCCAACATCGTCCAGTTCCTGATGATCGCCGGCATGTTCGGCCTGCTGTTCTTCGGAACGCTCTACCTGCAGCGGGTGCTGAGCTACGGCTCGTTGCGGGCCGGTATCGGGTTCGTGCCCATCGCCGTGGTGATCGCGGCGGTGTCCCTCGGCCTTTCGACCCGGCTCATCACCAGGTTCGGCCATCGCGCGATGCTCCTCTTGGGGCTCTCCCTGATCGTCGGGGCGTTCGTCATGCTGTCGTTCGCCCGCGTCGACGGCGTCTACCTGGTGGACTTCCTCCCCGCCGGCCTCGTCATGGGACTGGGCTTCGGCCTGGCCGCACCGGCCGTCATGGGGCTCGGGATGACCGCCGTCGCTCCGGCCGATTCCGGTATCGCCTCCGGGTTGTTCAACACCACTCAGCAGATCGGTGGCGCGATCGGCCTGACCGCGCAGAGTGCCTTCGTCAGCGCACGTACGAACAACCTCACCGCCGCGGGGAAGAGCGAGGCGGAATCGCTGGTCGGCGGATACCACGTGGCCTTCCTGGCCGCCGCCGGCTTCAGCCTGGCCGCCCTGGTCGTCGGCGCCCTCCTGCTCAGGGCCGCGCCGTCCGCGGGACGTGGGCGAGATGGCATGGCATCGCCCGAGCGGGATGCCTCGCTCTGCTGACCAGCGAAGGCCGCCCAGTCCCTGGACCTGGCCGGCGGGCGAACGGTTCGGCGGCGCGCGGCTGATGTCGGGGGCGCCGCCCGCACCCGGACGCGATGTGCGGAGCCCTTGGCAGGCATAGTGCCATGTGAAATATTACTGACGTGCCCATCGGATACATCGGATACTCCGCGGATCTCGTCGTCATCGGAGCGGGCGTGGTCGGCGCCGCCTGCGCCTACTACGCCGCCCGAGCCGGCCTGACCGTCACCGTGCTCGACCGCGGGCCCGTCGCGGGCGGCACCACCGGGGCCGGGGAAGGCAACCTGCTGGTCTCCGACAAGGAACCCGGCCCCGAGCTCGAACTGGCCCTGCTCTCCACCAGGTTGTGGCGCGAGCTGGCCGAGGAGCTGCCGCCGGGGATCGAATACGAGGCGAAGGGCGGCCTGGTGGTCGCGGCCGACCAGGAGGGGATGGCGGCACTGCGGGACTTCGCCGCCGCCCAGCGGGCGGCGGGGGTCGGCTCGGAGGAGGTCCCCGGCGACCGGCTCCGTGAACACGAACCGCACCTCGCCCCTGACCTCGCGGGAGGCTTCCACTACCCTCAGGACGCCCAGCTCCAGCCCGCCGCGGCGGCGGCCGAACTGCTGCGCGCCTCCGGTGCCCGGCTGCGGCTGGGCGAACCGGTCACCGCGATCCTCACCGACCACCGGGGCGCGGTACGGGGAGTGCGCACCGCCCGCGGTGAACTGCGCACCCGTCAGGTGCTGAACGCGGCGGGCACTTGGGGAGGGGAGGTGGCCGAGCTGGCCGGAGCGAAGCTGCCGGTGCTGCCTCGTCGCGGCTTCGTGCTGGTCACCGAACCGCTGCCGCGCGTGGTCCGGCACAAGGTCTACGCGGCCGACTACGTCGCCGACGTGGCCAGCGGATCGGCCGCACTGCAGACCTCGGCCGTGGTGGAGGGCACCCCGGCCGGCCCGGTACTGATCGGCGCCAGTCGGGAGCGGGTGGGTTTCGACCGCACCCTGTCGGTGCCGGTGCTGCGCCGTCTGGCCGCGCAGGCCACCGCCCTCTTCCCGGTACTGGCCGGGGTGCGGGCGATGCGCGGCTACGCGGGCTTCCGCCCGTACCTGCCCGACCACCTGCCGGCCATCGGCCCCGATCCCCAGGTGGGCGGACTGTGGCACGCCTGCGGCCACGAGGGCGCCGGGATCGGACTGGCGCCGGCCACCGGACTCCTGATGGCCCGGCTCCTGACCGGCGGCGAACCCCCGTTGGACGCCCGCCCCTTCCACCCCGGCCGATTCCGCCAAGCGGCCTGACAGCGCCGCACCTCGTCCGCCTCCGGTACGCCCCGATCTCCGCACCACGGTCCGGCTCCGCCACCACGGGTATCCGCCGGCACGCCCTCACCTGCCGCCCGCACCGACCACTCGCTCCCGACCGACCCGGCCCGGTCCGCCCGGCCCCGTCCCCCTGCCATGGAGGTCCGTCGTGGCCCGTACCCCCGCCGGTCTGGCCGGCGCCCAGCCCGATCCACCGTTCGAGATCACCCTCGACGGCCGTGCCGTGACCGCACTGCCCGGGCAGTCCGTCGCCGCCGCTCTGTGGGCGGCCGGCATCCTGGCCTGGCGCACCACCCGCAAGGGCGGACGGCCACGCGGTGCCTTCTGCGGCATCGGCCACTGCTACGACTGCCTGGCCACCATCAACGGCGTACCCAACCGCCGGGCCTGCCTGGTGCCCGCCCGGCCCGGCGACGCCCTCACCGTCCAGGAAGGACACGGCCATGCCGGACTCGGCGTCTGAAGCCCATGACCTGGTGGTCATCGGCGCGGGCGTGGCCGGCCTCGCCGGAGCCGCGGCCGCCCGGGAGTACGGACTCGACGTCGCCCTGGTGGACGCGGCGGAGCAGGTCGGCGGCCAGTACTACCGGCACCCCGCCCCGGGGCTCGGGGCGACCCGACCGCAGGCCCTCCACCATGGCTGGTCGGTCCTCACCGGACTGCGCCGGCGTCTGGCCGAAGGCCAGGTCACCTGGCTGAACGGCCATCAGGTGTGGAGCGTGGTCCGCGAGGACGGCGCGGGCTGGGCGGTGCACGCCGTCCACGGCGCCGAGGGACCGAGCCCGCGGCCGGTACTGCTGCGGGCCCGAGCGGTACTGCTCGCCACCGGCGCGTACGAGCGGCAACTGCCCTTCCCCGGCTGGACCCTGCCCGGGGTGGTGGGGGCCGGCGGAGCCCAGGCCATGCTCAAGTCCGGGCTGGTGCTGCCGGGCAGCCGGGTGGTGGTGGCCGGCAGCGGCCCGCTCCTGCTCGCCGTCGCCTCCTCGCTCGCCGCCGCGGGGGCCCGAGTGCCGGCCGTGGTCGAGGCAGCCGGCTACCTCCGCTATGCCCGGCACCCCCTGGCCCTCGCGGGCAGCCCGCAGAAACTGGTCGAGGCGGCCCGGCACGGCACGGCGCTGCTGCGCCACCGGGTGCGGCTGCACACCCGCAGCGCGGTGACCGCGGTGCACGGCACCGACCGGGTGGCCGGGGTCACCGTCTCCCGGCTGGACGGCGACTGGCGCCCGGTGCCCGGCACCGGTCGACGGGTCGACTGCGACGCGCTGGCCGTGGGGCACGGCCTGGCCCCGCAGATCGAGCTGGCCACCGGGCTGGGCTGCGCCATCCGGTGGACCCCCGACGGCACGCGCGCCCTCGTCCTCGACGCCGAGCAGCGCACCTCGGTGCCCGGGATCTGGGCGGCGGGGGAGACCGGCGGCGTGGGCGGGGCACAACTGGCCCGCGTCGAAGGCGAACTGGCGGGCGTCTCCGCTGCCGTCCGGCTGCGCGGAGGCGCCGAGGCCGCCGCGGTGCGCCGGATCCGCCGCCTGGGCCGGCGCCGGGACCGGATGCGCGCCTTCGCCGACACCATGGCCGCCGCGCACGCGCCCGGGCCCGGCTGGACCGACTGGCTCAGCCAGGACACGGAGGTGTGCCGCTGCGAGGAGGTGACCGCGGGGCGCGTCCGGGAGGCGGTGGCGGATCTGGGCGCCCGCGACGCACGGACCGTCAAACTGCTCACCCGGGCCGGCATGGGCTGGTGCCAGGGGAGGGTGTGCGGGGCCGCGGTGGCCTGTCTGGCGGCCGAAGGCGCAGACGGGGCCGACGGGGCCGCGAGTGGCGCGGTGCCGCCGTCGCCGGAGCGCCGCCCGCTCGCCGTACCGGTCCCCCTCGGGCTCCTCGCGGCACTCCCCGAACCCGCGGAATCCACCGGTCCGCCCGCGCCCACCGGGGGCACCGCGCCTCCCGAGTCTCTGGCCTCCGCCGGGCCCACCGCCCCCGTCGACCGGCCCCAGCCC
>NZ_SRID01000493.1 GCF_004684805.1 Streptomyces palmae
CTCCCGATGGCCCCGCCCCAGGGAGTGGGCCCCACCGGCAGCCCGGGACCTCACGGCCGACCTGGCGACCCCCATCGTTGTCCACAGCCTGTGGACAACGATGGGGGTGCGGCGGTCAGCCGCGGGGCAGCAGCAGCTGCCAGGCGCCGGGGAGGACGGTCCAGGTGCGGGTGCGTACCGGACCGCCGGTATGGGTGTCGGCGCGGTAGTGGAAGTCCGGGCCGGAGACCGTGATCATTCGGGCCCGGGCGCGCCGCGGCTCGCCGGCGCCCACCGGGTGCACCACCACCTCGGCCAGCCCGCTGCCCGGGGTCGACACGGCGACCCGGGCCACCGGCCGGTCCAGATCGGAGAGCAGCACCCCGTCCGCCTCCACCCGCAGCCGCTGCGCGGGCGGCTGGCCCCGGCGCCGCCCGGCCCCGCCCAGGCCGGGCACCGGCAGGGTGAGCAGGGCCAGGGCCGATCGGGCGGTACGGGCCGCCGGAGTCCACCAGGCCTGCGGCCGGGAGCCGGAGGCGGGCCGGGGCGCTCTGCCGGAGCCGCCGCCCGCCGGACCGCCGGCGGGCGGCGGAGCGGCGCCCTCCGCGCCCCGTGGGCCGGGCCTGTCGGGATCCCCGGCGGCGGGCTCCTCGGGCTCGTCGTGGCCGGTGTGCCGGCCGCTCGGTATGCCGGCACCGCCGGGTCCTGCGGGCCCGCCGGACGTGCCGAGCCACCCCCCGGCGCCCGCCGCACCGGCCGGATCGGTGACATCCGCCTCATCCGCACCAACCGCCCCACCGGAATCCGCCGGATACGCCCGGCCCGGCCCGCCGTAGGGCCCCTCGTCCGGAGCCCTGGCCGCCACGGCGGGTGGGCCCAGGGGGCCGTCCGCGGGGCCGTACGGCTCGTACGCCCGGTATCCGCCGGTCCCGCCGGGTGCCCCGGCCCGGCCGCTGCCGGACGGGATCCGCAGACCGCCCAGCACCACTTGGCCGCTGTCGTCCCGCAGCAGGTCCAGGCTGTGCACCCGTCCGTCCAGCACGGCGCGGGCCGCCCCCACGGCGCCCTGCGGAACGCCCAGCGAACGGGTCAGACCGAGCGCCGCCGGGCCGCCCACCGGAACCACCGCGAGCGGGGTGCCGGACAGCTCCCCAGCGTGCTGGAGCATGCGTACGACCTGGAGGAACGCCCGATCGTCACCGACCACCACGGGGCGTCTGCCACCGCGCCGGGCGAGCGCCCGGGCGACCTCCTCCGGGCCCTGCGGGAGGCAGATCTTCGCCTCCGCGCCGGCACACAGCACGTCCCTCGCGATACGCACGGATTCGCCGTCCACCCGGCGTGCGACCGGGTCGACGATCACGAGCAGTGGGTACTCCCGGACATCCGGGAGAGGATCTCCGGCGGGGTCTGGAGCCGACACCTCGGTCCTTCCTCAGGTAATCTCTCGGTGCAAGAGCCCCTGTCGCTGTTGCGCCAGGGGCTTCGTCTATCCGGGGCACCGGTTCGACGGCTCTTGGGGTGGCCTGAGCCACCACGCACGTTGGACATGCCCCGCCCGGAAGGGGTGTACGCCTGTGCCCGCACTTGTGCTGCTCGGTGCTCAGTGGGGTGATGAAGGCAAGGGAAAGGCCACCGATCTGCTCGGCGGCTCCGTGGATTACGTGGTGCGCTACCAGGGCGGTAACAACGCCGGCCACACGGTCGTCGTAGGCGACCAGAAGTACGCGCTCCACCTCCTCCCTTCCGGAATCCTCTCCCCGGGGTGCACCCCGGTCATCGGCAACGGTGTGGTCGTCGACCCGGCGGTCCTGCTCTCCGAGCTGAGCGGACTGAACGAGCGAGGCGTGGACACCTCCAAGCTCCTGCTCAGCGGTAACGCGCACCTGATCACCTCGTACCACACGACCATCGACAAGGTGTCGGAACGCTTCCTCGGAAAGCGGAAGATCGGTACCACCGGTCGCGGCATCGGTCCGACGTACGCCGACAAGATCAACCGCGTCGGCATCCGCGTCCAGGACATCTTCGACGAATCGATCCTTCGGCAGAAGGTCGAGGCGGCACTCGACTTCAAGAACCAGGTGCTCGCCAAGCTCTACAACCGGCGCGCCATCGCCGTCGACGAGGTCGTCGAGGAGCTGCTGGGCTACGCGGACAAGCTGAGCGGCTTCGTCTGCGACACCACCCTGGTGCTGAACAACGCCATCGACGAGGGCAAGGTCGTGCTCTTCGAGGGCGGCCAGGGCACCCTGCTGGACGTGGACCACGGCACGTACCCGTTCGTCACCTCCTCCAACCCGACCGCCGGCGGTGCCTGCACCGGCTCCGGGGTGGGCCCGACGAAGATCAACCGGGTCATCGGCATCCTCAAGGCGTACACCACCCGAGTGGGCGCCGGTCCGTTCCCGACCGAGCTGTTCGACGAGGACGGCGACAAGCTGCGCACCATCGGCGGCGAGCGCGGTGTGACCACCGGCCGCGACCGCCGCTGCGGCTGGTTCGACGCGGTGATCGCCCGCTACGCGACCCGGGTGAACGGCCTCACCGACTTCTTCCTCACCAAGCTGGACGTGCTCACCGGCTGGGAGCAGATCCCGGTGTGCGTGGCGTACGAGATCGACGGCAAGCGGGTCGAGGAGCTGCCCTACAGCCAGTCCGACTTCCACCACGCCAAGCCGATCTACGAGATGCTGCCGGGCTGGTCCGAGGACATCAGCAAGGCCAAGACCTTCGCTGAGCTGCCGAAGAACGCGCAGGCCTACGTGAAGGCGCTGGAGGAGATGTCCGGGGCGCCGATCTCGGCGATCGGCGTCGGCCCGGGCCGCGACGAGACGATCGAGATCAACTCGTTCCTGTGATCGGGTCCGGCCGCCGAGCCGGATGACGCCTCAGGGCCGCACCGCCATCCGATGGCGGTGCGGCCCTGACCCGTTCACGACGAACCCGCCCGGCCGGGGCGGCGGCTCAGCTGAGCCGGGTGAAGGTCTGGGTCTGCGACTCGTCGTTCTCGTCCTGGTACTCCTCGCGCAGCTTGTCGTTGCCCGAGGCGTGGAAGGTGATCGAGTTCGAGGCGGAGCACTGGTCCTCCGGCACCGAGCGGGTGATCTCCTCGGTGCTCAGCACCAGCTCGCCGTCCTTGACGGAGACCAGCCGCATGATCCCGGTGCACTCGGCCTTGTCGCTCTGCCAGAGGGTGGTGGCCACCCCGGTCCCGAACGCGCCCTGCTCGATCGTGATCTTGAAGGTGGCGTTCTTCGTCCCGTACGCGTCGCTCGCCAGCCAGGTACCCAGGTACTTCGCCGGGATCGGCTCGTCGCCCGACTCCGTCCGCCGCAGGGTGGCGGTCTCCGAGCCTTCGATGTCCGTCCAGGCCATGGAGCCGTCCGGGCGCAGTTTCAGGGTCTGCTCGCCGGTGTCGCTGCACTTGTCGGACGGCACACCGGTGCTCACCTTGCTCTCGATCACCAGCAGACTGCGCTTCGCCTTCAGCGTGCCGGTCTCCTGGCAGAACGCGTCCGCGGCGGACTCCAGGGTGTCGGCTACCTCGGAGCCGGTGGTGCCCTGGCTGAGGACGAACCGGCGGATCTTGCCGGTCGCGGTGCCGTCCTCCATGACCTCGCCCTCCCAGGCGCCCAGATAGTCGTCCGGGACGTCGCCCGTGGTGACCGGCTTGGTCGCCGGGGTCTGCGAGGAGGGCTCGGTGGACGGGGTCGCCGAGTGGGAGGCGTGGCTGGAGGGGGCGTTCGAGCGGCCGGGCTTGTGGTCCTTGTCCGCCGTGTCGTTCTTGCCCTTGTCCAAGGTGACGACGGCCATCGCCACCCCCGCGATCAGCAGCGTGGCCACGGTGGCACACACCGCGATCAGCATGCGCTTGCGGTGCTTGCCGGGCGGCGTCCCACCCCCGGACGGGGCCCCGCCGA
Organism: Streptomyces palmae; assembly: GCF_004684805.1. GTDB lineage: Bacteria > Actinomycetota > Actinomycetes > Streptomycetales > Streptomycetaceae > Streptomyces > Streptomyces palmae. The sequence goes on from NZ_SRID01000493.1 coordinate 3,903, forward strand.
GCAGTGCGGGGTTGCCGCCGGGCGGGGTGTGGCCAGTGCCGAACGGGGGGTTGCCGAGCGGGGCCGAGCCGCCGGGCGGAGTGTGGCCCGCGCTGCTGAAGGAGGTCATCTGGGGAGGCCCGAAGGCCGCCGGCGGGATGGCGGCGTTCACCGCGGGGGCAGCCGGAGGCGCGGATTCCGCGCCGGGCCGCGGGTGCGGTGCCGCCGGCTGGGCCGGGGGTACGGCCTGGGCGGGGCCAGCCTGCGGCGGACCTGCCTGCGGAGGTGCGGCCGGGGTCTGGGC
>NZ_SRID01000494.1 GCF_004684805.1 Streptomyces palmae
GCCCCGGCGGCCCCGCCCGCGGAGCCGGGCCGACCCGCCCAGCCGGTGGCCGGGGACGCCTCCGGCTGGACCATGGACGAGCGGCTCTACAACCAGGTCTGGGGCATGTTCGAGGACCTGGCGCGCAGTGCCTCGGCCTACCGCAGCGCCATCGACTTCGCCGACTCCCGGATGGAGCGGGAGCTGGACGGCATGCTCTCCGACCCCCGGGCCCGGTTCGGTCCGGCCGCCGACTCGGCCCGTGCGACGGCCCGCGGCAAGCACACCCGGCTGGTGGAGCAGGCGCGTGAGGTCTTCGACCGGGACGCGGCCCAACTGGTCGCGGAGGCGCAGGTCGTGGAGCCGGCGCTGCCCCCCGCGTACGCCGGCTGGGACAGCCCGGTCTGGCACGCGTACCGGGTGCCCAGCGAGATGCCGATGGCGCTGCGCCTGGGCGACCTGCACCTGCCCGAGCGCACCGATCTGCGCATCCCCATGCTGGTACGGCTGCCGCTGGAGCGGGGGCTGTGGATCGACTGCGGCCGCGACGGCTCCGCGGAGTCGGCGTCGGTGGATTCCGACGAGCTGCGCCGGCTGGCCATGGACACCGCGGTCGCCCATGCGGCCCGGCTGCTGGCGGTCTACCCGGCGGGGGAGTTCACCGTCCAGGTGATCGACCCGGCGGGGTCGGCGGCCTCCTCCCTCGCGCCGCTGACCGGATCGGGCGTGCTGGACCGGCCGGCCGCCTTCGGCGCGCAGGGCGTCACCGAGACGTTGGAGCGGCTCACCCGGCGGGTGGACCTGGTGCAGATGGCCATCCGCAGCGGTGCCGCCGACGCGCTGCCGCCCGATCTGGACCTGGCGCAGCAGCTGCTGATCGTCAACGACTTCCCGCACGGCTTCGACGACCGGGCCGTCACCCAGCTGCGGTACCTGGCGGACGAGGGGCCGTCGGTCGGCGTACACCTGATGATGGTGGCCGACCGCGAGGAGGCGCGGGCGTACGGTCCGGTGCTGGACCCGCTGTGGCGCGCGCTGCTGCGGATCACTCCGGTGCCGGACGACCACCTCGCGGACCCCTGGGTCGGTCACGCCTGGACCTATGAGCCCTCGAAGGTCCCCCCGGGCAGCCGCGTGCTCCACCAGGTGCTGTCCGAGGTCGCCAGGGCCCGGCAGGCCTTCGGCGGCTGACCCGCGAGGTCGCCGCGGGGAGGCGGGCGGCGGCCGGTGCCGGGGAGCGCTCAGGCGGCGGCCTCGCCGCCCGAGCCCGCCTCCACCGGACGCGAGAGCCGGCCGGCCGTCTCCGGCAGCAGGGTGAAGCAGCCCAGGCTGAACAGCGCGATGACGGTCAGATAGGCGGCGACCGCCCAGGGCGGCCCGCTGCCGTGGGAGAGCGCGGTGGCGACGATCGGGGTCAGCGCGCCGCCCAGCACACCCGCCAGGTTGTAGCCGACCGCGGCCCCGGTGCAGCGCACCCGCGGCTCGAACAGCTCCGGCAGGTAGGCCCCGGTGACGGCCATCACCAGCATCAGCCCGAGTGAGGCGCCGAGGAAGCCGAGGAACATCAGCAGCGGCTCCCCGGTGCCGAGCAGGCCGATCAGCGGGAAGGCCCACAGCGCGGTGACGGAGCAGCCGGCCAGGCACAGCGTCCGCCGCCCCAGCCGGTCCCCCAGGTGCGCCACCCAGGGCGTCAGCGCCCCCTTGATCGCGACGGCCGCCATGATGCAGCCGAGCATCACCGTGCGGCTCACCTCGAGCCGGTCGGTGCCGTAGGCGAGCGACCAGGTCGTCACGGTGTAGAAGACCGCGTAGCCGACGGCCAGCCCGCCCGCGGTGAGCAGCACCGGACGCCAGTGGTCGCGCATCACCTCGGCGAGCGGCGCGCCGGAACGCTCGTCGCGCTCGGCCAGCTCCCGGAACTCCGGTGTCTCGCTGAGCTGGCTGCGCAGCAGCAGCCCGCCGCCCACCAGCAGCCCGGCGACCCAGAACGGCACCCGCCAGCCCCAGGCGTGGAACTGATCGTCGGTCAGCAGACCGGACAGGGTCAGCAGGACGCTGTTGGCCAGCAGGAAGCCGACGGCCGGGCCGACCTGGGGGAAGCTGCTCCACAGTCCGCGCCGATGGGCCGGCGCGTGCTCGGCGGTCAGCAGTACGGCCCCGCCCCACTCGCCCCCCAGGCCGAAGCCCTGGACGAAGCGGAGCAGTGTGAGGATCACCGGTGCCGCCGGGCCGATGGTGCCGTAGGTCGGTACGCAGCCGACCGCGACGGTGGCCAGACCGGTCAGCAGCAGGGAGGCGATGAGGACCGGACGCCGACCGTGGCGGTCTCCGATGTGCCCGAAGAACATGGAGCCCAGGGGCCGGGCGATGAACCCGACGGCGAAGGTGCCGAAGGCGGCCAGCGTGCCGGCCAGGGAGGAGAAGTCGGGGAAGAACAGCGAGCCGAAGACCAGGGCCGCGGCGCTGCCGTAGACGTAGAAGTCGTAGAACTCGATGGCGGTACCGACCAGGGACGCGGCGGCGAGGCGCGTCATGGACGGCGATTTTTCGTCGCGCATGACGGTCCAACCGCCGCCGCGAGGCCCCGGTTACGGGGCGCGTGGTGGCGCCGGGGCGTGTGCCCCGGGGCGGCGGTGGTACCTCTACCGCCGCCGCTCCCTCAGGAGGCTCACCAGCCGCGTGCGCGCCACTCGCCCAGGTGCGGGCGCTCGTTGCCGAGGGTGGTGTCGTCACCGTGCCCGGGGTAGACCCAGGTCTCGTCGGAGAGCACGAACAGCTTGCTCTCCACGTCGTCGATGAGGCTGGCGAAGGCCTTGGGGTCGTCGTGGGTGTTCCCCACGCCGCCCGGGAACAGGCAGTCGCCGGTGAACAGGTGCGGGTGGCCGTGCGGGTCGTCGTAGACCAGCGCGATGCTGCCGGGGGTGTGCCCGACCAGATGGCGCGCCGTCAGCTCGACCCGGCCGACCCGGATGGTGTCGCCGTCCTCGACCAGGACGTCGGTGGGCACCGGGATGCCCTCGGCGTCGTACCGGCCCGCGTAGGTGCGCGCGCCGGTGGCGTCCACGACCTCCCGCAGCGCTCCCCAGTGGTCGGGGTGCTGGTGGGTGGTGACCACGGACGCGATGCCGCTGTCCCCGATCAGGTTGAGAAGGGTCGCCGGCTCGGCCGCGGCGTCGATCAGCAGCTGCTCATCGGTCGCGCGGCAGCGCAGGAGATAGGCGTTGTTGTTCATCGGGCCGACCGCGACCTTAGAGATCATGAGGTCGGTCAGTTCGTGCACGTCCGCAGGTCCGCCGACCTTCACCGCTCCGCTGTACGTCATGATCTCAGCCTAGCGGGGGGACGGTCGGCAGCGGGCCCTGGCCGCAGCTCAGTCCGGCGCCGTCGGTCCGCCCGGCGAGCCAGCCCAGCAGCTCGGCCGGGGTGCCGTCGACGGTGATCGCCGGGCCCTCGGCGCGGCCGGTGGTCCGCTCGGTGCCGTCCGTGGCGCGCAGCAGCAGGGCGGGCACGTCGGGGTGGCCCGAGAACCTCCCGGTGAGGAAGTCCAGCTCCTGGGCGACGAACTCGGCGGGCAGGTCGGCGAGGGTGTAGCCGAGGCCCAGGTCGACATGGTGCAGCTCGACCTCCCCCAGCCTGCGGAAGGCCAGCCGGGCGGCCTGGTCGGTCACTCCGTTGCGCATGGTCACCCGGAACTCCCAGCGGTCCCGGGGGAGGGCGGCGGCGGCCTCGCCGAAGCGGGCGGCGCTGGCCCGCAGGTCGTCCAGGTGCTCCGGGAACGGCCGGTGGGCGTCCCGCGCGATGTCCGCGTCGCGGGCCTCCTCGCTGGCGTACATCGGGATCTCCTCGCCGGTGCGGGCCCAGGTGAGGAGGTTGGTGAGGGCGTCGGCGTTGCGGGCCAGGTGGGCCAGGACGTGGCCGCGGGTCCAGCCCGGGAGCAGGGAGGGCTCGGCGACCGTCTTGTCGTCCAGCCCGGCGACGGTGCCGAGCAGCCGTTCGGTGGCCGCCTGGACCGCGGCGGCGTCGTGTGCGAAGTCACTCATGTCCCAGACCGTAGTGCCTCACTCACACGTTCGGGTGAAGCAGGCTGGCTTGGCCCGTGATTCGAATGTACGTGCTATAGGCTCGGAGTGCTGCATCCTTGAAGGACATCCCCACACCGCCCCCATACCCTTGGGGGCGGGGGTTTCGCTCCGCACCCTCCCTGCC
>NZ_SRID01000495.1 GCF_004684805.1 Streptomyces palmae
ACGCGGGGGAGGGCGCTCGACGGGGGAGGCCGGGGACACGCCGGGCGCCCCGCCGGGGAACTCGGGTGCTGGTCCCGGGAGTAGGGCAGGTGTGAACAATGCACAGGGGGATCCCTCGACCGGGTGGAGCCGATGGAACACAGGGAGGGCGATACGGGTGCCCAGGCCCGTACGCCGTTGAAGGACCGGACGCCGGGCGGCGGCGGGCGCCGCGGGCCCGTGGTGGGACTCGCCGCGGACGGCCCCGCCGACGCGGAACGCCGGCGCGGGGTGCGCCGGATGAAGGCCTTCGCCACCGGGCTCCTGGTGACGGTGGCCGTGGTGTACGCGCTGGCCACCTGGGCCAGGTCGGCCGGGGCCGGTGGCTGGGCCGGGTATGTGTCGGCGGCCGCCGAGGCCGGGATGGTCGGTGCGCTGGCCGACTGGTTCGCGGTCACCGCCCTGTTCCGGCGGCCGATGGGGCTGCCCATCCCGCACACCGCCATCATCCCGACCAAGAAGGACCAGCTGGGCGCCAGCCTCGGCGAGTTCGTCGGGGAGAACTTCCTCTCCTCCGAGGTGGTGCGGGCCCGGCTGCGCGCGGTCGGGGTGGGCGGCCGGCTGGGGGCCTGGCTGGCCGAGCCCGCCCACGCCGACCGGGTCACCGAGGAGCTGGCCACCGCGCTGCGCGGGGCGCTCACCGTACTGCGCGACTCCGATGTGCAGGCCGTGGTGGGCGAGGCGGTCACCCGGCGCGCGAACGCCCAGGAGGTCGCCCCGGCGCTGGGCGCGCTACTGGAGAAGGTGGTCGCGGGCGGCGGTCACCGCCGGATGGTGGACCTGGTCTGCGTACGCGCCCATGAGTGGCTGGAGCGGCACGGCGAGTCGGTGATGCGGGCGGTGGAGGGCGGTGCGCCCGGCTGGACGCCGCGGTTCGTCGACCGCAAGGTGGGCGAGCGGGTCTACCGGGAGCTGCTGCGCTTCGTCGGGGAGATGCGGGACATGCCCGACCATCCGGCGCGGGCCGCGGTGGACCGCTTCCTGGCCGACTTCGCCACGGACCTGAAGGCCGACCCGGACACCCGGCGCCGGGTCGAGGGGCTGAAGTCGGAGCTGCTCGGGCGGCCCGAGGTGCAGGACCTGATCGCCTCCACCTGGGCGGCGGTCCGGGACACGATCGTGGCCGCGGCGGAGGACGAGCGCAGCGAGCTGCGGCTGCGGGCGCGCGCCTCGATCCTCTCGCTGGGGGCCCGGATGACCGCCGACCGGCGGTTGCGGGCCAAGGTGGACGGCTGGCTGGAGGACGCGGCCGGCTATCTGGTGACGACCTACCGGGACGAGATCACCGGGCTGATCACCGAGACCGTGGCCGGCTGGGACGCCGAGCACACCTCGCGGAAGATCGAGGCCCACATCGGCCGGGACCTGCAGTTCATCCGGATCAACGGCACGGTGGTGGGCGCGCTGGCCGGTCTGGCGATCTACACCGTCTCGCGGGCGCTGGGGGCGTGACCCCGGACGGGAGCCTCCGGGCGGGCCGGCGCGTACGCACCGGCCGGCCTCCGTACGCGGTCCTGCCCGTCGGCCGACCTGCCCCGGAAAGGGTCCTGGCAGCCAGGAAGCCCAGATGCTCGACCTGGGCTTCCTGGTGTCCCGCTGTTCCATGTCACGTCAGCGCCTGCGAGGTGGGCTTCCTTCGCCGGCATTGTCCGGATCAGGTGAATGGAGGTCGCCTTCCGGTCTTGCGACTTTCTGGCCTCTCAGCCCGGCATTCGGCTCACACGGCCGAGGTGCTGGCCCCGCCATGTACTCCTAGCGCCGAGCTCCCTCGCTCGCCCCACAGGCTTACTAAAAGAGTAGCCCCGCCCCTTCTGTGATGAAAAGGGGTGATTTCTAGATTTTTTCCATCCGCACCGTGCGGCCCTCGACGGCCGAGGTGCGGGCGGCCTCCAGGACGCGGAGGGCGGCGGCGGCCTCGACGGCGGTGACCGGCGGTTCGCCCCCGTGCCGCAGGGCCGCCGCGATGGCCGCGTAGTACGCCGGGTAGTCGCCGGGCACACTGGGCACCGCTTCCCCACCGCCGGTCAGCGGCGACTCGCCGGCGCCCAGCCGCCCCCAGGAGGACGCGGGCTCCTCGCCCCAGGGGGTGCCGTCCCGGCCGGGACGCAGCCCCTCGCGGAGTGCGGCCTCCTGGGGGTCGAGCCCGTACTTCACATAGCCGGCGCGGCTGCCCAGCACCCGGAAGCGCGGGCCGAGCTGGGCGGTGGTGGCGCTCATCCACAGATGGCTGCGGACTCCGCCGGCGTGGGTGAGGGCGATGAACACGTCGTCGTCGGCCTCCGCACCGGGACGGCGCACATCCACCTCGGCGTGGACGGAGGCGGCCGGGCCGAACAGGGTGAGGGCCTGGTCCACCAGATGGCTGCCCAGGTCGTAGAGGAGTCCGCCGATCTCGGCCGGGTCGCCGGACTCCCGCCAGCCGCCCTTGGGCTTGGGGCGCCAGCGCTCGAAGCGGGACTCGAACCGCCACACCTCGCCGAGCGCGCCCTGGTCGAGCAGCTGCCGCAGGGTGAGGAAGTCGTTGTCCCAGCGGCGGTTCTGGAAGGCGCTCAGCAGCAGCCCGCGGGCGGCGGCGAGCGCGGCCAGCTCCTCGGCCTCGGCAGCGGTCGCGGCCAGCGGCTTGTCCACCACCACCGGCAGACCGGCCCGCAGCGCCGCCTCGGCCAGCGGCACATGGGTGCGGTTGGGGGAGGCGATGACGATCAGGTCCAGTTCCCCGGCCCGCTGCCACAGCTCGCCCGGTGCGTCCGCGAACCTCACCTGGGAGTGCTCGGCCAGGGCCTGCCGCCGCCGCTCGGGATCGCGGGTGACCACGGTGTCCAGGACCAGGCCCTCGGTGGCCGCGACCAGCGGGGCGTGAAAGACGGAACCGGCCAGACCGAAGCCGATCAGGCCGACGCGGAGGGGAGCGGTGGGGGTGCCGGGAGTGTCATCCATGCGGACACTCTGACAACGTCGTTGCCGAAGGCCAAGGCCGACTCCCGCCGTGCCGAGCCGTCGGGCCGGCGGCCCCGTTCGCCCATCCGGTCGTACCGGGCGCGAGCGGGGGGCGGCTGATCGAGGGGTTCTGCACGCCCAACCGGAGGCTGTCGTCGGCCGCCTCCCCGGCCGCGCGGGCCGGGACGGGGAAGGTCGGTGACAGCCCGGAAGACACGGGCCGGAACGCGCGGGCCCGGTCGAGCACCAGGTCCGCACACGGTCTGTCGGATCCCCGAGGTCTGCCATGCGTCTGCCCACTGCCCCCGCCGTCCCCGCCTCGACCGCGCCCACCCGGAGCGTCCGTGTCCCGGCCCTCCGTGCCCCGGCCGTCTGCGCCGCCGTGGTCGTGCTCTCGGTGGGGCCCGCCCCGTTCCGGTCGGACGACCTCGCCCCGTCCGCCGTACCGCGTCCCCTCGCCGCCGCCGCGCGCCAGGCCGCGGCCCCGGTACGGGAGGGGCTCCCGCCGGCGCCCCCGGCCCCGGACTGCGGCGCGGCGGGCGAGGTCGCCCCGCACGCGGAACTACGCGCCGGGCCCAGCGCCTTTCCGCGCGGTGGCTACTGGCGGGCCTGGCACCTGGAGCTGCGCAACACCACGGGCGCCGACTGCCGCGGCGTCCACCCGGTGGTGCTGCTCGCCGACCGTTCCCGCAGGCTGCGGCCCCACGACATCCGCTTCGAGTTCTACGACGAACGCGGCGCCCAGTGGCGCCCGGTGCGCTTCCGGTCCACCCCCGGGGGCGAGAACGCGGGCGTCTTCACCGGCAGGCGGTTCGCGGGGTTCACGGTGCCCGCGCACGGCGATCTGACCGTGGCGCTGCGCTCCCGGTTCGCGGCGGACGGACCGCTCGGCCCGGTCACCGCGACGGTGAGCGCCGGCCGGCCGAGCGGGGCGGACGCGACCGGGGCCGGGTGGTCCGGCCAGGTCACCTTCCGCATCACCGACCACCCGGCCCGGCGCCCCGGTGCCGCCCCGTCCACCGGAGGGGGCGGGCCGGAGCGCCCACCCGGCGCCCTGGCGGAGACGGGCCGCGCGGTGCGGATCTCCCGCCAGGTGCTGCTGCCGCTCGCCGGTGCCGCCGCGGTCCTGCTCACCGGGGGCGGCCTGCTCCTCTACGCCCGCCGCACACGCCGCCGCTGACCGGGGCGGGGGCGGGCGGGGCGG
>NZ_SRID01000496.1 GCF_004684805.1 Streptomyces palmae
GGGCGGGGGGTAGTCCGGTGAGGTCGGGTTCGGTGAAGCGGACGCGGTAGAGGAGGTCGGCGGGTTGCCCGGTGCCGAAGGGTGGGTGTCCGGTGGCGGCGTAGGTGAGGACGCCGGCGAGGGCGAAGATGTCGCCGGCGGAGGTGTGTTCGTGTCCGGTGGCCTGTTCGGGGGACATGTAGGCGGGGGTGCCGGCGGTGGCTCCGGTTCGGGTGAGGTGGGTGTCACCGATGGCGCGGGCGATGCCGAAGTCGATGATTTTGGGGCCGGTGGCGGTGAGGAGGATGTTGGAGGGTTTGAGGTCGCGGTGGACGACATGGGAGTTGTGGAGCTGGGTGAGGGCGGCGCACAGTGCGGTGCCCAGGGCGCGTACGGCGGGTTCGGGGAGGGGGCCCGCGAGGGCGACGGCTTGGTCGAGTGGGGGGCCGATGAGGTACTCGGTGGCCATCCAGGGCAGGTCGGCGAAGGGGTCGGCGTCGATGACCTGGGCGCCGTGCCGACCGCCGATGACGCGTGCGGCGTCGATCTCCAGGCGGAAACGGGCGCGGAAGTCGGGTTGGGCCGCGTAGCGCGCGTGGACGGTCTTGATGGCGAGGGTGCCGCCGCCTGGGGTGCGGCCGAGGTAGACGGTGCCCATGCCGCCACCGCCGAGCCGGGCGACCAGCCGGTAGCGGCCGATGCGTACGGGGTCGTCGTGGGTGAGCGGGAAGAGCATCAGCGCGATCCCCGGATCCGGCGAGCAGACGAGTGGCATAGCGGATCCATGGCGTGTCTCCCCCTGTCGAACACGAACAGCCTCAGCCTACTCACGCCGGGTGACGCCCCGGCCACCAGGTGCGGACAGCCCGAGCGCGCCGGGAGGCAGCACCTCGCGGGCCCGACTACGTTGGCCAGAGGGGAGACGTACGGCGGTCATGCCACGGTGGCCCGAGGGGCACGCGCCGCAGCCCGCTTCCCCGGGCGGACCACCGGCCACGGCGGACGGCCGCGATCCCCCGGGAGGCGACCGAAGGGAGGGCCGCGACCATGTGCGGGATCACCGGATGGGTCTCCTACCGCCAGGACCTCACCACCGAGCGCGGCACGCTCGACGCCATGACGCGGACCATGGCCCGCCGCGGGCCGGACGCCGCCGGAGTCTGGCTGGACACCCACGCCGCGCTCGGCCACCGCCGCCTGGCCGTGATCGACATCGAGGGCGGCAAGCAGCCCATGCCGGTCCGGAACGGTGATCGCACCCTGCTCGCGACCACCTACAGCGGCGAGGTCTACAACTACCGCGAGCTGCGCGCCGAACTCGCCGGACGCGGCCACGCCTTCCACACCAGGAGCGACACCGAGGTCGTCCTCCACGCCTATCTGGAGTGGGGAGAGGCCTTCACCGAGCGCCTCAACGGAATGTACGCCTTCGCCCTGTGGGACCCGCTCCGGGAGGAACTGCTGCTGGTCCGCGACCGCATGGGCATCAAGCCGCTCTACTACCACCCGACACCGGACGGCGTCATCTTCGGCTCCGAGCCCAAGGCGATCCTCGCCCACCCCGCCGTACGACCCGTCGTCGACGCCGAAGGGCTCGCCGAGGCCCTCGCCTTCGTCAAGACCCCCGGACACGCCATCTACCGGGGCATGTACGAACTCCGGCCCGGGCACACCCTCCGGGTCCGCCGCGGTGGCCTGACCGTCCGCAGGTACTGGGGACTCGAGCCCCGCGAGCACCCCGACGACCTGGACACCACCATCGGGCGGGTCCGCGCGCTCCTCGAGGACATCGTCGCCCGGCAGATCATCACCGACGTACCCCTGTGCACCCTGCTCTCCGGGGGCCTGGACTCCTCCGCCATCTCCGCGCTCGTCGCCCGGGCCCTCGCCGAGCGCGGGCGGGGGCCGGTGCGCTCCTTCGCCGTCGACTTCGTCCACCAGGCGGAGCACTTCCACCCCGACGACCTGCGCCCCACCCCGGACCGGCCCTACGCACACGCCCTCGCCGAGCACATACGCTCCGCGCACCACGACATCGTCCTCGACGCCGCCGCGGTGAGCGAGCCCGCCAACCAGGCCGCGGTCCTCACCGCCCGCGATCTGCCCGTCGGGCTCGGCGAGATGGACACCTCCCTGTACCTGCTGTTCAAGGCCATCCGCCAGCAGTCCACCGTCGCCCTGTCCGGCGAGTCCGCGGACGAGGTCTTCGGCGGCTACCGGTGGTTCCACCTCCCCGAGGTGGTCGGCGCCGACACCTTCCCCTGGCTGGCCGCCCAGGCCGTCGACGGCACCGGTGCCGACGGCCGCGTCTCGCTCCTCGACCGCGGGCTCCTCGACCGCCTCGACATGGCCGGCTACCAGGACGCCCGCTACCGCGAGGCCCTCGCCGAGGTCCCGCACACCGCCGGCCTCTCCGCCGCCGAGCGGCGCATGCGCGAGATCTGCCACCTGCACCTGACGCGCTTCGTGCAGATCCTCCTCGACCGCAAGGACCGCACCAGCATGGCCGTGGGCCTGGAGGTCCGCGTGCCGTTCTGCGACCACCGCCTGGTGCAGTACGTCTTCACCGCGCCCTGGGCGATGAAGACCTTCGACGGACGCGAGAAGTCCCTGCTGCGAGCCGCCACCCGCGATCTGCTGCCGGCCCAGGTCGCCGACCGGGTCAAGAGCCCGTACCCCAGCATCCAGGACCCCGGTTACGCCACCGCCCTGCGCACCGCGCTGGGCCGCGTCGCCGCCGATGGGGACGCGCCCGTCCACCCCCTGCTCGATGCCGGGGCCGTCTCCGCCGCCCTGGACGAGGACGCCGGCGAGTCCTACCGGTTGGCCACCGAACTCGTCCTGGGCCTCGACGGCTGGCTGCGCGCCTACGGCGTCAGCCTCGATCTGTAGGGCCGGGTCGGTCGGGGCGGGTCTGGGTGAGTGCGCGAGGTGCCTGGTCGTGGCGTCCGTGGGTTCGTACGGCGGGCCCGGGGTGAGTCCGGGAGCCGCCGGCCCGTGGCGTCCGCGGCTTGGCACGGGGCCGGGGCGCGAGCACGGGAGGTGCTTGCCGCGGCGTTCGCGGGCCCGGAGGGAGTGCGCGGCAGGGAAGGAGCGCGGGGGCCGTCAGGCTCCCGCCCAGGCTCCGGCCTCCGGCTCGGTCTCGGCGGCCAGCACCTCGGCGGACTGCCGGGCGAGGGCCGCGATCACCCGCCCCGGCAGCCAGCCGGGCCCCAGCAGCGCGCCGGCCAGGCTGTTCGCGCCGTCCAGCACCGTGCCGTGGGAGGGCTGACCAGGCGACCGCGGCGCCCCCGCGGCCGTACCCGCCAACTCGGCCAGCAGCTCACCGGCCCGCGGCCGAGCCACCGGGTCCCGGGTGCGGCAGCGGCTGACCAAGGTGCGCAGGCCCTCGGGGAGTTCGCCCCGCTCGGGCACCAACTGCCCGGTGGCGGCGTAGGCCAGCACCGAGCCCAGCGCGTAGCTGTCGCCCAGCGGGCGCGGTCGGCCGCCGGTCAGCTGCTCGGGCGGCACACTGCCGAAGGCCAGCCCCGGGTGCCCGGACCGCCGCTCGCCGTCCGGCGCGGCCACCCGTACGGCGCCGAAGCAGCCCAGCCGGGGGCCGTCCGCGGTCAGCAGTACGGCCCCGGGGGAGATCCCGCCATGCGCCAGGCCCTGCGCGTGGAGGCCGGCCAGCGCCTCGGCGAGGGCGGCACCCAGCGCGCGTACGGTGTGCTCCGGGAGCGGCCCCCCGTGGGCGGCGAGCGCGGTGGTGAGGGAGACGGCGGGCAGATACGGGGTGGCGTACCAGGGCGGCCCATCGCCGCCGCCGACCTCCGCCACCGGGCTGAGCCAGCGCCCGGACAGCCGCCGGGCGGCCTCCGCCTCCACCGCGAAGCGGCCGGCGTCGTCGGCGGCCAGTGGAACGCCGAGCAGCACGGTCCGGTCGCCGCCCGGCCCCCGGCCGACGAACCGGCGCTCCGGCAGCGGCGGTCCGCCCTGGGCCGGGTCGAAGCGGGCGATCAGCCGGTACGGGCCGATCGTGCGCGGGTCATCCGGCCACAGCGGATCCATAGACGACGACTCCCCCTCGCGGTCCCGAAGCGCACTCAGCCTACGTGGTCGGTGCCGGGGCGGACGGCGGGTCCGAACACCTCCGGGGAGACGTCCGTCGCTGCCGGGGGCGCCGGGGCGTGGGACGCGGG
>NZ_SRID01000497.1 GCF_004684805.1 Streptomyces palmae
CCACCGCCCCACCCCGCCCTCTTCCGCACACGAAGGGTGAACCCATGAACACGACCGACCCCGCGCACCAGCGCTACGACGTGGCCATCCTCGGCGCGGGCATGGCCGGCGGCATGCTGGGCGCGGTCCTCGCCCGCAACGGCGTCAAGGTGCTCCTCATCGACGCCGGCACCCACCCCCGCTTCGCCGTCGGCGAGTCCACCATCCCCTACACCTCGGCCATGACCCGGATCGTCGCCGAGCGCTACCAGGTCCCCGAGATCGAACACCTGGCCAGCTTCCGCGGCATCCAGGACAACATCTCCCCGATGAGCGGCCGCAAACAGAACTTCGGGTTCGTCTACCACCGCGAAGGCCGGCCCCAAAACCCCCTGGAGATCAACCAGCTCGTCGTGCCCGAGTGGCAGCGCACCGAGAGCCACCTGTTCCGGCAGGACACCGACGCCTACCTGTTCCACCTCGCCGTCCGCTACGGCGCCACCCCACTGCTGAACACCCGCGTCACCAGCGTCCAGACCGGCGCCGACACAGTGCTGCTGCGCTCGGAGCGCGGCACCCAGTACCACGCCGAGTACCTCGTCGACGCCAGCGGCTTCCGCTCCCCCCTCGCCGAGACCTTCGGCCTGCGCGAGGAACCCACCCGCGCCCGCCACCACTCCCGCACCCTGTTCACCCACATGGTCGGCGTCACCCCCTACGACGACACCTCCTCGGCAGCCGCCCACAAACAACCCAGCCCCTGGCACCACGGCACCTTGCACCACGTCTTCCACGGCGGCTGGCTGTGGGTGATCCCCTTCGACAACCACGACGGGGCGATCAATCCCCTGTGCAGCGTCGGCCTCACCCTCGACGAGCGCGTCTTCCCCAAGGACGGGCACTCACCCCAGCAGGAGTTCGACGCCTTCCTCGCCAGGTTCCCGCAGATCGCGGAACAGTTCACCCACGCCACCGCGGTCCGCCCCTGGGTAGGCACCGGCCGACTCCAGTACTCCTCCTCCCACACGGTCGGCGAACGCTACTGCCTGACCGCACACGCCGCCGGATTCATCGACGCCCTCTACTCACGCGGCCTGACCAACACCCTCGAAGTCGTCAACTCCCTCGCCTGGCGCCTGATCGAGGCCACCCGCACCGGCGACTGGTCCACGGAACACTTCGCCTACATCGACCGCCTCCAGCAGGGCCTGTACGACGTCCACGACGACCTCGTCTACAGCTCCTTCGTCGGGTTCGGCCACTACGACCTGTGGAACGCGGTCACCCGGGTGTGGGAGGCCACCAGCATCATGCCGACGATGACCGTCGAGCGGGCCTACCGCGCCTTCCTGGACAGCCGCGACGACCAGCTCTTCAAGGACCTGGAGAACAGGACCGCCCCCGGCCTGCCCGACCCGGTCGGCCAGGACATCGGCGCGCTGCTCACCTTCACCCGCACCACCTGCCAGGCCGTCGAGGCAGGAGAGACGGAGCCGGCCGCCGCCGCACGGCTGCTGTTCGAACGGCTGGACGCCTCCGCGTTCCTGCCCGAGCCGTTCGCGCTCGGCGACCCCGCCAACACGTGCTTCGAAGCGACACCCGACCTGCTCGGCCAAGCCCTCGAATGGGGCAGGACCAAGGCCCCGCGGCACATCGCCCGGCTCTTCGGCTGAACCGGGACCCGCGATGGGGACAGGAGGAACAATGGACGCCGACGTGATCGTGGTCGGAGCCGGCCCGACCGGTCTGATGCTCGCCGGAGAACTGCGCCTGGGCGGCGCCCGCGTCCTGGTCGTGGAGCGCCTGGAACAACCCACCGGGCAGTCCCGCGGCCTGGGATTCACCGCACGCGCCATGGAAGTGTTCGAACAGCGCGGCCTGCTGCCGTGGTTCGGCGACCTGGAAAAGGCCCCCCAGGGCCACTTCGGCGGCCTGCGGTTCGACTACACCGTCCTCAAGGACGCCCACTTCGGGGCCCGCGGCGTCCCGCAGTCACACACCGAGGACGTCCTGGAGAGGTGGGCGATCTCCCTTGGCGCCGACATCCGCCGCGGCTGGGAGTTCCTCGAACTCGACAACCACACCGACCACACCGACCAATCCGACCACACCGATCCCGTCACCATCACCGTCGCCACCCCCAACGGCATCCAGCACCTGACCGCCCCCTACCTCGTCGGCTGCGGCGGCGGCAGCAGCCCCGTACGCCGCGCGGCCGGCTTCTCCTTCCCCGGCACCGACGCCACCCGCACCATGTACCTCGCCGACGTCGCCGGCTGCCGACTGCGACCGCGCTTCCTGGGGGAGCGGCTGCCCGGCGGCATGGTGATGGCCGCCCCGCTGGGCGACGGCGTCGACCGCATCATCGTGGTGCCCGACGCCGTACCCGGCCGACAACGCGAACGCACCGTCAGCTTCGCCGAGATCGCCGACGCCTGGCGCCAGATCACCGGCGAGGACATCAGCGGCGGCACAGCCCACTGGGTCAGCTCCTTCACCGACACCACCCGGCAGGTCACCGAGTACCGCCGCGGCCGCGTCCTGCTGGCCGGCGACGCCGCACACGTCCACCTCCCAGCCGGCGGACAGGGCCTGAGCACCGGCGTACAGGACGCGGCCAACCTCGGCTGGAAACTCGCCGCCCAGGTCCGCGGCCACGCACCGGCCGGCCTCCTGGACACCTACCACACCGAGCGGCACGCCGCCGGAGCCCGGCTGTTGATGAACACCCACGCCCAGGGCATGCTCTTCGTCGGTGGACCCGAGATGGACCCCCTGCGCGAGCTGATGGGCGAGCTCATCCGGTACGACGACGTCAAACGCCACCTCGCCGGCCTCGTCTCCGGCCTGGACGTCCGCTACGACGTCGGCCCCGGCACCCACCCACTGCTCGGCCGCCGTCTCCCTGCGCGCCCCCTCACCGGCCCCACCGGCCCGACCGGCACCATGGAACTGCTGCACCCGGCCCGCGGCGTGCTGCTCGACCTCCGCGACGACCCCGCGCTGCGGGCCGTGGCCGCGCCCTGGCGGGACCGGGTCCTCACCGCCACCGTACGGCCCCAGGAAGGCGAACCCGACCTGTCGGCCACCACCGCCCTGCTGGTCCGCCCCGACGGATACGTGGCCTGGGCCACCGAGACCGACCCCGACCTTGAAGAACTCCGCACCGCACTGCTGCGCTGGTTCTCCACCCCCCACGACACCTCCCAGGACACCCCTGACGAGACCGCGATCGACGCCGCCCAGGCCGCCACCGCGGCAGGCAGCCCCGCATGAACGCGGACCCACCACCACCGGACCCGACCAGAACCACCAAGACCACCAGGATCATCGCCAAGGACGCCACCGGCATTTCCCTGTCCGGCCTGCTCTCCACCCCGCCCCGAGCACCCCGCGCCACCATCCTCGCCCTCCACGGCGGCGGCATGACCGCCGGCTACTTCGATGGCAAAGCCCACCCCGGTCAGTCCCTGCTCACCCTCGGCGCCCACCTGGGCCACACCGTCCTGGCCCTGGACCGCCCCGGCTACGGCGCCTCCGCGACACACCTGCCCAACGGACAGACCCTCACCGAACAATCCACCCGAGTACGCACCGCCCTCACCCGCTACGCCGCCACCCACGACCTGGGTGCCGGCCTGTTCGTCCTCGGCCACTCCTACGGCGGCACACTCGCCCTGACCTGCGCCGCCGACGGCTTCACCATGCCCCTGCTCGGCCTGGACATCTCCGGCCTCGGCCACCGCCTGGCCGCACCCGCCGGACAACAGCCCTCGGCCGCGGGGGAGGGCCACTGGAGAAACAACTGGGGCGCCCTGCGCCTCTACCCGCCCGACACCTTCCGCACCTGCCCCGACATGCTCGCCCCCATGCCCGAACGCGAACGCGCCGAGATACGGACCTGGCCCACCCGGTTCCCCGACATCGCCGCCCGCGTTCGGGTGCCCGTCCGCTTCACCTTCGCCCAGTACGAGAAGTGGTGGCGCCACGACGAACACACCCTGACCGAACTGGCCACACTCCTGCCCCAGGCACCACGCGTCCTGGTGGAACGCCAACCGCAAGCCGGCCACAACATCAGCCTCGGCTGGACAGCCCACACCTACCACCTGCGCGCCCTCGCCTTCCTGGAGGAATGCCTCGCCGGCCGCGCGGCCGCCGGCCACCCCCTCCCCACC
>NZ_SRID01000498.1 GCF_004684805.1 Streptomyces palmae
GATCTACGGCGGGGCGGCTCAGGGGGTGGTCAGGGCCTTGGCGACCCCGTTCTCGCGGGGGCCCAGGAAGCGCGGGTCCGGCCGGAAGGTGAGGTCCACGGCCGCCTTGCCCGCCGCGAGGATCTCGCGCACCCCGCCGTAGATCCAGGTCTCGTCGTGCGGCTCGGACACCCCGACGCCGTAGGACTCGATGCCCGCCGCCTCGCACAGGGCCAGCGCCCGCCGAATATGGAAACCCTGGCTGACCAGCACCGCCTTGCGCACGCCGAAGATCCGCTCGGCGCGGGAGCAGGAGTCCCAGGTGTCGAAGCCGGCGTAGTCGCTGACGATCCGCCGGTCCGGGACGCCATGGCGGACCAGATAGGCGCGCATGGCGTCCGGCTCGTCGTAGTCCTCGCGGCTGTTGTCCCCGGTGACCAGGACCACGCGGACCTTGCCCCGCCGGTAGAGCTCCACCGCGGTGTCCAGCCGGTGAGCAAGGTACGGGGTCGGGTGCCCGTGGATCAGACCGGCGCCGAAGACCATCGCGACCGGGGCGGAGGGCACGTCCGCGACCGTGCGCACCCGCCCGTCCGCCCTCAGGTGCACCCAGGTGGCCGGCAGCAGCCCGAGCACGCACAGCGCCATCACCACCTGGACCGCACGGCGCCGCCCGCGCCGGGTGCGGGGCAGCCGCGGCAGCCGCCGGATCCGCCCGAGCACGGATCTCACCCGTCGTGGTAGCTCCACGGGTCGCATGCCGCCGCCTCTCCGGATCGGCCGCCCGAGGCGCGGCCGATCCGCCAGGAATGATCGTTTCTGCCCTGGGTGACGCCGCCAGGCAGGTGTCCGGTTGCGCACGGTGGCCGCCCATGGCCCCCACCGCGCCGCCCACCTCTGGCCGCGGCGGCTGCCGGGCGGGGGCCCGCGCCCGATCTCGCGGAGTCGGGCGGTCCCTATCCTGGAGCACCCATCGAACCCGCACAGACGAAGCAGGTGCAGTCAGGCGTGTCCGCGTTCCCCGACGACAACTCCGACACCAACCCCGAACCGGGGGCCGCTTCGAGCCCCCTGCCCCCCGGAGCCGGCATCCCCAAGGCGGAACTCCACCTCCATATCGAGGGCACCCTCGAGCCCGAGCTGGCCTTCGCGCTCGCCGCGCGCAACGGCGTCACCCTGCCGTACGCCACCGAGGACGAGCTGCGCGCCGCCTACTCCTTCTCCGACCTCCAGTCGTTCCTGGACCTCTACTACGCGCTGATGGCGGTGCTGCGGACGGAGGACGACTTCGCCGAACTCGCCGACGCCTATCTGGCGCGCGCCCGGCAGCAGGGCGTCCGGCACGCCGAGATCTTCTTCGACCCGCAGGCGCACACCGCCCGGGGCGTGCCGATCGGCACCGTGATCGGCGGCCTGAGCCGGGCGCTGGAGGCGGCCCCGGAGCGCCACGGCATCACCACCCGCCTGATCATGTGCTTCCTGCGGGACGAGAGCGCCGAGTCGGCCCTGGAGACCTTCGAGGCGGCCCGCCCCCACCTGGACCGGATCACGGCCGTCGGCCTGGACTCGGCGGAGGTGGGGCATCCGCCGTCGAAGTTCCGCGAGGTCTACCGGCTGGCCCGGGAGGCCGGCCTGAAGTGCGTGGCGCACGCGGGGGAGGAGGGCCCGCCCGCCTACGTCTGGGAGGCGCTGGACATCCTCGGCGTGGACCGGATCGACCACGGGGTGCGCTGCCTGGAGGACGAGGCGCTGGTGGCCCGGCTGGTCGCGGACCAGGTGCCGCTGACGGTGTGCCCGCTGTCCAACGTACGGCTGCGAGTGGTGGACCAGCTGGCCGATCACCCGCTGCCGGCCATGCTGGACGCCGGCCTGCTGGTGACCGTCAACTCCGACGACCCGGCCTACTTCGGCGGCTATGTGCAGGACAACTTCACCGCGCTGCGGGACGCCCTGCACCTGGACGAGGAGACCCAGCGCACCCTGGCCCGCAACTCCTTCCATGCCTCCTTCCTGGACGAGGAGGTGCGCGCGGCGTACCTGAAGGAGGTCGACGCGTATCGGGCCGGCTGAGCCCGGGGATTGACCTGAAGCAAGGTTCAAGTTCTAGCGTCCTTCTCATCGCGGCAGCGGTACCGGATCCGCGGATCCGGTACCGCTGGTCCCTGGACCAGGGGTCCCGGACGACCGGTGCCGGAACGGCGGGCCCCAGACGAGGGGTCCGGACCGATGGATACCGACGGACACCGATGGATGAGGAGCGGACGATGGAGTACTCGCACAGCGACGCCGAACTGGTCAGGCAGCCCATCGGCTACTGGACCTGGGCCGCCTACAAGGCGGTGGTCACCCGCACCCGGGGCGCCCTCGCCGAGCTGGGGCTGAGCCAGCCCCAGTGGTGGGTGCTGCACCAGGTGTACTCGGCCCACGAGGAGGGCCGGACCCGGGCGGAGGTGACCCAGACGCTGCGCGGATACCTGGACGTGGGGGACGGCCTCGGCGCGGAGATCGACGGGGCCGTCGCCCAGGGCTGGGTCGAAGAGGACTCGGCCCAGCGGCTGCACGGCACCCCGGAAGGCGCGGCCCTGTACGCCAAGGCGGCGGAGCTCCAGCACGAGCTGTGGGCGGAGCGGCACGCGGACATCTCCGACGAGGAGTACCTGACCACGCTCAAGGTGCTCCAGCGCTTCATCCGCAACACGGGTGGCACGGCCTGGCACCACTGAGCCTCCGGCACGGTATTCGGGGGCGGGTTGGTTCGGTGTGTGGTCTGCGGGTTGGGGGTGGCTGGTCGCGCAGTTCCTCGCGCCCCTGGGGGTGAGCTACCGGGACCGCGGCGTTTGGTCAGGCGCCGGGGGCGGTGAGGCGGGCGTGCAGGGAGCGGGCGGAGGCGTCGGTGAGAGCGGCGATCTGGTCGACGATCACCCGCAGCCGGGCGGTGTCGTCGGCGGCCTGCGCGAACAGGGTGCGGAACTGGGGGTCCAGCCCGTCCGGGGCGCGGGCGGCGAGCGCCGCGCCCAGTTCGGCGATGACCACCCGCTGCTCGGCACGGAGCAGCTCCTGGTCCGGGCGCTGCATCACATAGCGGTCGGCGACGGCCTTGAGGACGGCGCACTCCAGCCGGGTCGCGCGGGGCACCACCAGATCGGCCCGGTAGCGGGTGAGCGGGCCGGATCCCCAGCGAGCCCGGGTGGCGCCCTCGGCGGCCAGGCAGAAGCGGCCGATCAGCTGGCTGGTGGCGTCCTTGAGCCGGGCCTGGGCGACCGCGGTGCCGTCGTAGCCGTGCGGCCACCACTCCTGGTCGAGCAGCCGGTCCAGCGCCTCGGCCAGTTCCTCCGGGTCGGCGCCGGGGGCGTAGCGGGCGGCGGCGACGGCGAACACCTCGCGTCGCTCCGGCTCGGCGAGCAGGCAGGCCGGGTCGAGGTGGCCGGCGTGCAGGCCGTCCTCCACATCGTGCACCGAGTAGGCGACGTCGTCGGACCAGTCCATGATCTGGGCCTCGAAGCAGGTGCGGTTCCCGGGCGCGCCGGCCCGGAACCACTCGAAGACCGGCAGGTCGTCCTGGTAGACCCCGAACTTCCGGGATCCGGGGTCGGTGGGGTGGGCGCCGCGCGGCCAGGGGTACTTGGTGGCGGCGTCCAGCGCGGCGCGGGTCAGGTTGACCCCCACGCTCATCGGCTCGTCGGTGGCCGGATCGGTGACGAACCGTTTCGGCTCCAGTCGTGCCAGCAGCCGCAGGGACTGGGCGTTGCCCTCGAAGCCGCCGCAGTCGGCCGCCACCTCGTCGAGCGCCCGCTCCCCGTTGTGCCCGAACGGCGGATGGCCCAGATCGTGGGCGAGGCAGGCCATCTCGACCAGGTCGGGGTCGGCGCCGAGCGCCGCGCCCAGCTCCCGGCCCACCTGGGCGCACTCCAGTGAGTGGGTGAGCCGGGTCCGTGGCGAGGCGTCCCAGGAGTGGGTGGTGCCGGGGGTGACCACCTGGGTCTTGCCGGCGAGGCGGCGCAGCGCGGAGGAGTGCAGCACCCGGGCCCGGTCCCGCTGGAAGGCGGTACGCCCCGGCCGCTTGTCCGGCTCCGGCGCCCACCGTTCGAGGTCCGCGCCGACGTAACCGGACACCCCCGGGTGGCGGGGCTCACCGGCTGACGGTGCGGTGCTGCGCTGGCCGGCGGGCTCGGGGG
>NZ_SRID01000499.1 GCF_004684805.1 Streptomyces palmae
GTATAAGAGACAGGCGACGCACCGCCCACCTCCGCCCCCGGCGGGGTCCGCACAGCCCCGGCGACGTACCACCGTCCCGTTATCCGGACATCACGTCCAGATCTTGGATTCCCGGCGTAGGCTCGGTGGGAGACACGTGGCTTCGCGGCCCGGCGGGCGGCGCCGCGCCGTAGACCGCGGTGCTGCTCGTGAAGGGCACCGTACCCGCTCCGCGAGGCCCGACCTACGTATCCGAGGGAGTGGAGCACCGTGCCCCAGCTGAGGTCCCGCACTGTCACCCATGGCCGCAACATGGCGGGCGCCCGAGCCCTGATGCGCGCCTCCGGGGTAGCGAGCGAGGACATCGGCAAGCCGATCATCGCGGTGGCGAACAGCTTCACCGAGTTCGTGCCGGGCCACACCCACCTCGCCCCGGTCGGCCGGATCGTCTCGGACGCGATCCGCGCCGCGGGCGCCGTGCCGCGCGAGTTCAACACCATCGCCGTGGACGACGGCATCGCGATGGGCCACGGCGGCATGCTGTACAGCCTCCCCTCCCGCGACCTGATCGCCGACTCGGTCGAGTACATGGTCGAGGCGCACTGCGCGGACGCGCTGATCTGCATCTCCAACTGCGACAAGATCACCCCCGGCATGCTGATGGCCGCGATGCGCCTCGACATCCCGGTGGTCTTCGTCTCCGGCGGCCCGATGGAGGCAGGCCAGGCCACCCTGGTGGACGGTACGGTCCGCAAGCTCGACCTGATCAACGCGATCGTGGACTCGGTCGACGAGAAGGTCTCGGACGAGGACGTGCTCCGCATCGAGGAGAACGCCTGCCCGACCTGCGGCTCCTGTTCCGGCATGTTCACCGCCAACTCCATGAACTGCCTGACCGAGGCGATCGGCCTCTCGCTGCCCGGCAACGGTTCGGTGCTCGCCACCCACACCGCCCGCCGCGCGCTGTACGAGAACGCGGGCCGCACGGTCGTGGAGATCACCAAGCGCTACTACGAGCAGGGCGACGAGTCCGTGCTGCCGCGCAACATCGCCACCCGGGCCGCCTTCGAGAACGCCATGGCCCTGGACATCGCCATGGGCGGCTCCACCAACACGATCCTGCACCTGCTCGCCGCCGCCCAGGAGGCCGAGCTGGACTACGACCTGGCGGACATCGACGCCGTCTCGCGCCGCGTCCCCTGCCTGGCCAAGGTCGCCCCGAACGTGGCCCCCGGCGGTACGTACTACATGGAGGACGTGCACCGGGCCGGCGGCATCCCCGCCATCCTGGGGGAGCTGTACCGGGGCGGGCTGCTCAACGAGGACGTGCACACGGTGCACTCCCCCTCGCTCGCCGAGTGGCTCAAGACCTGGGACGTGCGGGGAGGTTCCGCCTCCGCCGAGGCCGTCGAGCTGTTCCACGCCGCGCCCGGCTGCCGGCGCTCGGCCACCGCCTTCTCGCAGTCCGAGCGGTGGGAGTCCCTCGACCTGGACGCCGAGGGCGGCTGCATCCGCGACATCGCCCACGCCTACTCCCAGGACGGCGGTCTGGCCGTGCTCAAGGGCAACCTGGCGGAGGACGGCTGCGTGGTGAAGACGGCCGGCGTGGACGAGTCGATCTGGACCTTCGAGGGTCCGGCGGTGGTCTGCGAGTCCCAGGAGGAGGCCGTGGACAAGATCCTCAATAAGCGGATCAAGGAGGGCGATGTCGTCGTCATCCGCTACGAGGGCCCGCGCGGCGGCCCCGGCATGCAGGAGATGCTCTACCCCACCTCCTTCCTGAAGGGCCGCGGCCTGGGCAAGGCCTGCGCCCTGGTCACCGACGGCCGCTTCTCCGGCGGCACCTCCGGCCTGTCCATCGGCCACGCGTCCCCCGAGGCGGCCTCGGGCGGCACCATCGCCCTGGTCGAGGACGGCGACCGGATCCGTATCGACATCCCCAACCGCTCGATCGAACTCCTGGTGGACGAGGCCGTACTGGAGTCCCGCCGCGAGGCACTCGGTGGCGTCTACGCGCCTGCCTCCCGTGAGCGCAAGGTCTCCGCGGCCCTGCGCGCCTACGCGGCGATGGCGACCAGCGCGGACAAGGGCGCGGTCCGGGACGTGACCAGGCTCGGCTGACCCGGCCGGACCTCCCTGGCCGAATGACGAGCCCGGTTCGGCCGGCTGTACGTGTGCGGGCCCCCCTCCCGCGGTTCGCGGTACCGCTCTCCCTTGCGGGCGCGGATCGCCGGGAGGGTGCGTTCGCAGCCGAGTACGCGGGTGCCCGTCCGAGGGGCGGGGCTCTGCGATCTGCGGCCGCGCCGTGCGGGCGCGCGTGACCGGAAGTGAAGTCGCGGGCAGGCGGCGACGGGGCCCGAGGGCCCCGGCCGCGTGCCCGCCGGGATGGTGTGGTCAGAGCACGGCGAGACGGTCCACCAGCAGCTCCACCCTCGACTCCGCGTCCTCCGGCAGCAGCCGTCCCGTCCGGGTCAGGGCCGCGATCCCGTGCAGGCAGGCCCAGAACACCTCGGTGAACAGTCCCGGGTGGACGCCGTCCCCGGCGACTTCGGCGAGGCACTCCAGCAGGGCGGCGAAGGCGTCCTTGAGGGGTTCCGGGGTGTCCTCCCGCGCGTACGCGAGACCGCCGTCGAGCAGGAAGAGGGCGTCGTAGACCGCCGGGTTGCGGGCGGCGAAGTCGAGGTAGGTGCGGGTGAGGGCGGTGACCCGGGCGCGCGGGCTGTCCGCGGTCGCCGTCGCGGCACGTACCGCCGCGGCCATCTCGGTGGCGCCCTGGGTGGCGACGGCGCCGATGATCTCGCGCTTGCCGCGGAAGTGGCTGTAGAGGACGGGCTGGCTGTACTCGATGAATTCGGCGAGCCGGCGGGTGGTGACCGCGTCCCAGCCCTGCTGCTCGGCGAGTTCGCGGGCTGTCGCCACGATGAGGCGCTCACGTTCCGCCCGCTCGCGCTGCTTGCGCTCCTGCATCGACATGCACTGAACCTAGCACCGCTAGACAATCGAGCCTCAGTAGTACTAGCGTTGCCACGTCAGCTAGCGGCGCTAGATGCCAGGAGAGGTCAATCATGCTCGACGCGCTCGAGGTCGTCACCATCGTGGTAGTCGGCCTGATGGTGGGGGTGGAGTTCTCCGTCGCCTTCGTCGTCAACCGGATCCTCGACGCCCTTCCGGAGGACAGCGGCCAACTCGGCCGTGCCCACGGGGGCCGGATGCTCGGCGCCGTGATGCCGGTCTGGTACATCGGCTCGCTCGTCCTCGTCGGCATCTGGGCTGTCGCCGGGTGGCACCACCACGGCAACGGGCTGGTCGTCACCGCCGGTGCGCTGCTGATCCTCAGCGTGGTCATGTCGGTGCTGCTGCTCGTCCCGATCAACGACCGGGGCAAGACGTGGACCCCCGAGAACCGGCCCGAGGACTGGAAGGAGCAGATGAACCGCTGGGACCGCTTCCACTACGTCCGCGTCGCCGTCATCATCGCCGCCTTCGCCCTGCTGGCCGCCGCCCTCACCTGAGCCCACGGGCTCCCGCCGGGTCGTCAGCCGCGACCGCTCGGCCGTGCGCCCGAAGTGCGGCACCGGCACCTGCGTCCGCACCGGACGCCGACACCCCCGAACTCCGCTGGTATCCGCGGGACGCGGACCCGGCGACACCCATTCACCTATAGCCAGAGGAAGTTGCGAAAATGGCCAAGCTGCAGAGTCTCGACCCGAACACGCCGATGTTCGCGCAGCTCAAGGAGAAGACCGGACCCATAGTCCTGGCCAACACCTTCGTCGTCCCGAAGGAGAGGACGGAAGCGTTCCTGGCCCTCTTCCACAGGCAGGCCGAGTTCATGAAGGCCCAGCCGGGATTCGTCTCCCTGCGGATGCACAAGGGAACGGCGGGCAGCGAACTCCTGATGAACGTCGCGGTCTGGGAATCGACCGAAGCTCTCGCCGCGGCGCTCGGCAGCCCGGAGTTCCAGCGCATGGCCGCCGAGTTCCCCGAGGACGTCGTGTCGTACCCGCACATCTTCGAGCAGATCGACGCATGACACGGCGGCTGCCATCGGGGGAGGGCGGCCGGAGAAGCCCTGCCCTCCCCTGGGCGGTCACCGGCGAGGCGGCGATGCGCGGTCAGGGATCTCCCGAGTGAGGCGCCCTGGTCCGCCC
>NZ_SRID01000049.1 GCF_004684805.1 Streptomyces palmae
AAGAGACAGGGAGGGGGCGGGGGGTGCCCTGCTTGTCGCGGACGGTGCCGGCTGCCAGGGCTCGGTAGTAGGCGATGAAGTCGCCGAGGTTGTAGCCCTCGGGGTCGGTGTGGGTGACGGGTACTTCCAGGTCGCCGTGGCGTTCGACGTAGCGGGCGGCGGCGGCTAGCCCTTCTTCCCATGCGGCTTGGGCCGGGCTCCAGACCACGCCGAGTTTCTCCAGCTCGGTGACGGTGGTTCCGCGTAGTTCGCCGCGGCGGTAGCGGTTGCAGCGGGATCTGAGGGCGGTTCCGAGGGGGTAGCCGCTGGGGGTGACGTAGTCGCGGTGGACGAGCAGGTTTCCGAACTGCTTGTGGTAGGCGCGGGCGTGCTGGAGGAAGGTCTGTTCTTTGTGGTCGAGGGTGTTCCAGACCATGCCGGCTTCCTCGCAGGCGGCGATCTGCTCGGGTGTCAGCCTGCCGGTGGCGTAGGCGCGCCGGTAGACGTTGACCTGGGTACCCAGCCGGTAGTCGCCGACCCGGTAGACCTGGGGGACGAGGAGGTTTCCGAACTCCTGGCGGTAGGCGTGGGCGTGCCGCAGGAAGACTTCCAGGCGGTATGCCTCCATGTCCCAGATCATGCCGATCTTGGCGAGGGCGGTGATCCGGTCCTCGGGGAGCCAGCCGCGCTTCTTGGCCTGCCGGGTGTTTTGGATCCACTGGCCCAGGCGGTGTCCGCGGGCGGTGACGTGGTCGAAGGGGACGTCCAGGTTGCCGTTCTCGGTGTAGTACTCGGACGCCTCCGCGTACCCCTCCCACCACGGTGAGGTCGTTTGGCGTACGGCGACGGTCGCCAGTGAGGTGAGGAGGCTGGCGGCCACCCCGTCGGGCATGTCTATGACGATCTTGTCGGGCAGGTCGGCCTCGCTCAGCGGGAGCAGGCCGCGGCGCATGTCGAGTTCGATGCCCAACGTCTCGTCGTGGGCGCGGAGTGCGCGGATCACGCGCCACAGCGTGCCGCATTCCCGCGGGTCCAGGTCGCCGACCTCGCCGGCGTCCTCGGGGACGACGACGGGCACGATGATGGTGGCCGGCTCGTCGTCCCCGCCGTGGCGGCGCAGGGCCCGGCCGACGGCCTGGACGATGTCGACGGCGGAGTCCTTGGGGTTGGCGAACAGGACCGCGTCCACCGCCGGCACGTCCACGCCCTCGGTCAGGCAGCGGGCATTGGAGATGACCGTCCACGCCCCTTGGGGGGTGTTGGCCAGCGCGGTCAGCCGCTCGGCCCGCGCCTGGTGCGACATCACGCCCGAGACGTGGTGGGCGGCCGGTGGCGGCCCGCCGACACCGGGGACGCGGGTGAAGGTGTCCGCGAGGGTGCCGGCGAACAGCTGCGCGCCCTTGACCCGGGAGTGGAAGGTCAAGGCCCGGCTGATCCCGTATTTCTCGCGGGCCCGGATCAGCGCGATCTGGGCGGCCAGCGTCTGCGCGTCCAGGTGCCGGTCGTGGTAGATCGCGTCCCGGGTTTCAAGGACGGCCCGGGCGTCGGAGTGGGGAACGCCCATCACCAGGATCCGGTAGTCGGACAGCCATCGCTCCGCGATCGCCCGCGGGAAGGGGTAGCGGTACAGCACGGGCCCGAACACCGTGCGGTCGTCCATCGACAGTGCGCCGGCCCGGTCCGCCAGGTAGGCGTCCATGCGCGGCGTTGCGGTCATGAACAGCGCGCGGCGGGCCGGCAGGAAGCCGGGCTGCGTTACCCGCTTGGTCTGCGCGTCGGGCCGGCCCGCCAACCGGTGCGCCTCGTCGCACACCAGCAGGTCCGCTGTTCTGCCGCAGCTGTGCAGGGCCTCGGCCACCCGGTCGGCTGAGGCATAGGTGCCCACCAGCAGCACCGAGCCGGCCTCGCACCAGGCGGCGATCTCCGCAGCATCGGTGGTCACCGGCACATCCAGATCCGACACCTGCATCGGTGTATCCGTGCCGCGGCCCACCGTGGCGTCGGAGCACACTGCCAACGCCCGCGCGCGCGGGAACGCGGCCCGGAAGGGCGTCAGCAGCTGGGCCACCAGCGGGATCGAGGGGGCCAGCACCACGACCAGCCCATCGTCGGGCACGAGCCCGTTCACCGCCGCCTGCACGGCCATCTGGGTCTTCCCCGACCCGCATGCCGCGTGCAGCTGGCCCAGCCCGCCAGCGGCCAGGCCGGCGGTCAGCGCGGTGACCGCCTCCCGCTGGTAGGGCCTCAACTCGTCCAACATATGGTGCGTCCCCCCTTCACGCAGCGCATCCTGGGCGCTGCGGTAGTCCTGTGGCGGTGGTTTTGGCCAGGTTGCCGAGTGGTTCAGCTGTCGGATATCTCAGGCGGTCGCGCGCCTGCCGGCCGCATGCGGGCCCGATCACCCCCAGCGCATGCCCAACGCGTCCAGGGCGGCAATGCGCTCCTCGCTGATGCCGCCCTGCTTGATGCCGGAGCGCAGCTGCCGCTGGTGCAGGATCCACGAGCCGAGCTTGATGCCGTCCGCGGTGGTGTAGGAGTGCGGCACGTTCAGATGCCCGTGCTCGGCGTGGAAGGCGCGAGCTGCGGCCAGTGCCTTCTGCCACTTGGCCTCTTGTTGGTCCCACACCATGCCCAGCTCGTCCAGCTCAGCCTGCTGATCGAGCGGCAGGTCCTTCTTGCGCCACTTGATCCGCTGGGTGTTCAGCCAGTCGCCGAGCTGATAGTCGTCCGCGGTGCGGTAGGTGCGTGGCACGTTCAGGTGACCGTGCTCGGCGTGGAAGGCACGGGCCGCGGCCATCCCCCTACGCCACGCTCGCCCTACGAACTCCCACTCCATGCCCAAGGCGGTCAGGGCCGCCTCCCTTTCGGGTGCCAGCCGCCCTTGGCGGCGCAGCGTCCTTTGTCTCGACAGCCAGCGGCAGAGGTCGATGCTGTCTTGGCCGGTGGCCCGCGGGACGCGTAGGTGCCCATGCTCGGCGCGGTAGCGGGCCGCGAGGTCCAGGCCCCTGGCGAACGTGTCCCTGGGCTCCCACACCATGCCGATCTCTTCCAGGTTCTCCACGCGCTCCGGCGTCAGCTGGCCGCGGCGGTATTCGTGGCGGCGGGCGGCGATCCAGGCGCCCAGGCGGATGCCGGACTTGGTGCGGTACTCGGCAGGCACGAGCAGGTGCTGGTGCTGCTCGTAGTACCGCACGGCCTCCGCATACCCCTCCATCCACACGCTGGTCGTCTGGCGCACCAGCAGCAGCGAGATCTGCGATACGAAGGTCTGGCTGGTGCCCGGCGGCAGCAGCATGGTGATCTTCTCGGGCAGTTTCGGGTTGAGGGTGGAGTCCTTGGCCCGGTGGCTGTCCAGTGCGATGGCCAGCATCTCGTCGTGCGCGCGTAGAGCCCTCACGACCTGCCACAAGGTCTCGTACTCCCCAGGATCCAGGTCCCCGATCTCCTCATCCTGATCTGGGACCACCAAGGGCACGATGATGGTGGACGGGCCGGGCACTGCTGGATCCCGGCGCAGCGCACGGCCCACGGCCTGGGTGATGTCGACCGCGGACTTCTTCGGGTGGGCGAACAGGACCGCGTCCACGGCCGGCAGGTCGACGCCTTCGCTCAGGCAGCGGGCGCTGCTGATCGCAGCCCAGCCCCCCTGTGTGTCCCTCAGGCGGTCCAGGATCCGGTGGCGCAGGCCGTGGTCCATCTCCCCGTGCACGTGGGCCGCATACAGCCCCTCCGATACGTCGGCTTCGAGACGGCCCAACGTGCCGTTCAGGGTGCGGGAGAACTCGGCCGCGGCCGCGACGCGGGGGTGGAACGTCAGCGCCCGCTGGATACCGAACTGCTGCCGCGCCCTTCCCAGGGCTATCTGCGCGACGACCGTGCGAATCGACGGAGCGCCGTGCGCGTCCACGTACTCGATCCGCTCGTCGGCCAGCAGCTTGCGCGCCTCGCTGTCGCGGACCCCGATCACCGCGATGCGGTAGTCCTCCAGGAAACCGTCGGCGATGCCCTGGGCCAGCGGGTATCGGCCCAGGACCGGGCCGAAGACGGCCTCGTCGTCCATGCCGACCATGAGCACCGCATCGCTATCGCGCCGGATCCGCAGGTCCTCCCTCGGGGTGGCGGTCATGAACAGCCGGCGGCGGGCGGGCAGCCGGTCGGGCTGGAGGATTTCACGGGTCGCGTAGTCGAGGCGGCCGGCCAGGTGATGGGCCTCGTCCAGTACGAGCAGGTCCAACTCCCCGACCGCGAGGACGGCGTCAGCGAGCCGGTGCGCGGACAGGTAGGTGCCGATCACCAGGCGGATCCCCGGCCCCGGCGGCCGGCGCAGCCAGGCGGCAATGTCGTCGGTGCTGGTGGTCACTGGCACACCCAGATCCGAGACGTGCACCGCGGCGTCGGCCACCGAGTCGTCGCTGCACACCGCCAGCACATCCAGCTGGGGGCACTGGCTGCTCCACAACGCCAGCGTTTGCGCGGCCAGCGCCAAGGACGGCACCAACACAGCGGCCGTTCCCCCGTCGTGGAGCAGCTGCTCGGCCGCGCGCTGGGCCACCAGCGTCTTCCCCGATCCACATGCCATGTGGACCTGCCCCAGGCCCCCGGTGGCCAGGGAGTCGGTCACAGCGGAGATGATCCGCTCCTGGTAGGGCCGCAGTTGCATTCCCGTGTCCCCCACTCCTCGATGGCGCGGCCGTAACCCTGCCATGTCGTCGCCTTTCCACTCGTGATTCGTGCTATCGACCAATCACCTGGCCGACCGCGCATGCTGTCCGCCACCGTAGACATCCGGTGGCGGACAGCATGCGGCTTCTTCGCTGTCAGTCCTCGCTGTCGTCGTCCAGCGCCTGCCGGATCAGGGCCCCCTGGTCCGCGGGGAGCGGTCCCGTGATGCGCGCGATCTCCCCCGTGATCTCTCCGGCCTCGTCCATGGGCGCGACCAGCAGGTAGACGTCCGGGTCATCGGCACTCAGGCCGCGCCGCTTGGCCCAGGCGAAGACGCTGTCGGGGATGTCGACCCCGTGGCGCTCCGGCTCAACAGCCCGGGCCCCCGGGGACTCACCGCGGACCACGGACCACACCACGAGATCGGCGTACTCGATGCGGGCGCCGGTCTGCTCGGCGGCCCGGGCGCAGACCCGGCGGTGCCAGGACGCCTGCCACCGGCCCAGCGCATGGGCGGCCTCGTAGTCCTCGTCACTCCGGTAGGTGATCAGCACCGGGTGCTGCTCGCCTTGGCAGCGCGCGACCATCTTCGCCACCTCCTGGTCGGTCTCCGCCTTCAGCTCGGCGATCGCGACCCGGATGCGGCCGGGGATCGGGTCGCGGCCCTGCTCCCAGGACCGGACCGTGCGCGGGTTGATGCCACTTCCCCTGCTGCTCGGCAGCAGCTTCGCCAGGTGGTCGCCGGTCAGGCCCAAGAACTCGCGGGCCGTGCGCAGCTCGGCCGCGGTGAGCGGGTCGTCCTCGGCCAACTCGTCCCGCAGCTGGCGCAGGTAGTCGTCCAGGCCGTGGCACACCGCGACCTGGTTGCCGTCACAGGGGGCCAGGTCGCTCAGGATGTCCTGCTCGATCTCGTCCAGGCGCGCGTCGGTGGTGTCGGCGGTGATGCCGTAGTCGCTGACCTCGCTCCCGTTCGTGGCGCCGTCGATGTCCCACACGCCGATCAGGTCCTCGTCCGCGAAGCCCTGGTTCGGCTCGTTGGACCAGCCGCTGTCCGAGGTCGGCAGGCCGAGGTGGTCCTCGATCTCTTCATTGGCGGCCCGGGCGTCGTCGTCCAGGACGGCGACGGTGTTGTTGCCGTCCCATTCGGCCGTGGTGCCGGCGATGACCCGATCGGCGAGTGGAGCGATCTCCCGCATGACCCGGTTGACGGCCTCGGCGGTGAGCAGCGGGATGTCGTAGCGACGGTCCAGACCGTGGACGACGGTGAACGGGATGGCGTTGCCGATCTCACCGTTGTAGGTGGCGTGCAGGGTGCCGGCCTGGGTGTCGAGCTCGATGTACGTGGGCTGTGGCTCGAACTGGCCGTCGTAGTGCCGGTACAGCTCGGTCGGGTGGGTGCATTCGATGATGCGGACGGTGCTCATGCGGGTGTCCTTCTGCGGTAGGCGGCGCGGGCCGCGGCGTTGTGGTGCCCGGGCGGGGCGGGATGTCAGAGGGCGGCGATCTCGGCGCGGATGCCGGCGACGACGGTCTCCCACAGCTCCTGCCGGGAGGCGACGCGGGACTCGCTGAGGCCGAAGCGGCAGTGGAGCTTGCCGTCGGCGTCGTCGTACCAGACCTTGTCGATCGAGCCGAGGAGCTTGTATGCCTGGCTGTTGGAGATGCTCTCGCCCTGGTAGCTGGCGGAGGAGATGTTGCCGGTGTTGTAGCGGGTGGTCTCGATGCCGGCGAACTCGGGCCAGGTGTTGATGTAGACGCGGTCCATGCCGTTGCGCTGCCAGCGGTTTCCGCCGATCGCGGTCATCGTCTCGATCGAGTAGACGACGCGGGCCGCCTTGCGGGCGGCGCGGCGGGCGCCGATGGCGATGCGGTGGGCGAGGGAGGCGGCGTCGATGGCCCAGCGGCCGGCGGTCTTGGTGGCGGTGATGACGCCGCGGCGGCACCAGGTGCGGATGGTGGCGACGGTGACGCGGGCTTCGATGGCTGCGGCGAGCGTGTTCATGGTGTCCTCCGAGTGACTTACGGAGCGGGCTGGGGCTGTCCCCTGCCTCACACCACGAGGCTACACCCTAATTTAGGGTGTAGCAAGGGAGTTGAGGTGTGTGGCTGGATCAGCACGCGCCGTTCCCCACCCGCCCGCGGGTGCGGCTCCCGTGCACCGGCCTCCGCGCGGCCGGACTCGCCGGGGAACCACGGAAGCCCCGCTCGGGCCGCCGGGCCCGCGGCCGGCGCCCGGCCACCTCCACCGGGGCCCGCAGCAAGCTCCTGTGACCCTCAGACAGACATCGCGCGGGTGGGCTGTTTGGATCTGCGGACCCTGCGCTCGGGCAGCGTCTCGCGGCCCGGCGCCGGCGACCCGGCGTAGGCGACCACCGGCTCGGCGGTGAGCTCCTTGACCTGGTGAGCGAAGTCAGGCTCCGGCAGGGGCAGGTCCAGGTCAGCCTCGGTGGTGAATTCCACCGCGGTGGGCACGTAGTCCAGCAGCCTCACCGCGGCCGCGGGCAGCTTCCGCTCCCTGGTCAGCGCCCGCAGCACGCGCAGGGCCACGGCCATCTCGTGGTCGGCTTCCGCACCGCCGTCTTCGTGCAGGACGGTGGTGATGGCCGCGGGCGCGGCACACGCCTGCTCGTGCCACCAGTTCAACCAGCCGTGCGCCTGGGCGTCTTCGCCCAGGGACATGTGGTGGAGGTAGAGGCAGTAGGCGGCCGCGGGGTCGCCGGCGCCCGCGGCGTACTGCCACCAGAACTGTGCGGAGTCCGGGTGGTCGGCCAGGTGGAGGATGCAGCCGAGCACGCGGGCACCGGGCGGCTCAAGCAGACGCCGGGCCAGGAAGTCCCGCAGGTCGGTGAGGGCGCCGGGGCGGGCGATGAGCGCCTCGCACAGCGTCCGCAGATCCTGAGCCATCCGCTCAGCCGCCCCCTCGGCCAGCCCGCCCCGCCACCTGCCCGCGGCGACCGCGCCCAGGTGCTCGGGCGGCGGCGGGGCGGCGGGTGTGCAGTGGGGCGCCGGGCAGCAGGTGCCGCACGATGCCGAGCTGGCACTCAGCCGGGCGGCGATCCGCGCTTCCGCCGCCTGGATGTCGGTGGCCGGCGGTGTCGCGATCCGGGCCCGGGCCAGGAGCTGGTCAGTGCGTGAGGTCATCGATGTCTCCCGAGTGCTCAAGGATCTGATGTAAGGCCCGGCGGGCGGAGCGGGCGATGGACCGGACACCCGCCGCGGTGATGCCCAGGTGAGTGGCGGCCTCGGCGGCGGTGTAGGCGTGGTAGTAGAGCAGGACGATCACGTCCTGCTGCCGGTCGGTCAGGGCCGCCACGGCCTGCCGCAGCAGCAGGCTCTCGGCGAGCTGGTCGATCGGATCCACCGCGGTGCGCAGCGCGGCGGTCTCGAAGACGGCGTGCTCCAGCTGTATGCGGCGGCCGCGGGAGCGGGCCATGTCGATCGCCCGGTTCTTCATTACCGTCCAGGCGTAGCCGGCCGGGTTCTTCATGGCCAGCACCTTTTTCCAGGACCGGGCCAGCTGCTCGAAGGCGGCGTCCACGGCCAGTTCGGCGTCGCTCCGGTCGTTCACGATGGTGTGGGCCCGGCGGACGTACGCCTCGCGGTGGAGCTCGTGGAAGGCGCGGAAGTCGGTGGGCAGGTCGTCGGGCGGTCCGGGCAGTCCGGTCATGGGAGGTACGTGGCCGTGCAGGTGGTCCCTCGTCACCGGGCCCCCTCTTCGTGCTCCCGGTGGTCACCGCGAGCACCGCGGTGGAGCTCGGAGATGCCGATGCGGACTCCCGCGGCGGCAGCGCGGCGCAGCAGGGCCCTGGCATCGCCCCCCAGCACGCGCACAACGAGCGCGGCAGTCACCAAGTCTCCAGCGAGTTGAGCGTTCACGGACGTCGTCGTCCTCCTGGTCGTCGCACGAGGCTCCTCCCCAGGTCTTCAGCCTCGCGAAGGCGCGGAGTGCGCCCTCTGCCACCTCTAGCGACCGCCGAAGGCGCTCCGTGCGTCCGCCGACGGATCCTTCACCCCTGCGTGTCAGCCACCCGCGCGGGCCGGCCCGTGCCGGGCGGTCCAGGTGGGCCGCCGTTCTCGATTGATCCGCCCGGCCGGCTGCCAGTGATAGTCGACCCGCTCGCACGCTGCCTGTGTACGTCTCGGGCCGTACGGCTGAGCGGTACCGCTCGTGGCTGCCGAGAGCGGCCAACACCTGGCGCCCAACAACTCGGGTGTTCATCACTGGACGCTGGGCGTCGTCCCGGAACGGCTGACCGCCAGGTTCTTGGCTGAGGCGCTTCCCGCCACCTGGACCATGCAGGGCTGCTCAGACCGCGGCGCGCCAGGATGTGCGGGGCGGTGGCCTGAGCAGTCCTGGCTATAGATCTATTCACGCGGTAGATCGACACACGCGAGACTCGTCTGCGAGCGGCTGGAGCAGTGGCGGCCACCATACCCGCCACCCGCTGATGATCCCTCCGGGGCGGAACGCGGTCTGACGCGTTGTCAGTGTCCTGCGCCACACTGGGCTCCTCGCCGATGAAGTAGGGGGGCCGATGGCGTTCCGAGCCGTGCACGCCCAGTGGGGGATCGTCTTCTCGCACCTGCCCGATCTCGGCTGCGGGCGCTTGTGGGGGGAGGTGTGGAAGGTGAAGCCGCCCGCGCCGCTGACGTGCGACGAGTGCGGTCACGGCATGTACGCGAAGATCTCCCAAGCCGGCTTACGGTTCTTCGCCCACGCCCCGGGCGCCCCTACCTGCGCGCTCGGCCTGGAGTCTGTCGCCCACCATCTGCTGAAGCTGGAGCTGGCCAACTCAGCCCGCGATGCCGGAGCACACGCCGAACTCGAAGCCCGTGGGCCTGGCGCCGCGTGGCGGGCGGACGTGCTGGCCACCGACCCCGCCGGCGCCTGGGCAACGGCACTGGAAGCCCAGCTCGCGCCGATCACCGACGCCGACATCACTGCCCGCACGGAGAAGATGCGGGCCGACGGCGTCACGTCGATCTGGTTCAGCGACCGGCCCCGCCCGCCCTGGCTGGGCACCGTCCCCTCCATCCGCCTGGAGCGTCCCGAGGGAGTGAAGCACCTGGCCGTCGCCGAGGGCCTGGTGAAGTTCGAGAGCCGCAGCTGGAAGGCGGTGCCAGCCTCCCTGCCCGAGTTCCTCACCTGGGCGTTCGCCCGTCGGATCGTCCCGCACAGCCCGCGGACGCCGATGCGCTACCCGTGGCGGTCACTCGCCACAGTGTGGACAGCACCGCAGTACATCACGGCCGAGACCACGCACCTGGAGGAAGAGGAACGGCGGCGGCGCATCTACAAGGACCGGATGGCCGCGCTGCAACGGGAGAAGGAGAAGAAACGGGAGCAGATCCGAGCCAGGAACGCGGTCACCCGGGCCAAGGCCCTGGCCGAGGCCACCGCCGCCGAGCAGGACGCCCGCACCCGGCCGCCCGGCAGACTCTGGCAGGTCGCCCGCGTCTTCCGCCGCGGCGTCAACCAGGCGCTGGCCAAGCTCGCCGAGGAACACGGCATCACCGCGACCGTGGGCCTCAGCACCGGAGACCCCCGGTACGCCGGCGGGGTCCCCCTCGTCGACGAGCACGGCGTCCCGGCCGCGGTCTTCGACCCGGACCCCGGACGCGTACGCGGGGAGGCGTTCCTGCTGCTGGCCGGACTGCTGCTGATCTTCCCCAGCAAGGCCGACCAACGCCGGTTCGAGAATGCCGCAAACACCAAGAAAAAGCACCGGCCGATCGACGGCTACCGCACCGACTACATCGAGGCACCTACGGGCGGGCCCGGCCGTGCCTGGGGCGACCGCTCCTGCACCTGCGCCACGCCGCAGCTCGTTGCGAAGATTCAGAACGCGGAGTACGCAGCCGAACCCAGCGAACAGACGTGCCCGGCCGCTTCCCTATTCCGCGCGGAGTGCCGCGCGTGCGGCAGCCGGTATGACAAACCCTGGCGCCGGACCGGCAGCACACCCGTTCCCCAGCAGCGCGGCGCCAAGTCGGTGCTCCCGAAGCTGCCGCCAAGTAACGAGTAGCTGTGCGTCACCGTCGTCGCGCACGGGGACGGTCAGCCGGCAGGTACTCAACGGAAGGACAGATGGATGAACGAGGGCGATCAGAACGTCACACGGATCGGAGGCTCCCATATTCCACGCGGCTACAGGACCTTCCACGGCCCCGTCGGAGTACACCCCCGCGAGGACGCCATCCACGTCATCACGTTCACAGGCTCCGAGGAATCCGACCTCCTCCACGCGGCCGGCGCCTGGATGGCCGAGCACCTCGACGCCGTACTCCTCGGCATGAACTGGGTCGCCGACTACCTCTCCCCACACGACATCGACGTCCCCGGGCCACCGCGACACCGCCTGGACATCACCGTCGATCTCTCCAACGAACGACGCTGAAGTGACCCCGACATCACCCCACTGTGGAGAGGAACTGCCACTTGTCCCCGGGCTGACGCGGCGGGGCCGTCAGGCGGATGGCGTCGTGATCATTGAGCAGGAGCCTGCCCGCCGCGTGCAGCTGGTGCAGGTGGACCCATACTCTGTGCTCGCTGGATACGTGAACGCCGCCGCAGCAGCTCAGCTGCGGGCAGACCTCATGGTGCCCGTGTCCGTCATCGGAGCTGATGCGTTGAGCGAACTCGGCGACCGGCACCACGGAAGCGGGTACCTGAGGACCATCGGCATTGGCGAGCGCGATGACACCCGACTTGATCCAGTCGTCCAGGTGGGTGGCCGCCACCGGCAACCTGCCGCGGTAGATCGGCAGCAAGAGCTCCTCGATCCGTGCGAAATACTGCCGGGACTCCATCGGCGCCGACGCCGCCAGCTCGAACCTGCCGGTCAGCGGGCTGGGCACCAACCACTCCCGGTACCCCTCGTACGGAGGGTTGCCGTGGAACAGCGGATCCATCTCCAGCAGCCGCTGCTCCCGGCGTCGCCGGGCCGCCCGCGCCGCCTGCTTGTTCGGCCCGCCGTTGCGGCCCTTACGGTTCTTCGCCACGCGCCGATGATCCCGTCCCCAACGGCACAGGACCCGGCACCAGGCCGGACGCTGCTCCATACGTGTCCCGCCGTACCCCGCGGGTACCCCCACCGCCGAGATTCGAACGCGTGTCGTATTCTGGGATTGTGTCCAGCCACCCCTACCCTGACGACCTACTTGCTGC
Organism: Streptomyces palmae; assembly: GCF_004684805.1. Classification (GTDB taxonomy): domain Bacteria; phylum Actinomycetota; class Actinomycetes; order Streptomycetales; family Streptomycetaceae; genus Streptomyces; species Streptomyces palmae. Next base: position 11,810 of record NZ_SRID01000049.1, read on the forward strand.
CCAGCTAGAGCTCCACCAGACCCGCGCCGCCCACGAAGCCCTGTGCCGGACCCTGCCCTGGTCCACGGAGCCGATGCCCGGATGGACGGCCGAGCAGAGCACCATGAGCGCGGCCGGGCCCCGCACGGTCACCCGGCCGGAATCTCCCGGGTACACGCCTGAGCAGGCCGCGGCCAAGCAGCGCCTAGAAGGGCGCCTGCTGGAGCTGACCGCCGCCGTCAGCACCCACCCCTTCTGGGACACCCTGCAAGGGGAAGCACGGGTGGAGGCCCGGATGCAGCTCAAGCACGCACACGACGAGGACGCCGCCAGCGCCGCGGCGTAGCCAGACCATGGACGCCGACGACTGGCGGACCAAAGCCGGACCCTGGGCCCGGGCGACCCTGCCCGACGGGCAGCAGCTCGACGTCATCGTCACCGGCCGCACCCGCACACCCGACGGCAGGTGGTGGTTCGAGGCCGAGGCGATCCTGCCCTCCAGATACCAGCGCGCCGACGGCCACACCCAGGCCACCGGATCCCCCACCCCGATCAGCGTGCCGGCCGACTGCATCGCCCCGATCCCCGGCGAGCGGTACGACACCGTCCCTACCGAGGGGAGGGCCGCTGGGCGCCAGTGGGCGCTGGAGCTGCTGCACCAGCACCTCGACGGACCAAGCCGCCGGCTCCACCGCCGAGACTGCTGGCAAGTCCGATCCGAGCACGAACTCCTCGCCACCACCGAAGCCGCCGGATTCCTGGGCCATCCTGAAGTGGACGCGTGCGACGTGTGCCGCCCAGACCACGCCCTCCGCTCACTGACCCGCAGCGCCCTCTCGCGGCAGCCCTGGCGGTAGAGCGGCCCCGCCGGCTGAGTGGAATCCGCCCCAACGCCCACGATCACGCCCAGCCCCGTGGAAGACTTCTGCCGGGCCCCGCCGTATCCCCCGTCGGCCGGGGCCCTCCCCACACGCACGGCAGAGGTCCGGATGGATGCTGAAGACCTGGAGATCACACCGACGCAGGGACCGAGCTGCGAGGGCGTCCGTGACCTGATCGTGGAACTTCTGGAAGCCCACTCGCTGGTCAGCCATGTCGGCCCGGTCCGCGCGGCTCCAGGCGACTTCGGCCTGCGCGTCGAGATCGGCGGACTTGATTTCGAGATGTGGGTTGACCCTGCGTAGAACGGTGGTGAGCCCGGCCCCGGCCCGTCACTCCCACACAGGGACAACGGGAGGACAGTCCAGGACCCTCACTGCACATACCGGCGCAGCACCCGGTCCGCGCGCGCCACCACCGCCCGGAACTGCTCCGGGTCCGGCCGGCCCGCGTTCGCGCGCAGCAACTCCACCAGCCGATCCGCCGGTATTACCGCCACACCCCGCACCTTGAACCCGGCACCCTCAACCACGGACGAGGCGGCCACCCTTCTGGACAACCCTGAGGTGGGTATGTGTGACATATATGCCCCGCAGCGGGCCTTGCGTCGCTGACCTCCCCCGTCAGGAGGTGCTCTCGACGTGCAGGAGCAGCAGGTCGAACTCGGGCCCGTCGGGGGTGTTGCGATAGGGGCCGAGGTATCTGTATCCGAGGCGCGCGTATAGGTCCTGGCCGCGGTGGTTGGAGGGCAACGCCAGGAGAGAGGACCAGGTGGGAGCGATGGCCTTGAGGAGCTCGGCGTGCAGTCGCGTGCCGGTGCCTTGGGACTGCCACGGCGGCCGAACTGCCAGCTCGCACAGTCCCATCAGTCGCTCGGTTCGGGTGCCCTGGGGGGGCCTGGGCGACCAGAGTGGGGCCGAACCAGTATTCGGCGGTGCAGGGGAAGCCGTAGCCGAATCCGATGGGGGTGCCGTCTGCGTAGGCGATCGCCATCGCGAATCCGGCCCGCTTCAGGTGGCCTTCGATCTGGCGGTGGAGTGCGGGCACGGACAGCTCCGCGGTGGATCCTCCGGGGGCGTCGACAAGCTCGGGGTGTGCGTCGGCCCAGATGTCGGCCACGACGTCGATCAGCGGTCGCACCTGGCCTGGCCCGTAGGTGTGGATTACCACGCTGGTGTGGGTGCTCGGGTTGGTCACCGTGGTCCTTCCTCAGCAGCTGACAGTGGTGCGGTATTCCTCCAGCCAGTCGGCGACCGCCGGGACATCGGCATGCCGCGCGAGGGCGCTTTCGACGTTGTGCAGCTGTCGCAGGAGGCGGTCGGAGCGCACCGTGGGGAGATACGCCAGGGCACGGCCGGCGGCCTCGGCCGCGGCTTCCGGTTCCGGCCGGCTCTTGACTGCATGGTGGATGGCGATGTCGCCGGTGTACAGGGACCGGTTGCGTGCGAAGTTGTCGCCGAAGAGGAGTACGGCTTGTTCGGCGCCGGCTGCGGCCCGCTCGCGCTGGCCGAGGTCGGCTCGGGCGAGGGCTTCCAGTCCGGCGAGTTCGCCGGGCTGGAAGAAGTCCAGCCAGGTCGGATCGGCCTCGGCGGGGCCTTGGGCGTAGAGGTGGTGGGCGCGGACGATCGCCCGGTCGGTGGCGCTGGCGTCGCCCATCAGCGCCCAGCCGGCGGCCTCGCGCATCGCGAACAGGGACAGCATCCGGGCTGTGCCGTGTGAGCGGGCGGCGGCCTGGGCTCCTTGGGCGGCGGAGATCGCTTCGCGGGGGCGGCCGGATGCCTTGGCCAACAGCGATAGGCAGCCGAAGGCGTGGGCCTCCAGGCCGGGGTCGTCGGCGATCCGGGCGGTGGCCAGGGCCTCGCTGTAGAGGCTTCGGGCGTCGGCCGGGCGGCCCGAATCGAAGCTGAGCCACCCGGCAGCGATCGCCAGGTGGCCGGTCGCCGACCGCAGCCGCCGGCCTGTCGTCTGGGTGTAGGTGCCGTCCTGCATCCACTGGTAGGCGGTGTGGAGGGCCTGGGCGGCGTCTCTGCGCAGGGCGGCGGATCCGTGATCGTGGTCGTGTGCGAAGAGCTGCGTGACGACCTGGTCGATGGCGCGCACGTCACCGATGCCGATCCTCCCCGGCGCCCGATCCGCGGCAGCCCTTGAGGGGATGAGCGAAAGGCAGGCGCCCGCGGAGTCGGCCAGGGACGCTCGGCGGCCCGCCGCCGGCTCCTGCGCTTCGGGCCTGTTCGCCGCGGTGATGGTCGGCACGGCGGGCGGGGCGGGGGCGCTGCCGGAGCGGAAGCCGAGTTCGGCCATGGTGTGCCCGGTCAGCTGGGTGAGGATACGGCGATAGACCGCGCGGGGCATGCGCACCTCACCGTCCTCCCACGCCGCGACCAGGCGGGCGGTGCAGCCGACCGGCTCACCCATCTCCTGGCCCGTTTCCACCACGAGTTCGGCGAACTCCTGCCGGGACATCTGGAACCGGTCTTCGCGCGCGGCGCGCAGCTGGGCGTTGGGGGTTTTGCGGCGGTCAGCCATTCCTGCTCCGGCGGCGTCCACGAGGGCGATGAGGTGCGGTGACCGTACCGCCCTCACGCCCTGTTCTCCCCTGGAGTGGGCCGTATTTCACCCTGGCCGGGCGGACTTTCATCGTTCCTACACGCGGCTGGCATCGCAGTCGCCCGGGCAGGGGCGCTTGGCTGGAGGTGACGTAACCACTACAGGGAGGCCGCCATGGCGCATGCTTTCGCCGGCACAACGGCCAAGACCAAGAGCAGCAGGCCGGCGCCACCCCGCACTGGTGCGTGCGGGGCTGCCGCGGAGGGGGTGGCTTCGTCGTGAGTCATCACACCGTGCGGCACGATCCGGCGGGCCGGGCCGACTGGGAGCTCCCGCTGGACCGTGAGCACCACATCGCGCTCGCCAAGGCGGTGCTCGGCTGGTCGGCCAAGTCGGACGTGCCGGCAGCCGACTGTGAGCAGATCGCCCTCCAGCTGTCCGATCACGCCCGGCTCGTGGCTGATGAGATCCAGCGCCGTGTGGACCAGCTGCCCAGGAACAGCCAGCGGGAACTGTGTGAGATCGTCCTGCGTGAGGCGGCGCGGCGCCTTTCAACGGCAGTCCACGGCACCGTACGGTGCGCACAGGACCGCGCCCGCCTGGTACGCGCACTCTACGAGCGACTTGGGAGCCTGAGCGAGAGTCCGGCAGCGACTGAGGCAGGCCCCTCGGCGGCGTGCTGATCGCCCCCTGAACTCCGTCCGGCGCCTTTCCCCCGGGGCCCAGGCGGTCAGAAGCCCCGGCGGGGCCGTGTTCCACCTCCACCGCGGTCCCGCCGGGGCTTCATCATGGCCAGGGCCGCCGAGCCCTGCCGTCCAACGACTGGGTGCGCCCATCACGTGCGCAGCCCTCGGGACACTGCGACTGCGAACCAGCCCGGTACGCGGCACACGACGATCGGCCTGCTCCACCCCTCGGACTCGGTCCACGCCGAGAAGCGGCGCAGCGGGTGGTGCAGGGTGCGTCTGGACTACCGCTCAAGGACTGGCATGGCCTGGCACGACCGGCTGGGCGGCGAGGTCGCACCACGCGCGCAACGTGTGCACTCAGCTGGGTTGATCGGTTGATCGGCGGCCCCATCCTCTCAGGGGTGGGGCCGCCGTCGTTTCCATTGGAAACGCTCAGTCCGCGAGGTCAACGAAGCCGAGGTGCGTCATCACCTTTCGGTAGTCCACAGAGGGGACCGAGTTGGGCAGCAGAATCGGCAGGGGGCATTCGTCTTCGTAGAGCTTCTTGGCGTCGGCCGAGTACCGGATGTAGGGCAGCAGGACGGAGCCGTACATCGCCTCTGCTGCGGCGGTGGCGCGCCGGGCCGCTGCCTCGTTGTGGGTCGCCGTCGGTGCGCCGGTGAGGAGCAGGTGGTTGAGTGTCGGCCTGCCCGGGACCGATCGGCGGCCGCGGTTCTTGTCGCGGATGCGCTCCAGCTCGTCTGTGAGCTTCTTGACCAGCTTGACGTCTTTGGGGTCGGCCTTGATCGACGGGATGACGGAGTCGTCTTCGTCCAGCATGCGGAGCACGGAGTAGGGCATCTTGCCGTAGCTCGCCGGGAAGTCCAGGTAGAAGACCGTGTCGTCGCCCTCGTACGAGCGCAGGATCTCGCCGAACCAGTCGTTGCGGTCCGCGTCCTCTGCAATGGCGAGGTCCGCACCGGCCATGGCGGGGCTACTCGGAACGACGCGCAGGTTGGGGATGGGCGCGAAGTCCTCTTCGGGGTCGTCGCCGTCTCCGATGCGGTAGCGGGCAGGCAGCGCGACCTCGTCCAAGGTGGCCTTGCCGTAGAGCAGGTCGATCGCGGTCTTCTTGCCCTTGAGTGCGTCTTCGTCATAGCCGAGGACGGTGGTGGACGACGCGTTGCTGTCCAGGTCGAAGACGACACCGGGGTAGCCGCGCAGGGCGGCGGTGACGGCCATGGACGTGGCACTGGTGGACTTGGTGGACCCGCCGCATTCGATGATGTACGCCCAGATAAGGGGCCAGTTCCGGCGCTTGGGCCGGAAGCGGGGGTCGACGGTGACGCTAGTGGGCTTCATCGGGTCTCTCCTGCGGCGACCAGGCCGAGCTCGGCCTTCTCCCATTCGGTCTGCGGCTCGTAGTCCGCGTGCTCCTGGAGGACGCGGACGTGGTTGCGCTCGCGGCTGCCCCAGGACTGTCGGCGGGCGGCGGTGCGGAGTTCGGCGGCGGCCAGGGCGGCGGCGAAGGCGGCGAGGCGCTGTACCGCTGCGTCGCCCGAATCCTGTATGGCGGCGAAGTAAGTCGCGGCGTCGGCGGCGTCCAGGCCGTGGCGGCTGGTCTCCTTCAGCCAGGTGAAGGCGCGCTGCTGTGCGGCGGATTGCTGCGGGGGCGCGAGTACCGCGGCGGTCAGCACGGACAGGATGAGGTCGCTGTTCGCTGGGTCGGTCACATCGGTGACCTCCAGGAGGGCGCGGCAGGAGGCTTCTCGGGCGACGGCGGCCGCGCGGCGGTCAGCTTCGTCCTTGTCGCGCCCGGACGGCTGCTTGGCCTGCTTCGGCTTGCGCGGGGCTGGCGGGGCGGCGGGCGCGCCGTTTCCAGTGGAAACGGTCTCGGGCTTGTCGGCCGCCGGTTCTGCGCCACCGTTTCCAGTGGAAACGGGGCTCGCCGTATCCGGGGCCTCGTCCTGTCGCTGGCGGGCAAGGATCTGAGCCTGCGCCTCGGCCGGGTGGGTGCCGCCGCGCACGAGGCTGAGGTAGTCCTCTTGGTCGTCGTGGTCCAGCTGCTGCGCCTTCTCGGCCGCGCTGACCCTGAGCGTGCCGTCCCTGAGCGCCTGTTGCACTGCGGGCGCGAGGTCCAGGAGCTTGATGCGCTTCCAGACGGTGCCCTTGGAGATGGCGCCGTTGGCGGTCTCGCCGACCTTCCCTGCGATCTGCTCGTAGGAGAGGCCGGCCTCCCGCAGCGCCTGGTAGTGCTCGGCCTCTTCCAGGGGGCTGAGCTGGGCGCGGCGCAGGTTTTCGATCAGGGTGATGAGGCGCGCGTCCTCCACCTTGTCGTCACGCAGTACGCTCGGGATGGTCTCCCAGCCGGCTTCCTGAGAGGCGAGTTCCTGGTAGGCGAGCCAGCGGTGCTCACCGAAAAGGATCACGTTCGGGGCAGTGATCTGGTCCCGGGTCTCCGGGTAGATCTTCAGCCAGACGTCGGCCGTGATGTGAGCGATGCTCTGGAGAAGTCCGACTTCTTTGATGGTGGCAGCGAGTTCCGGCACGCCCCTCTTCGCCCGCTTGTTGAAGGGATTGGGGCACAGGGACGACAGCTCCAGATCCAGGGTGTCCCCGCTGCGGTCCGTGTCGGTGTAGAGAACCTCATCGGGGGCCACCACGGGCTTGGACTTGGTGCTTTTGCGTTTGGGCCGCGGGAGCGCGCCTGCCATTGATTCTCCATGAGCTATCAGAGGTACGGGCCGAGAGTAGCCGTTTCCACTGGAAACGATGACCCCCTCCCCGCCTAATTCCGCTTCATAGCCACGCTAGGGCCCCAGGTCGCGCGTTTCCGTTGGAAACGCAAAAAGGCCCTGGGCTCCCGGCAGCGGGGAGCCCAGGGCCTTCTTGGTGACTGGCGTGTCAGATCGCTTCACGCGGCGACGAAGGAAGCGGAGGTGTTGGCGGGCAAAGCGTCGGCGACGCGGCGACGCAGGGCCTCCTTGGGTGTCCACAGCCTTTGGGCGCCAGGAACGGTCACCGGCTCGGTGAGCGGTACGACGTCGGCGAGCTCCCAGTGGTGGAAGCCAGGCATGGCCCACCGGCTACAGCGTCCGTCGCAGTCGGAATGTGCGTCCGAGATCCGTGCGACGGCGAGGACAGCTTTTGCGGGCATCTCCAGATCGCGGGGCATCTGCTGGACGGCGCGCCGGTCGATGCTCGCTCCTGCATGGATGAGTACGAGACCTCGGTACTTGGTGAGCCAGCCGCGGTTCTCGATGTTCTTGCCGAGCTGGGCCACGGCGGATGCCCAGGGCTGCCATAGCGTCAGTGCTCGCAGGGGCTCCGCTTCAGTGATGGACTGGGCGAGGATGGCGGTAAGACTCACGAGGGTCCTTCCGGATACCGGGGGCTGGAGAAGGTCCGCCGGTCCTGGGTGAATGGTGGCCACCAGGCGGGCAGTGCAGCTCGCGCGGTGCCCGGCGCCCGGGGTTGTTCCCGGGCGCCGGCTGTCGGTGGGCCGGCAGCGGACGCTAGCCGGGCCCCTGGTCATAGGGCGTCGCACACGTCGCAGACGGGTTCGTCCGGCTGCCCGCCGTTGTAGACGTCCAGCAGGTCCCGGGCGCTGGTGACCTCGACCCACAGCGTGCCGTCACCGCAGCCAGGGCACGTTCCGTCGAGACGAGCTTCCCAGTGAGCCTCGTACGGCTCGGCCTCGTCCCACCAGCGCACGGCGAGCTGGCGGCCGGCGACCACGAAGGCGCCTCGGGACCTGTCACCAGCGTCGAAGGCGAATACCCGGGCGAGGTCATCCCCGAATGCCGCGCGCACTGCGGCAAGGGCGTTCGGGCCAGCGGCCGCGGAGCGTTCCAGCAGCAACCGCAGCAGGTCCAAGTCGGTGGCGTCGTGGACCTGATCGAACCCCTCCTTCAGGAGCTGCTCGGTGGTGGGGACTCCGGCGTGCTGCTCGGTAACCACGTGTTCGGGGACTTGCCGGTTGGTGGGCCTTGGTGCCTGCCGGGCGAGACACAGTGCCAGCGGAGTACGGGCCGCGATCGCGACGGCCGGCAGCTGGTGCTGGTGGGCGTACTTCACCAGGTGGGCGCGGTCGGCGAGGTTGGTGCTGGTGGCGTCGACCACGGTGGGCCGCCGGCGGGCGAGGCGGCCGTTGAGTGCGGCGTCGAAGAGGGTGACCGCGTCGGGGGTGGCGGCCTGGTCGCCAGCGTCGGAGATCCGTTGCCGGCAGGCGTCCAGCGATAGGCGCCAGTCCCGGGGGAAGGCGGTGGCGATGTGGGTCTTGCCGCTCCCGGCTGCGCCGATGAGCACGTAGAGCGCGGGGGTGGGGAGAGGGAGCGGGGCGAGGGCGGATTCAGGCAGGTTCATGGGCCTCATTCGGTGAGGGTCGGTTGATACAGCTGTACAGGCAGGGGCTCTGCCAGCCCCGCGGTGGCGGACAGGCAGAGCCCCCTGGGCGCGGCCAGTTCAGGGACGGTGCGGCACTTCGATGGCGGCTTGGTCGTTGAGGCTGAGGGCGGCGGGGGCGTTGCCGCCGCGGCGGTACCTGCGCCGGATCATCGTGTCTCCTGTCCGGTGTTGGCGGCGACTAGGGCTAAGGCGGCGGTCACCGCGTCGGGGAGGGTTTCGCAGACCGGCACGCCGTGGCGGCGGGCGACGTAGACCAGGTATCGATTGCGCTCCGGGTTGGGGCAGTCCGGCGGGACCCCGAGCACTGCGCGGCCGCTGCTGACGTCCAGGCCGAACTCCACGTTCGTGGTCATGCCCGGCAAGGTCCGCATATCCCGGGGGATCCAGAACAGGATCGCGGAGGCCGCCCCGCGGGCCGCGGTCTCCCAGTCGACCTGCTCCTCGTAGCGGGCCGCCCGGGTGCCGCCCCGGGACTCGGGACTGAGCACGGTGAGCGGCTGGTTGCCGGTCCACTGTGCGGATAGGGCGGCGACGGCGGTCGGGCGCCAGGACGGCACCGGGGCGCTCTTGTCCGGGGTGGGCCCGGCCAAGAACACGCTCGGCCCGGCGGGGATCGACTCACGGGCCATGACGAGGGTGACGCTCACTGCGTTGCTCCGTTCTGCTCGGCGGCGGCTGCTGCGCGCGCGGCGTGTTGGGGGGTCCAGGGCAGCGGGAGGCGGTCGCCGGCGGTGCGAGGAACGAGGTGGCCGTGCAGGTGGAACACGGATTGGGTTGCGGCCGGCCCGCAAGAGGTGACGTAGTTCCACTGGCCGCCGATCCGCGCGGCGAGTTCAGCGGCGCGCATTTGCACGGTGCCGGAGACGACGGGATCGGTCGTGAAGTCCGTGACGTGGTCGTGGGACAAGACCAGGAGGTGGCCGTTGGTGCAACCGCCGCTGCGGGGCACGATCGCGACCGCGTCGGCCCACTCGTGGACGATCGTGGCAGGGGCGCCGTCGTGGATGATCTGGCAGAACGGGCAGTCGGGGTACGGGGGCCTGGCGGGCACCGGCGGCCGGTTGATGTGGTGGTGGGTGACCCGGACGCGGGCGCCGACCTCGCGCATGCGGTGACCGATGGCGTCGGCGATGGCGGGAGCTCGGTGCCGGCCGTACGGGGACTGAACCAGGAGCTGGACCGACCGGCCGTTCGCGGTGGCGCGCAGGGCGGCGAGGTCGTGCACGGCGTCGGCGATGATGCGGGCCGCGCTTGGGGTGTTGAGGATGCGGTCGCGTACGCCCGGGTCCTGTCCGGTCAGCTGCGCGGCGACGCCGGCCAGGGCCGGCTCGTGGGGCGGGGCCAGCAGCTCGTCCGTCAGCAGGATGTCGAGAACGGCGGCTCGGTGGCGAGGCGGCGGGTCCTGCCAACGGGCGCCGTAGGAGTAAATGAACAGGTCAGGGGCTGTCATGGAGCCTCCAGGATCGAAAAGGGCGGTGGAGATGCCGGAGCGCCGCCCGGCCGGAATGGCGGGACGGAGCTCCGGGGTGGTGGCCTCGCCGGCCCAGCTGCTGGGCGTGGTGGTCGCCGAAGCCTGGTTGCCAGCGGTGCTCGGGGCCGTGGTGGTGCACGCGTAGATGTGTGTCTGAGGCGTCACCTGGCTCAGTCAGCTTCTTGGACGTGGCTTGGGGGTGCGCTTCTGCGCGACGTCCAGTAGCTCGCGGTTGCGCTGCCTTTGGGAGTCGGTGAGCGGCCGGGTCTTGGGGCCGCGGCGGCGCCAGAGCGGTGAGGCTGGCGGTTCGGGGTAGGCAAGGGCGTAGTCGACGTCGCGGTTGGTGCTCCTCATGGGGCCTCCAGCTAGACGTGCGGGGAGAAGCGCAGCCCGGTGCGCCAGTTCACAGGATGAACTGGCGCACCGGGCTGCGTTGAAGGTGTGGGATGGCGCGCAGGAGGACCTGATCGGGTCCGCTGGCTCCACCTGCCAGAAGGTCAGGATCCGATCACCTGCGGCCTCGCTTGCGTGTGGCAAGCCAGGTGATGACGGCCGCGGCCCCGACGCCGATGATTCGGTGCAGGGCAGCGTCCAGTTCGATCCAGGCAGTTCCGGGACCGGTGATCTCGGCCTGCGGTTTGCCGTCCTTGTCCAGGCGTACCGCCTGACAGTGCTCGATGTAGCCACGCTGGCCTGTTTGGTCCGCGAGCCAGAGGAACAATGCGCCGCGGTCGATGACCGCGTGCGTCCCGGCGTTGATGGCTGCGCCAGCCAGGAGCGCACGGGCGGGGACGCGGTATCCGAAAGATCGGGTGAGTGCGACCGCTGCGCCGGACTGGATCGCGGAATAGGTCGCGACATGCAGGGCGACAGCGCGCCGCCCCCGGCTGCTGGCGGTCGTAGTCGGCTCGCCGCTGCGGTCGGTCGTCTCTTCCCCGACGGCCACACCGTCTCGGTAGACGCGGTGCGTGCCGTACAGCCGCTTGCATTTCGCTGTTGTCGAGCCCTGTGCCCAGTGATCACAGAAAGGATGGATTTCACCGAAGGCCGCCAGCAGGCAGCCGAAAAGCGCGAGGCGCTCGATGGAGCGGTTCAAGGTCACCTCCACACCTGCGATGCGGACGGAAGCAGGCACGGCGGGCGCCGTCAGGTGCTTGGCGGCCAGAGACAGAGAGAGCATCGAGTGTCCTGATCTTGAAGTGGGTGAAGGGGGCCAGGGCCCACTGTGCCGATTCAGCGGCCACCTCCGAGCGGCGAGGTTCTGACGGCGCTCTGAGGTGGCCTCCGGGTTAGGCGTGTCGGAGGCCGGACGTAGGACCGAAATATGAGCTTTGCGCCAGCGTTCGGGGATCGGCCACGGTGACCGATCCCCGAACGGCAACTGCTGCGGCTGGCGGGGTGTCAGTCGTCGGTGACGGTGACGGTGGTGATGTGGTCCACCTGGAACGGCAGCTCCTCGTACTCGCGGGCGACGGAATCGTCGCTGACGGTAGTCTCGATGACGGTCCCGTCTGCCTCTGTGATGGTGATCTTCTTGGCCACGATGTGATCTCTCTGCTGGGTGGGAGGCCGGCCCCCGTGTTCGCTGGCTGAGAGGGCGGCAGCGTCCTGAGGGCCGGGGGGGAGCTGGCTGATTGGATTGATCGGTTTCCGCAGGTCAGCAATGGTTTCTTGTTTGGGCAGCCATTGGCGTTGATCGGCTGTGGCGAGCCGATCAACGCCAATGGGCGACCAATGAGTCGCCGATGAATGCAGGGTCAGGAATGAGCGTCCACGGCCTCCTGGACGTCGGCCATGTAGTAGCCGCGGGGCTGGCCGTCGAGCTCGGTGATGCGCTTGGACGAAAGGTCCACTTTCGCGTCGCGCAGTGCTCGGCTGAGGGCCTTGCCGAGCTCGCGCAGGCGGTCGCGGTCGTCCTTGTCGTCCCAGCGCCCCCATCGCTGTTCGTCGTCCCGGCGGAGGTGGACGTGGAGCTGGTCCATGGTCAGGTACTCCGGATCGTCCACAGCGGTGAACGCGGCCCGGATGGTCTGCACGATGGCCGGGGCGCTCGTGCCGCTCCTGCTGGTGCCGGGCACAGTGGGGTCTGCGCACGCGGCTTGGAGATCAGCCCATTGGTCGATCATGCCGGCCTCGGTGAGGGTGTGGGTGACGTCGGGCAGGCCGGCCGCGGCCCTCTCGGCTCCGACCTTGGCGGCGTATTCGGGGAGGATCTCGCGGACCTGGTAGCGCAGCGGGCGGTTGGGCATGCCGGGCAGGCCGGTCGCGTAGATCTGGCCGGCGTCGTTGCGCTCGGTGTGGGTGGCGGCCACGATGAGGTCGGCCCGGTAGCCCTCGGCGAGCGCTCCGCCGCCCAGGAGCTCGGTGACGTCAACGCGGCGGGAGGCTCCGATCAGCTTGGCGGCGAGCTTGGGGCCGATGGCCTCGCCAAGGTAGTCCTTGGTGCCGAACTGGCTTCCGCCGTAGACCCAGATGGCTTCTTTGCGTCCCAGCAGCAGCAGCCTGATCAGCTTGGCCTTGTTCTTGGCTGACAGCTGTGGCCACTCGTCCACGAAGAGGCAGAAGGCGGGATGCTCGGGGCTGACGCGCCATTTGTTGCCCCACCCGTACGCGGCGCGCTGGGCGGCGCGGGCGGTGCACAGGTTGAGGAAGAAGTCGAGGACATCGCTGATCAGGGCGTCGTCCATGGTCGCGTTGAGGGTGATCGCGGGGCCGAGGTCACCCACGCCGGTACCGACGGGGTCAAGATTGATCACGACGGCGTCCCGGGTGGAGGTGACGACCTCGGCCATCGCGAGCATGATGCCCGACTTGCCACCGCCGGAGTCGGCCACCATCAGCAGCATCAGCCCGGCCAGCGTGAAAACGAGCGGTGTGGCGTCCATGGCGACGCCGAAGTCGGCGCTGTCGCTGATCGAGGCGGACAGCGGGGCCCGGTAGGGCACGGTGCCGACGAGCTCGGCGGTGAACGGGTCCTTTTTGAGGATCCGGATGGTGCAGGAGTCGCCGGCCTCGGGATCGCCCTCGATCAACAAACCGTTGCGCCGCACCTTCAGCAAGGTGATCAGCCCCTTGTAGGTTTTCTCCTCGTTGAGGTCGTCCGGGCTGCCGCTGCTGAACGAAGCGCGCACCGACCATCCCCAGGGCTCCTCTACCGCGTCCGTGACGGCTTCGACGTCGCCGCCCTCCTGGAGGATCGCGCGCCGGAGCGCTTCGGCGGCTTCGTCCGCGGTGGTGGCCTCCCGGATCGGGTAGGGCACGAGGTTCTCCCGCTCGGTGGCGCTGCTTGTGGGGTCGCCAGCAGGGCCGTGCGCGGAGGCGCTGGAGCCGGAGTTGCAGGTGGTGGCGCCGTCCGAGGTGGTGGCGCCGTCCACAGCGGTGCCGGTGGTGGCGTTGTAGGCCAGGGCGGGCACATCGGGTGGTGTGCTGCGCCAGTTAGGCATGCGGCCCTTGGCCCAGACCGTCACGATGGCGCCCCCTGCGGTGAGCAGGGGCAGTGTGCTGGCCCAGTAGAGTTCCACGGCGGCCAGCACGGCGCCGGTGATTGCCGTCTTGAGCCGGCGGCGGTTCGCGGTCCGGCGACGCTGCTGGGCCAGCTCTTCGGGGCTGGGCTCGCGGTGTTCGGCGTACAGGGTGCTCTCGACTCCGTGGGACTGGTTCCGCCAGGCCACCGCCTCGGCGCGCTCCTTCGCGGCCTGTTCGGAGGCACGCTGGTAGCCCTCTGGGACGTCCTCCTGCCGAGCGCGTCGCTGGGCCTCCTTGGCCCGTTCCTCGGCCTCCTCCGCCTTCTCCTTCAGGCGCTGGGCCTCTTGCCGCTGGCGGCGCTCCCAGCGTCGGTAGCGGTGGTTGAGGAGGTGAGCGCGTAGGTGGGCGTCGGTGAGGTTGGACGCGGACAGCCATTGGCCGCGCTCGGCCTTGAGCACCTTGAACCCGGTGGTGATGGCGGTAATCTCGCGGGTGGCTGCGCGCAGGGTGGCGGCGGCGAGCGCGGCGGTGATCCGTGCGCGGCGGGTGGGAGGAGGTGTTGCTGGACCGGTGCCACCGGACGGCTCTTGGTCCACCTGGTCGTCGTCCACGAACTCGCCCTCGTAGATGATGCGGTCGGGCAGGTCGCTGGTCACGGTCGGTACTCCTGATCGGTAGTGCTGGCTGGGGTGTGGGGCGGGCGGCTGCGGCCGGCCACGCCTGGCCCGGCCCCTGTCCCGGACCGCGCGGTGGCGGGCAGAGAGAGGGGAGGCTGGGCGTGGCCGACCGGTGGCGTTCGTCGCCGTGGAATGTGCGGGTTAGGCGATGCTGCCGACGATTTGGGCGCCCCAATTGTTCACGGCGGGGATGATGAATGCGGCGACTGCGCCGCCCAGCGTCGCGGACAGGCCCAGCAGAATTCCGGAGACGATGCCCCTCTTTGCCATCTCCTGCATCTTCTTTCCCAAAGCCCTCCAGGCCCCGATGATTACGACTGTCAGCAGCAGGAGAATCAGGTTTCCCTCGCCGGTGAGTGTGACGGTGGTGCTACGGGCGTCCAGGGTGGTGTTGCCGCCGGTCAACCCCCACATGGTGAGGCTGCCTGCGCCGTTGCCGAGCCAGGTGATCACCCCGGCGCCGAAGCCGATCAGTCCACCGGTGCACATGGTGGCCAGGCCGCCGTAGAGGATGCCGACGCCGAGGCCGACCGCCTCCTGCTTGTCGGGGGACTTCTTGCTTTTGAGGTACTGCACGGCCCACCGGGAACAGTAGAGCGTCGGAATGGCCAGCCCCACGAAGAGGCCGCCGATCGTGAGGCCCTGTGCAGGGATATTCGCCATGGCTTTTTGTTCTCCAGTTCGTTGGGTTAGTTCAGGGAATTCAGAATGTGTTCGCCGAGGGAATTCACGGCGGGCGTGAGGGTGTCGGCCACGAGGGCGCTCACACCGGGTGTGCGGCCCAGGAGGTCACCGCTGAGGGCCCCGATCGCCAGGTGCCAGCGCAGATCGGTGCAGCAGAAGCGGGCCAGCAGCAGTGCAGCGGCCAGCAGCACCGTGATGGCGACTCCTCCGCCCACCGCCAGCTCGTCCCTGTGGACGTCGGCTACGGCCTGGTCCGCGCCGCCGATGAGCACACGCCCGACCGCGTTGGCGGGCCCGGCCGTGTGAGCGGTGATCCAGGCCAGCAGGCCGCCGCTACAGCCCGCGGCCAGGAGGCCCATGCCCAGACCGATGGCCAGCAGGATCATGCGATCCAGGCGTCGGCCGGTGCGCGCCCAGCGGGCGAGTGTGAACACCAGCAGACTGCCCCCGGCGGCGACTCCTCCGAGGGTGATCACCGCGGTCACACTCCCGTGATGCGGTTGGCGATGGCGTGCAGGCCCGCGGGAGTGGTGAAGGTGATCAGGACCATGAGGTAGGTGAAGGTCCGCACGCGCCACATCGGCCGGCTCTTGTGCACGGTGGCGGCCAGCTCCATCACCGCGGCGACCACCGCACCGACGACCACCGGCTCGTAGGGGTCACCGCACGCGTGCAGCACCGGCTTGAGGAACGACCGGACCACCAGCGCGGCACCGAAGGCGCTGGTGTTGAACAGCCAGGAGACCTTGAGGAAGAACCGCCGCTCGCTGGACTGCTGGGTCGGCGCGCCCGGCAAGTTGACCGTCAGATGGATCGGGGGCGGCCCCTCGCCCGCGGTCGGCGCGGGGCTCGATGGCGCGGAAGGCGCCGGCAGTGCGGTCGACGGCGGGCCCGCGGGGGGCGGCGGCGCGACCGGCCGGGGA
>NZ_SRID01000004.1 GCF_004684805.1 Streptomyces palmae
GGGTTCGCACGGGGTGGGGTGGCAGTGGGCACGTCGAGAACTTCGTGAAGAGCCCGGCAGGCTCGGAAGCGGAGTCGGCGCCGGCGTGGTCACCGGCCGAGGCCGGGCAGGTGCCGAGGGGTCGGTGCTGCCCGCGGAGTCCCGTTCCGGACGGGGCCGAGCCGGCCAGCAGTCCCTCATCCTCACAGAAGCGGCGGGCCGGTGAGGGGCGGCCGAGGCCGCCGAGGGCACCTCGGGACCCGGGGACCCCTTGGCCCGCAAGGGATCCCCGGGCCCCGGTGAGGTTGACCACAGGGGCGCCCGGCGGGGCCGGGCTGTGCGCCCGGTCACTCCCGTTCGGGCGCCCACCTCACCGCCCTGCGGCCCCGCTTGTGGAATGGCACACTTTCTCCCGGTACGAGGAATTCCAGGCGCCATCCGCGGAGCCGGCGAAGGAGCGATCCCCATGCGGAGTTCCGTTCGGCAACCGCCCCGCGTCCTGGTGCTGCGGGCACTGGGGCTCGGCGATCTGCTCACCGCCGTGCCCGCGCTGCGCGCCCTGCGGCGGGCCCACCCGGACCACGCACTGGTGCTCGCCGCGCCCGGCCGGCTGGCCGAGGCGGCAGGGGCCACGGGCCTGGTGGACCGGCTGCTGCCCACCGGGGACGGGCCCGGCAGACCGGTTCCGCCCCGACTCGACTGGTCCGGCCCGCCCCCCGAGGTGGCGGTGGACCTGCACGGCAACGGCCCGCTCAGCCACCGGCTGCTCAGCGCGCTGGCGCCGGGACGGCTGCTCGCCTACGCCCACTCCGCGATTCCCGGCGTCCCCGGGCCCCCGTGGCGGGAGGACGAGCACGAACGGGCCCGCTGGTGCCGGCTGCTGGCCTGGTACGGACTCCCCGCCGACCCCGACGACCTCCGCATCCCGGTGCCGCGGCGGCGGTCCCCCGCGCCCGGCGCCCTGGTCATCCACCCCGGCGCGGACGCCCCGGCCCGGCGCTGGCCGCCCGAGCGGTACGCCGCCGTGGCCCGCGCCCTGCACACCGCGGGCCACCGGGTGGTCATCACCGCAGGCGCCGGAGAGGGCCCACTGGCCCGGCGCGTGGCCACCCTGGCCGGACTGCCCGCCCGCTCCGCTCTGCTGGGCGGTGCCGCCGACGTGCCCTTCGCCGACCTGGCCGCGCTGGTCGCCCAGGCCCGCGCGGTGCTCGCCGGCGACACCGGCCTGGCCCACCTGGCCAGCGCCCTGGGCACCCCCTCGGTGACGCTCTTCGGCCCGGTCGCCCCCCGCCTGTGGGGGCCGCCCCCGCTGCCGCTCCACCGCGTGCTGTGGCACCCGGACCCCGGCGATCCGCCGCGCCCCGGTGACGCCCACGGCGGCCATCCCGACGCCCGGCTGCTGCGCATCACCACCGCCGAGGTCCTCGGCGCCGTCGCGGACCTGCTCGCGGCGGGCCGGGACATCGCCGCCCCGGTGGCGCCGTGAACACCAGGGTGCTGCTCACCGGATGGTTCAGCTTTCTGCACGGCGAGGTCACGGCGGGCGACCTGCTGGCGGAGGCCAGCGTCCGGCAGGCCCTGAGCGAGGCGGCCGTCGCCGTGGAGACGGCCTGGTCGCCGGTGTTCCGCCCGGGGGCGCTGCGCCTGGAGGCCGCGGATCCGGACCGGTTCAGCCATCTGGTGTTCGCCTGCGGGCCGGTGCACTCCACCCCCGGCCCGGGTGCGGGGCCCAGCCCGCTGCTGGAACTGCACGCCCGTTTCGCACGCTGCCGGCGCATCGCGGTCGGGGTCTCCGTCACCGATCCGGCGGATCCGGCGGTCACCGGCTTCCACGAGGTGCTGGCCCGGGACACGCCGGGCGTCCCGGTCGCCTCCCTCGACCTCAGCCTCCACGCCCCGCTGCCGGACCGGCTGCCCCCGCTCGTCGGGGTGATCCTCACCGAGGGCCAGCACGAGTACGGACCGCGCCGGCTGCACGCCGGGGTGTCGAAGGCGCTGACCGACTGGCTGGGCGGGTCGGACGCGGCCACCGTCGTCCTGGACACCCGTCTGGACAGCCGGGACTGGCGCCTGCCCACCCGGCCCGAGCATCTGCAGGCGGCGCTGGTCCGACTGGACGCGGTGGTCACCACCCGGCTGCACGGGCTCGTCCAGGCACTGCGCGCCGGGACCCCGGTGCTGGCCGTCGACCCGGTGGCCGGCGGAGCCAAGGTCAGCGCACAGGCGGCGGCCCTGCGCTGGCCCGCGCTGCTGCCCGGCGAGCGGCTGCGGACCGCCGACCTCGACCGGCTGCTGGCCTGGTGCCTGTCGGCGGACGGCCGCGCCGCGGCGGCCCGCCACACCGCGCCGCCGCGGGGCAGCGAGCTGCTGACCGGCCTGGTGCGCGAGGTGCTGGCGCACTCCGGCGGCGACCGGTGAAGGGGGGACCGCCGGCAGCGGTGGGGGACCGACCGCCGGCAGTCCCGGTCAGAACAGGCCGCGGTAGGCGCCGCGGTGACGCAGCAGCGGCCGGCCGCCGGTGTGCCGTGCGTGGCGTACGTCCCCGACCAGGATGGTGTGGTCGCCGCCGGGGTGGGTCTCGTGCACCCGGCAGACGATCGTGGCGACCGCCCCGTCCAGGACCGGCACGCCCTCGCGGACGTGGTGGGCCACGCCCGCGAAGCGCTCCAGGAGCGGGCCCTGGGCGAAGGCCGTGGACAGTTCGGCCATGGTGTCGGCGAGCACGTTCACCGCGAACGCCCGGTGCCGCAGGATCTCCGCCAGGGTGCCGGAGCCGTTGGCCACGCAGACCAGGACGAGCCGGGGCGCCAGGGACAGCGAGGCCACGGCGCTGGTCGTCATGCCCACGGGACCGGCCGCGGCCATGGTGGTGAGCACCGTGACCCCCGCGGGGAGTTCGGCCATGGCATCGCGGAACCGCTGCTGGTCGGGGTCCAGGCACGGCCGGGTGCCGCGCGGGGCGCGGGGAACGGTGGAGGAGGCCATCTAGGTCAGCTCCCCGGCCGTGTAGCGCTCGCGCAGCTTGGCGCGCTGGCGCTTGCCGCTGGTGGTCCGCGGGATCCGGCCGCGGCGCACCACGACCACCTCGCGCGGAGTGAAGCCGAAGGCCTGGCGTACGAGCATGGCGACCTCCCCCTTGATCCTGGCGGCGGCCTCGCCCCGCGCCTTGCTCTCCACCACGGCCACGACCTGCTCGCCGGAGTCGTCCGTGTGGGAGAAGACGGCGCTGTTGCCCGCCTCGATGTCGGGGTGGGCCTCGATGGCCTGCTCGACGTCGTAGGGGGGCAGGTTGCGGCCGCGGACGATGAGCATCTCCTTGAGCCGGCCGACGATGTACAGGTCGCCGTCGCGCTGGAAGCCGAGGTCGCCGGTGGCGTGGGTGCGGGCGTCGACCGGTCGGGGGGCGCCGTCGGGCCCGAGGTAGCCGGCCATGACCGAGTCGCCGCGCAGATGCACCTCGCCGATCTCGTTCTCCGCGCAGCCGCCGCCGTCGGGGCGGCGGACCTCGATCTCCAGGCCGCCGACGGGCCGGCCGCAGGCCACCACGGTGATGTCGGGCCGGCCGTCCCGGGCGTCGGTGACCCGGTTGTGGTGGTGCAGCTCGGAGCGGTCCAGCCGCAGGGCCTTGACCCGGCCCCAGCTCAGCTCCGCGGACGGACGGCGCGCCAGGGACATGGTGGAGGCGAGCACCGTCTCGGCCATGCCGTAGCAGGGGATGAGGGCGCTCTCGTCCAGCCCGTGCGGGGCGAAGGCGTCGCGGAAGTCGGTCAGCACCGGGAACGGGATGGGTTCGGCGCCCACATGGGCCTGCCGCAGCGAGGACAGGTCCAACTCCGCCAGGGGCGTTCGCCGGTGGCGGTCGGCGGCGGAGCGGTACCCGAACGGGGGCGCGCTGGTGATGGTCGCGCGGCGTTCGGAGATGTGCCGCAGCCAGGACAGCGGGTCGCGCACGAAGCCGATGGGCGTCATCAGGTCCAGGGGCGTGCCGCTGTGCAGGGCGGTGAGGGCCACGACGAAGCCCATGTCGTGGTGGAGCGGCAGCCAGTTGCAGATGCGGTCGCCGCCGGGGTGGCGGTGCAGCTCGAAGGCTTCGGTCAGCGCGGTGACGTTCGCGGTGACCTGCGCGTAGGTCAGGGCGGCGGCACGGGGCGCGGAGGTGGAGCCGGAGGTGAGCTGGATGTGGTGGAGGTCGTTCGGCCGCGGGGCGGCGGGCTGGGTCGCGGGGTCCCCGTCCAACTCGGCGGGGGTCAGGTACACCGGGCCGGCGATCGCCGCCAGGGCCCGCGCGGTCGCCTCGTCCGGGGCGATGACCGCGGCCGGTCCGACCGCGGAGACCACGGCGGCGAACTGGCGCATGCCGGGGGACCGGGGATCCTCCGGGTTGGGCGGCGAGACCACGGTGCACGGGACGAAGCCGCCCAGCAGGCAGCCGGCGAGCGCGGTGAAGTACGCGGGGCCGGTCGGCATCGGCAGCAGCACCCGGTCCTGGAAGCGCACCCCGCGGGCGCTGAGGGCACCGGCCGCCCTGCGGGCCTGCTGGGCCAGGTCCGCGTAGCGCAGTCCACCGGTGACTCCTCGGGAGTCGAGGAAGCTGAGGCCCTCTTGGTGGCCGCCGAGGAGCCGGTAGTCCAGCACGGGCTGCGCGAGCGTGGTCACGCGTCCCCCCTCCGCTCCGCGGTACCGGCGGCCTTGGCCGCCTTGGCCGCCTTGGTCTCGGCTTTCTCGCGTACGAAGTCGACGAGCTCGCCGACCTTCTTGAAGGCGAATGCCTTCTGCTCGGGGATGAACACCCGGAAGCTCGTCTCCAGGAAGCTCATCGCGGCGACCAGGGTGAGCGAGTCCAGCGGCAGGCTCAGCAGCGGTGTGTCCCGGTCGATGGCGTCGAGGTCGACCTGGGCGAGGTCGGCCGCGTCGAGGACCTCGGTGAGAGCCTTGCGCAGGGTGGCCAGGACCTCGTCGTCGGTGGGCACGGCGGGGGAAGGGGTGGCGGCGGTCACGGCCGGGTGTCTCCTGTCGGGATGGTGACGGTGTCACTGCGGGGGTCCAGGCCGAGGGCCGCTTTGCCGATCATGTCGCGCAGCGCGTCGAGGTTGCTGCCCATGACGGCACCGGCGCGGGCGTCGCGGTAGTGGCGCTCCAGCGGGTTGGCGCGGAGGAAGCCGTGGCCGCCGGTGACCTGCATGGCGGTGTCGGCCACGTTGATGGCGGCCTTGTTGCACACGTACTTGGTGGTGTTCAAGGCGCCCAGGACCTCCAGCGGGTCGTTCTCCGCGGTCCAGGCCCCGTGCAGCAGGGTGAGGCGGGCGGTGTGGATGGCGGTGGCCATGTCCGCGATGTGCAGGCGTACGCCCTGGAAGGCGGCCAGCGGTTGGCCCGTGGGGGCCAGCTTGCGGCGCATCACATGGTCGTTGGCGAAGGACTGCGCGGCCCGTGCGATGCCCAGGGACGCCGCCGCCAGGCCGAGGATGAGGGCGGGCAGGGCATGGGTGAGGCGGGGCATGCCGCCGCCCGGGCCGCCGACGCAGTGGTCGAAGGGGACGCGGCAGTCCAGCAGCAGGGTGTTGGCGCTGTTGGCGCGCATGCCCATGGCGTCCCAGGTCTCCTTGACCGCGAGGCCCTCCACACCGGCGGGGACGACGGCCATGGTCTGGCTGCGGCGGAAGTCCTCCTCACCGCTGTGCGCGTTGATGACGTAGTAGTCGGCGTGCCCGGCGCCGGTGCAGAACGCCTTGGTGCCGGCCAGGTGCACCTCCTCGCCGTCCACCGCGGCTCGCAGTTGGGGGATGAGGATGTTGCCGCCGGTGCCGGGCTCGGAGAAGCCCCAGCTGAGCAACGCGCCGTCGGCGGTGATCTCCTTGAGGACCCGCGCGGCCAGCGGGTTGTCGGCGGCGTCCGCGGCCAGCAGCCGGGCGGCCCCGGAGTGCATGGCGAAGACGAGGGCGGTGGATCCGCAGGCCTCGGCGAGTTCCGCCACCGCCAGGGACCAGGCGGTCAGGTCGGCTCCGGTGCCGCCGTACTCGGTGGGTACGAGCAGACCCAGCAGTCCGGCCTCGTGCAGGTCGGTGATGTTCTGCCGCGGGAAGGTGCCGGAGCGGTCGTGCTCGGCGGCGCGCGGCGCCAGGCAGCGGCGGGCCACCGCACGGGCCTGGTCGATGATGTCTTGCTGGTCGCTGCTCAAAGCGAGGTCAACCATGAGGATCTCCTAAGGGGACGCTGTCACCGGCTGCTGGGAGCGGAGTACGGCGACGCGCTCTGCCAAGGCGGTGCGAGGGTGGAAGCGGGCATCGACGATCACCTCGCCACCGGGCGCCGGCGCGGCGGGTGCGGTGGCGTAGACGGCGTTGCCGTAGACCGTCAGCGGGGGCTGGTGCGGACGGTCGGCCACCGCGATGGGCTCGAGGTGGCCGTGCCCGAGTTGCCAGCGGTGGGTCGCCGAGATGGCGAGCGGTGTGTCGCAGGCGGACCGGCAGGCCGTCAGCGGGAGTCGGTGGTGCCGCGCGGTGGGGCAGGAGCGTGCCCAGGCCAGCGGGACGGCGTCGGTCAGCCGCCGTATCCGCCAGTGCGCCTCCCGCGGTACGACCGCCGTGGGGTCGGCTTCGAGCACCCGGGGGCCGAGGCCCTCCAGTTCGCCGAGGAAGGCGGGCTCGTACACGATGGGCTCCAGGACGCTCCTGGGGTTCTCGGCCGCGTCGTGGGGCCGGCCGGGAAGCAGGGCCAGGCCGACGGCCAGTTCGCAGTCGGGCAGGTCGACCGCGGCCAGCGCGGCCAGTGTTCCCAGGTCGTTGACGGTCACCGTCAGCGCTCCGTGCCGGGCCAGCCCGACGGCCAGCTCGACCAGTGCCTCGGCGCCGCGCTGCCAGGCCGCCGGCAGCACCAGGCCGGCCCGCAGCCCCGCCCCGCGCACCCGCTCCAGGGCAGGGCCGAGCGCGGCCGCGTCCGGGAGCTTGGCCGCACAGCCCTCCTGCCCGATGCTGATCGCGTCCACCGCCAGGCCCAGGACCTCGTCCAGCCGGTCGGGCGTGGAAAGTCGCACTTCAACTGTCATCCGGACCTCCCGGTCACACGTGGGCGCGGCGGTGCGGGGTGTCGCGGAAGCGGCAGCGCTGCTTCTCGCACATGCGCGGCACCCAGCCCATCTGCCACGTCAGCTCGATCCGGTCGATGTCCTCGATGGTCTGCTTGGTGCTCCAGCCCCTGGCGATGCCGTCGAGGGCTCGCCGGTACATCTGCGTGATCTTGGCGTTCTGGCGGACGATGGGGCTCTCCCGGCCCGGGATCTGCAGGGCGGTCACTCCCAGGGCCACCAGGGCGGGCACATCGCACAGGGCGCAGTCCGAGGCGCCGTCCAGGAACGCCGCCAGATCCTCGGCCGCGCCGCCGGCCGTGCCGCCCCGGTATCCGGCGCGGCAGCCGAGCCCGGCGCCGCGCTGGTCCGGCAGCCGGCAGGAGTGGCAGCTCGCCCCCGATCCGGTCTGCACCGGCACCTCGACCTCGAGTCCGTCCACGGCGCAGAAGGCCGCGATCTCGTCCAGGCCCATTCCGTGGGGGACCACGACGCGCCGGAACCCGTAGGTCTCCCGCAGGTACCGGGCGGCCGAGACGGTGGTCACCCCCAGGCCGGAGGCCGCCACCAGGGGCGTGTCCGGGTGGTCCCGGGCGATCCAGCGGGCGGTGGACAGGGCGCCGACCACCACGGTGTCGGCGCCCGCCTCGACGCCCTGCGCCACATGGGCCAGGAAGTGGGCGCGGGATGCGGCGCCGACGGCGGGCGCGTCCGCGCACAGGTGCACCCGCAGGCCCGCCTCGTGCGCCTGCGTGATGATCTCCTTGAGCAGGCGCCGGTTGGAGATCTGGGTCGGCTCGCCGTCCCGCCTGCCGGGCAGGGCGTCGAAGCTGCCGCCCTGCCCGGCCGGGGCGCGGTGGGCGACGTAGATCTCGTCGGCGCCGCCGGCGATCTGCAGTTCCAGCATCTGCAGATTGCGTACGGGGGCGTTCAGGGCGACCCGCGCGGCGGCGGTGGGCTCGGGCAGCCGGACGAAGGGCGCCTCGCGCTCGGTGTGGCCGGGGGCCATCTTCCATTGCTCGCTTACTGCGGTCATCACTTCACTTCTTCGCGCGAGTGGCGGGCGGCACGGCCGGGCCCAGCGAGCGCAGCCTGGTGACGGCGTCGACCGTGGTGGCGGCGGCCTCGGTGACGGCGTCCACGGTGGTGGTGCGTCCGGCGCTGAACCGCACCGCGGCCTTGGCGCGCTCGGCGGGCAGCCCCATGGCGGTCAGCACATGGGACGGCGCGTCACTCCCGGCGTGGCAGGCGGATCCGGCCGAGACGCAGACGCCGCGCACGGCCAGCACGTCGACGAGGGTGTCACCGCGCAGGCCGGCGAAGGACACGTTGAGGATCTCCGGCAGGCAGGACGCCGTATCCCCGTTGACCTCCAGGTCGCCCGCCTGTTCGAGCCCCTTGAGCAGGCTCGCCCGCAGCGCGTGGCGATGGTCCTGGAAGCCGGGGTCGGCCAGTCGCCGCACCGCGGCGGAGGCCGCGGCCGCCATGCCGAGGACGCCGGCTACGTTCTCGGTGCCCGCGCGCAGACCGCGCTCCTGGCCGCCGCCGCGGATCAGCGGGGCGAGCCGCACCCCGGCGGCGACCTTGAGCGCACCGACCCCCTTGGGGCCGTAGAACTTGTGCGCCGACACCGAGATCAGGTCCGCACCGGATTCGGCGAGCGGGATCTTCCCCGCCGCCTGCACCGCGTCGGTGTGCATCAACGCACCGGCCTGATGGGCGAGTTCGGCTATCTCGGCGACGGGTTGGACGACACCGGTCTCGTTGTTGGCGTGCATCACCGACACCAGCACGGTGCCGGGTCGCAGGGCGCGCCGTACCGCCTCGGGGTCGACCCAGCCGCGCCCGTCCGGCTCCACGAGGGTGACCTGGGCGCCGAGTTCCCGTGCGAGGCCGCACGACTCCAGGACGGCGGAGTGCTCGATCGCCGTGGTGATCACATGCGGGGTGCGGTCCCGCGCGGCCAGGACCGTGCCGCAGATGGCCAGCGCGTCGGCCTCGGAGCCACCGCCGGTGAACACCACCTCGTCGGCGGTGCAGCCGAACAACCGGGCCAGCTGCTCCCGGGAGGACCGCAGCGCCTCGTGGGCCTCGTCGCCCGCGCCGTGCCGGCTGGACGGGTTCCCGGTGATCTCCATGCCGCGCAGCACCGCCTCGACGGCCTCGGGGCAGACGGGGCTGGTGGCGGCGTGGTCGAGGTAGATCCCCCGCGCCCCGCCCGGGGGCTCGGGCCGGTCAGGAGCAGACGAGGGGGGCTTCATCGTCGACTCCTTCCCGGTGGTTGCGGACCAGCCGGTGGGCGACCTGGCGGCCGAGCGTGGCCACGTGCCGCTGGTCGGGGCCGAGCCCGCCGAGCAGGCTCGTGACGTACGCGTCGTCCCACTGCTCAAGGTCGGTGATCGGCAGTCCCTGGGCGGCTTCGGTCAGCACGCTGGCGGTGGCCAGGGAGGCCGCGCAACCGTGTGCCCGGAAGCGGATCTCGGTGATGGTGCCGTCGGTGACGGTGGCGGTCAGCATGATCTGGTCCCCGCACACCGGGTTGCCGATGAAGGCCCGGACATCGGGGTCCTCGAGTTCGCCGGCGTTCCGCGGGTTGGTGAAGTGGTCCACCACGGTGGGGCTGTAGCGAGCCATCGGCTCAGCCTTCCGCGGGGGCGGCCTGGGGGACCTCGCACTCGGCGACGATCTCCTGGCTGTCGATGAACTTCTCGATGCTGACCGCGCAGCAGCCCAGCTCGGCGCCCTGCAGGCGGCGGCGGAAGGACACCGTCTGGCCGGTGCGGCCGCACGGGCACGGGGTGTGGTCGACCTCGCCGACGTCCTCGCTGAGGATGAAGCCCGGGTAGCCCGTGTTGAGGGCGTCGAGCAGGGCGATCACGCCGGTCTTGCCGGGGGCGAGCTCGACGTCGGTGTCCTCGACGTCGCGGATGGAGATGTAGGACCACGGGGGTACGTGCTTGCGGTGCTGCTCGCACTCCATGGCCAGCATGTTCGACTCGATCATGCCGTACATGTCACGGACGTTGGCCGCGGGGATGCCCAGGTACTTCTCGATCTTGGCGTTGAACTCCTCGCGGCTGATGCTCTCGCCCGTGTAGCGCTTCCAGCCGCCCAGGGTGATGACGTGCGAGCCCGGGTCCAGCTTGAGGGTGATGTCCTCCATCTCCAGGTAGCGCAGCAGGCGCCCGACCAGGAAGGGCGGCCCGATGATGTGGCGGGTCATCCGGTCTTCCCACGCGTCGAGCCGGCCGAGGGCCTCCTCGGGGTCGAAGGCGTAGTCGCGTACCACGTAGGCGTGGTCGTCCAGCAGGCCGTTGAGTACGTTGAACGCCTTGACCATGCCCATCTCGGGGGTCTCGGCGGTGGACGGGCACAGGAACAGGCCGGCTCCGTTGCCGATCCCGAAGAACTCCCGGTACTGGGCGAAGATCGCCGTCAGCACGCGGCTGGTCGTGGTGGTGTCCCGGCGGGCCACGCTGGGCACTCCGCCGGTTCCGGTCGAGCGGATCTCCAGCTCGACGTCCGTGAGCGGCGCGGTCATCAGCACGTGCGCGTCGGGCTGCTTGAACATGCGCACCGGCAGCAGCGGGATCCTGACCAGGTCCGAGAGGGCGGCGAAGTCCTCGGCTCGGACGCCCGCCGCCTCGCACTGGGCGCGGTAGAAGGCGTTCTCCTCGGCGTGCTGGGCGAAGGCGCCGCGCAGGGCCTCGGTCACCGAGGCCTGCCAGTCGCCGTCGGCCTGCCGGAATGCCGCTTCCGGACAGCCGAGCATGGCGGAAAACTCCATGGGTCCCCCAAAGGAAAAAGTAAAGAAGAAGGCACGCGGAACCGACGCCGATGACGGTCGTCCCTCAGCCGCGGCCAGGGCCTACTATCGCAGTAGTACTACGGCGATAGTCAAGGGTCTTCGGATGGCCTATGCTGCTCGGCATGGCACAACTGGGTGATCTCGAACGGGCGGTGCTGGGCTGTTTGTGGCAGGCGCCGGGACCGCAGACCGTTCGCGAGGTGCAGGAGTCGCTGGCGCGTGAGCGCAAGCTCGCCTACACCACCGTCATGACCACCCTGCAGCGCCTGGCCCGCAAGGGTCTGGTGGAGCAGGACGCCCAGTCCCGGGCCCACCGGTTCAGTGCCGTGGCCACCCGGGAGGAGATGTTCGCCGAGCTCATGACCGACGCCCTGGGCATCGCCGGCGACGACCATCAGGTGATGCTGCGGTTCGTCGACGTCATCAGTCCCAAGGCCCGTGAGGTCCTCGCCGAGACGCTGGACAGGCGGGAGCGGGAAGCGGACTGAGGTGATCCATGGCGCGGGTGGTTCCCGCGCCGTGCCGTCGCGGGTGGCTGGTCCAGGGGTGGGTTGTGCCCGCTGTGCAATCGGCAGTTCGTGAAATACGGGGGGTTACGTGGATGCGCTCTGTCTTGTGCTGCTGTCGGTGGTCCTGTCGGGCTTGACCTCTGTTGTCACCATCATGTTCAGCTGGCCGTACCGGGCGCCCTGCGCGGCCCTGGGGCTGTGGTTGGGCGGGGGAGTGGGCTCGCTGACGGGCCTGCTGCTCGCCACCTGTTCCCTCGCCTTCGGCCTGGGCAGCCCGGAGCACCGGGTGCTGCGGCTGTTAGTGGATGTGGTGGCCGTGATGGCGGCCTGGGCCTTCGTCGCCTGGGTCGCGAAGGCATTCGTCGCCATCCACCGCGGTGCGCGCAAGCGGCGGGAGCGCCACCGCGCCCTGCTGGCCCTGTTCGGTGAGTCGGTCGAGCACCTGAGCGCCGTGGTGCTCCCGAGCCGCCAACTCCTCGCCTACAGCGTCCCGGGCCCGCGCGGCGGCCACGCCGTCATATCCGACTCCCTGCTGACGGAGTTCACCCCCGAGGAGATCGCCTCCGTCCTCGCCCATGAACAGGCTCATCTCAAGCAGCGCCATCACCTGTTCGGCGAACTCAGCGACGCGCTGCGCACCGTCTTGCCGAAGCGGCGGTTCACCGGTCGCTTCGCCGAGCGGTTCGGCAGCCTGATCGAGATGCGCGCCGACTGCGCGGCTCGTACCAAGTGCGGACGGCAGGCCACCGCTCGGGCCCTGGCCCGCTGGTCGGGCACTCGGGAGGCCGAGCCGGTCCCGGCCCTCGACTGCCCGGTCACCATACGCCGCCGCCATCTGCTGGCCAGCGAGCGATGTTGCGGCTCACTCACCTCCCAGGCCGTCTTCGGTGCCGCACTGCTGGCCGCCGTCGCACCCCTGGCGCTGATCACCACAGGCGGCATGGCCGCCGTCTGCAGGTGGATCTGCCACTGAACACTCCCCAGGCCCCGCGCCGCCGAGGGCCGGACACCGACGTACCGAAGGGAAACCGATGCCGCAGACCGTCTCCGAGACCATGGAGATCGCCGTCCCTCCGCAGCTGGTGTACGACACCGTCACCAATGTCGCCGAGATGGGGAGATGGAGCCCGGAGTGCACCGGCGCCACCGTCCACGAAGCCGGCCGGGCCGCCTGTGTGGGGATGCGCTTCACCGGCCGTAACGCCTCGCACCTGAAGAAGCGGCCCTGGTCGACGAACTGCACCGTGGTGGCGGCCGAGCCCGGCCGGCTGTTCGCCTTCAGCGTGACGGCCATCGGACTGCCGATCTCCATCTGGAGCTACCGCTTCGAACCGCTGGACGGCGGGGCGGCGACCAGGGTCACCGAGACCTGGACGGACACCCGCGGGAAGGCCATGCTCTTCATCGGCCCCAAGGTCAGCGGCATCCACGACCGCGTCACCCACAACCGCCAGGGCATGCAGGTCACCCTCAGGCGCCTCAAGGAAGCCCTGGAAACCGCGCACCGGTCAGGGTGAGGGCCTGCGGTCCCCGGTCCCGGCCCGCCGCACTCAGCAGCAGCCCTCGGTGTCGGCGTCCGGGCAGGTCCGGTCGGCCTCGACGGCGATGACCGCGGCCCGCAGGTCGTCCAGCGCGTGCCCCAGCCGGTCGTCGGCCAACTCGTAGCGGGTGCGCCGTCCCACCGGAACCGCGACGACCAGTCCGCAGTCGCGCAGGCATGCCAAGTGGTTGGACAGCCGGGTCCGCGAGATGTCGAGCCGCTCCGCGAGGTCCGCCGGATGTGCCGAGGCCTCGCGCAGGGCGAGCAGCAGCTGGCAGCGGATCGGGTCGGCCAGGGCGCGGCCGAACCGGGCGAGGACTTCGATGTCCGGGGCGATGGTCAGCACCCTTCCAGCGTACAGAGGGTGGGTGCGCACGCCTTCGCGCATTCGGCGGCGTGTGAGTTCAGGAAAACGTGAATTCACGCTATCGTGTACTGACATCCCGTGCGACACCCGTTCCGCCGTCTCGCGGACCTGACGCCACCGCCCGCCGAGCCCGCCGTCCCAGCGGCGGCCAGCCCCGTCAACCCTCCGAAGAAAGGCCGCCGTTCATGGCCGCCGAGTCCACCTCCGGCCTCTTACCCGCCCGACGCGAGGCCCTGGTCCGCCGCATACGGTGGCTGGTCGCCGCGACGATCACGTACAACGTGCTCGAGGCGATCACCGCCCTCACCGCCGGCACCCTCGCCTCCTCCACGGCGCTCATCGGCTTCGGCCTGGACTCGGTCATCGAGGTCTCCTCGGCGGCCGCGGTGACCTGGCAGTTCTCCGCCGCCGCACCCGCTGTGCAAGAGGCCCGCGAGAAGACCGCGCTCCGTGTCATCGCGCTCTCGTTCTTCGCCCTGGCCGGGTATGTCGCCCTCGACGCCGTCCGCGCCCTGACCGGGACAGGCCAGGCCGAGGAGTCGATCCCCGGGATCGTGCTCGCCGCACTCTCCCTGGCCGTCATGCCCTTCCTGTCCGCTGCCCAGCGCAGGGCGGGGCGCGAGCTGGGATCCGCCTCCGCCGTGGCCGACTCCCAGCAGACCCTGCTGTGCACCTACCTGTCCGCCCTGCTGCTGGTCGGCCTGGTCGCCAACGCGACGCTGGGCTGGTCCTGGGCCGACCCGCTCGCCGCCCTGGCCATCGCCGCCATAGCGGTCAGGGAGGGCGTCGAGGCCTGGCGCGGGGGCGGCTGCTGCGCCCCCGCCGGACTCGCCCAAGCCCGTGCCGGCCGGCCGACCGAGGAGGGCGGCTGCGCCTGCGGCAACGGCTGTACGTGCTGTGACTGACCACCCCAGACCGCGGCTGCCACGCCCATGGACGGAGCCGACCGGTCCGTCCGGGCGCGACAGCCGTACCGGCCCCCACCGCGCGCTGTCCGCCGCTCGGGGGGCGAACTCCCGCTCCGTCCGATGACCACCCCACCGCAAGGTGCCGAGGACCGCTGATGACAACCTCCAGCAAGACCACGTCCGACACCCCAGCACCGCCGGCAGACGGCCTTGCCCGCAAACGCTGGCTCGCCCTGGCGGCTCCCGTCTTCGGCCTGATGATCGTCGGCCTGGACGCCACCATCCTGACCGTCGCCCTGCCCACGCTCGCCACCGACCTGAAGGCCACCACCACCGAACTGCAGTGGTTCACCGACGCCTACACGCTGCCCTTCGCGGGCCTGCTCCTGCCGCTCGGCGTCCTGGGCGACCGGGTCGGCCGCCGGATCGTCCTGGTGTCCGGCCTCCTGCTGTTCGGCGCCGGCTCGGCGCTCGGCATGGTCGTGGACACGGCTGACGGCCTGATCGTCGCCCGTGTCGTCATGGGCGTGGGGGCCGCGGCCATCACCCCGCTGGCGCTGTCCATCGTCCCGCTGATGTTCCCGCCCGAGGAACGCTCCAAGGCCATGGCCATCGCGACCGCGGGCTTCGCCCTGGGCGTCCCCCTCGGCCCGCTGGCCGGCGGCTGGCTCCTCGACAACTACTGGTGGGGCTCGATCTTCCTGATCAACCTGCCGATCGTCGCCATCG
Source organism: Streptomyces palmae (assembly GCF_004684805.1). Classification (GTDB taxonomy): domain Bacteria; phylum Actinomycetota; class Actinomycetes; order Streptomycetales; family Streptomycetaceae; genus Streptomyces; species Streptomyces palmae. The sequence goes on from NZ_SRID01000004.1 coordinate 14,904, forward strand.
CCGTGATCGGCATCCTGGTCTTCGTCCCCGAGACCAAGGCCGCCAACCCCAAGCGCCTCGACCTCGTCGGCACGCTGCTGTCCGTCGCCGGCGTGACCGCGTTCGTCTACGGCGTCATCGAGATCCCCAACGCCGGATGGTCCGACCCTCCGGTGCTGGCGGCGACGGTCGGCGGCCTGGCCCTCATGGCGCTGCTGTTCGTCTGGCTGCGCAGGACGGCCAACCCCCTGGTGAACCTGGGGTTCTTCCGCAACGCGCGGTTCACCTGGTCCAGCGTGGCCGTCTCCGTGGTGATGTTCATCCTCTTCGGCGTGCTGTTCGTCGTGCCGCAGTTCTTCCAGCAGGTCCAGGGCAAGGACGCCCTCTCCACCGGACTGCACCTACTGCCGCTCATCCTGGCCCTGGTCGTCGCGGCCCGTGTCGGCGGACGACTCGTCGAACGCGTCGGCACCAAGGCGGTCGTCGCCACCGGCATGGTGCTGTGGGTCGTCGGCCTCGTCGTCCTCGCCCTGGTCGAGGTCGACACCGGCTTCGGCACCACCGGCACCGCGCTGGCCATCATGGGGGCCGCCCTGGGGTTCACCATGCCCACCACCCTGGACGCCATCCTGGGCTCACTGCCCGCCGACGAGGTCGGTGCCGGCTCGGCCCTGGCCAACTCCATGCGCCAGATCGGGGCCTCGGTGGGCGTCGCCATCCTCGGCAGCTCCCTGAACTCCGCCTACCGCAACGGAGTCGACGACGACATCCCCGCCGCCGTGCCGGAGCAGGCACGCGAGGCGATCCGCGACAACATCGCCGGCGCGGCCCAAGCCGCCCAGCGGCTGCCCGGCGAGGAGGGCCGAGCGGTCATGGAATCCGCCCGGGAGGCGTTCGTCTCCGGCATGTCCGCCGTGGCCGTCATCTGCGCGGCCCTCGCCGCGGTCACCACCCTGGTGGTGATGGCCCTGCTTCCGGCACGCCAGGAGGCGGATCGGCAAACCCCCTGACAACCCCGCCGCGCGGCCCCGCGTGCGGCGTCTGGTCTTCCCGGGCGTGCTCGTTGCGAGTGGGCGCGGTGCGCGGCGCCCGGGTCGGCGCCGGGGGGAAGGCTGCCGCGTCCCGCGCGGGTTCCCGACGTGGTGCCGGACCGCGGCGGCCGATGAGTCGGCCGCCGCGGTCGGAAGGGCGTCCACCGCCCCCGCATAGGGAGTGGGATCGAACCCCTGCCATGCGACCTGGTCTGGGCCACCGACTGGGAGGAGGAGGCCGATATCGAGCTGGCACCGCGACTTGGCCTGCCGCAGTTGCCGGTCGTGAACCGGCCAGAGCCCTCAGCCACCCACCGAACGCGCAGACCAGTGGTTCGGGCTCCATTGGAGGACCCGAACCCTCGTCGCATGCGCGGCCTTACCGACCGGCGAGCTCATCGGGACGCGCTCGACCTGGGGCGATGCGTCGCGGTCGGGTCGGGGACGGCCTGCTTCCTTCTCGGATGTCGGGCCGCAGGTAGGCACCCTGAGCCTCGCGGCCACCCGGTGTCACGGCATGCCCGCACCGTGACGCCCCGGCTGCACACTGCGGACGGGCTACGTCATCAACTCGATGTGCGGATGCTCGGGCTCCGCCGGGCAGACGAACAGGTGCTGCCGGTAGCCGCTGCCTATCTGGACACCGGACGCGTTGTAGCCGCGGTGGCCGGGGTACGGTCCAGCACCTGGGTGGGGGTGCGGAGACCAACTGTTCCCGGCGTCGTCCCCTTCCTCGAACGTGGCGACGGTCATCAGGAGCTCCATGCCGGTGCCGCACTCGGAGCAGGGCCGCGGGCTGGGGTCGGTGGAGTTCCAAGCGGGCCAGCCGCCGACCTTCCAGCCGGGTGCGTTGGACAGCACACAGTCGTAGTACGTGTCCGGGTCCATGTCTTCCTCTGCTGCCTGCGGCACACTCCATTGCTTGAGCTGCTCCTGCAGTTCTTCGCTCAGCTCCAGATGGTCGGGGTACTCGGTGATCTGCTCCGGTTCGAGCACGCACGGTTCCGGTAGATAGCCGTCGAACTGCACGGCGGGCGGCTCGGGGGGCGTGTCGAGGATGTCGGTGACGGCGGCTGCCGAACGCCAGAAGAGCAGGGTCCTGGGCATGATCGGATGATCGAAGGGGCACCACAGAACCTGCAGCAGGTCCTTGCCCTCCGGCGGGCTCAGATCGGGCACATCCCGTGCGTACAGCTGCGCGACGGGCAGCATCGCCATGGGGCCGTCGTACGACTGGACCGCCGGCCTCACCGGATACGTCCGAGGGGGCCGGATCCGCTTGAGAGTCTCCCGTTCCTCCGGAGTCAGGTCCCGGCCGTGCGAGGCGGCGAAGATCCGTCGTTCCAGCCGCAGATCCGCCGGGGACTGGGCTGGGTTGATGCCGTCCACCACATGCGGTTCCTCACAGTGCGGCCACGGCTCCTCAGCGGGCCACAGCAGCGGCCCGCCGATCGAGCTGTCGTGCCACGTCGGCGCCCCAGGGCGGGGGTGCAGGCGGGTCGCCGTGCGGGCCAGCGGAGCCAGTTGGGGAATGACCGCGGCGACGTCGATCGGCCGTGGCGGAGTGACAGGAGTGACATGCATGGCCGTAATCTTGCCAATCGCCTCGGACAACGGCCCTCGTGGCCGCTCCACGAAGAGCCCCGGCACGGGCGCCACCCGGGAGAGCGCTACCGCCGGTCCGTTGCCGGCAGATGCCCCGCGAGCAGGTCCGTGATCGCCGCGTGGATGTCCGTCCACGCGCGCGGTTCGTCGCCAATTACCACCTGGACAGGGACGACGCGTCCATTCCGTCCGCACCGCCGCCGGTCAGGAGATGGTCCATCACGATCTCCATCGGCCGGTAGGTCGTGGCCGAACCCCTTGAAGTTGAGCATCTCGCCGATGGTGAGTACGCAGACGGCTTTGGTGCCGCCCCACGGGGAGAGGGCGGCACCAGGGCCGATCTTCGGATAACCGTAGCGCTGACGTGCTGGTCAGGGGCGGCGAAGCGGCAAGCCGGGCTGTTCGCGTGAGGCGGGACTTCGGGGACGTACGACACGAGGTCGGGCACCGGCCTGCCGGTGGGCTGGGTGTCGACGACGAGGCGTGGGCTGCCGTGGAAGACCCGTCGGGGCCGTCCCGCGCGAGGAGCAGCCCTTGCTGCGAGCAGCCGACCAGGACGGTACGGTCACGTCGCAGGTCCTGGCGCCACTGCGATTCCAGGGCGCCGAATGCGCGCTGGGCCGCGCGCCGCCAGTCCTGGTCCGACCAGCGGTCGTCACTGGCGTCGTCCGCGTTGCGGATGGCGGCACGGATGAGGTCGTGGACATGGAAGGGCCATGTACCGGAGGGGGACTCCCGGATGAAGGGGCGCTCGGTCAACCGTAGGGCGGGCGCGTCGTGGTCCATGCCGGCGACCTGGGTGGCCAGAGGAACAGAGAACGCGTCGAGCAGGCTGACCGAACGGAGCACGTGGCGTTCCTCGGCGGTCAGGTCGCTGAGGGTACGGGCGATCAAGGCCGGGAAGTCGTGGTCGAAGTCGGTGACCTGCGGCTGTCTGCCGCTGCGCCGAAGCTCCAGGTAGCGCATGACCGACAGGTCCAGGTACAGAGGCAGCCCGTGGGAGCGCTCAGCGATGATCCGGCGGACTGGTTCGTCGATCAGCGGCCGCCCGTCGCGGCTGAGCCTGCGGGCCAGGTAGTCCTCGCAGTCTTCGGGGGAGAAGTCGCCGATCAGGATCTGGCGGCCGGATACGCCCGAGCCGGTATGTGACGTTTGGGAGACCAGGCCGGGCCAGGCATTCGGTCCGGTCCAGTCGAGTTGCCCTTCCAGACTTGTCTTTGCCCACTGAAGACGGTTGCGTCCGGTGACGACGAAGAACGCGTTGGGCATCAACCACACGATGCGCTGGAGCAGTCGTTCGAGGTCGCGGTGGACGCGGTCACCGGTGTCCTCGAAGGTGTCCAGCAGGATCACAGGTAAGCGCGCCCTTGTCGGCTGGGAGTTGGGCCAGGTCCCAGGCTAGAAGGTGCGGGTAGAAGCTGAGGGCTTCCAGGTCGGGCTCGGCTTCCAGGAGGTCGGCCAGACGGGAGCAGCCGGTGAGGGCGCGTACGGATCGGCGTCGCTCGCGTAACGCCTTGATGAGCGCTCCAGTGCCGTGCCCGAGCGCGCTCCCGACAGTGCCGGGCAGGAGCAGGGCCTGGGCGACGTCGCTGAGGGCTGACTGCATCTGTTGGGACAGGGCGGCAGCGGCGCTGAAGCGGCTCAGCAGCCCGCCCCTGCGCAAGTAGTCCTCGATCGGTTCGCCCGGGTGGTTGTGCTCCCAATAGCGGCGGAGGGCGAGGACCAGGTCTTGCCGGTCCTCGTCCCGGCCGTCGCGAGCGTCCCGATGGCCACCGCACCGCGATCAGGCCGGCCGGGGTCGGCGTGATCGCGGTGCGGAGGGGTCAGTAGGAGTCAGAAGTAGAGGCCGACGGCGTCGTCGTTGCCGAAGAGGCTGCCGAAGCCGGCCTTCGCGGCGAGGGCGTGCACGCTCCCGGGGGTCATGGAGACCGAGCCGGTCGCGGTGAGGCCGGTGGCGGTACCGGGCAGCGACCAGGTGGCACCGGTGGCGTTCTCCTGCGGGGCGGACACCGCCAGCTCGGCCTTGCCGTCCTTGGCCACATCGAGCAGCCGGACGGCCCCGCCGAAGCGGTCATTGGCCTCCGCGGCGCCCGCGATGCCCTGGGTGTCCTGGTGGAACGCCTGGGCACCGGTCCCACGAAGACCGCCGCGGGCGGACGCTGTCCGGCACCACCCGGGCCGCCAGGTCGCCCTTGCCGTCGTGGTCGAAGTCCCCGAAGTCCGGGCTCCCGCCGTGGACGCTGCCCACGGAAATCCTCGACGGGAGCGGACCACCGGCGTGGAGTCGCCGGTGGGAACGCCGACTACCTCTGGAACCGGAGCGGGGCGTCCGCCGCCTCGGCGATGCCGCGTTCTCGGGCGGGACCCGGCTGCCGCGCCTCAGGCGAAGAGGACGTTGGAGGCCGCCGGGACGGGCAGCGAACCCGCGCGGTGCGGGATGCCCGTCGCCGGGTCGACGTCCAGCCAGGTGACGTCGCCCGAACGCTCGTTGGCCGCGTACAGGCGGGTGCCGGAAGGGTGCAGGGCCAGATCGCGCGGCCACCGCCCCCCGCACGGTACGGAGTCGATCAGCTCCGCCCGCTCGCCGGCCGCGTCGAGAGCCAGGACGGCGATGGTGTCGGGGCCCCGTACCGCCGCCCACAGGAAGCGGCCGTCGGCGGAGACGACCGGCGCCGAGGGGGAGACCGCGCTCTCGGTGCCGCCGGGGAACAGCGGGGTCGCGCCCACCGGCTCCAGCACGCCCGCGGCGGCGTCCCAGCGGCACACGGTGACCGTCGGATCGAGCTCCCCCAGCAGGTACGCATGGCGTCCGGACGGGTGGAAGGCCAGGTGGCGCGGCCCGGTCCCGGGCGGCAGCGCGGTTTCCCCCTTCAGGGCCAGCGTGCCCGCACGGGTGTCCAGCGAGTGGACCCGCACCGCGTCGCTGCCCAGGTCGACGCTGAGCACCCAGCGCCGGGAGGGATCGAAGAGCACCTGGTGCGCGTGCGGGCCCCGCTGGCGGTCCGGGTCCGGGCCGCTCCCCGAGAACTGCCGCACGTCGCTGGGGGACCGCGGGGCGCCGTCGGCGGCGAGGGGCAGCACGGTGACGCTGCCGGATCCGTAGTTGGCGGTGAGCAGGTGCCCGTGGGCGACCGACAGATGGGTGGGCTCCTCCCCGCGCACGGCCACCGGTACGCCGATCGGGCGGGCCGCCGGACCGGCGATGTCATAGGCGGCGACCGAGCCCCGCGCCGTCTCGGAGACGGCGTAGAGCACCGCTCCCGCCCCAGGGCGATCGAGGGCCAGATAGGACGGGTCGGGTACGGCATCGATGACGCCGGTCTCGGTCAGGGCTCCCGTTGCCGCGTCCACCGCGGCCACGACGATCCCGCGGCCGCCCGATGAGGTGAACGATCCGATGAAGGCCCGACCTCTGCCCGCGTCACCCACGGTGACCTCCGCCCATTGCCTCGGTTGATGCCCACGCTCCCAGGTTGCCCTCGCCGCCCTGGTCAGGCGATTCGGGAAAGCGAGTCGGGGGCGCCGGCCGCGGGGGCGGGGGAGGCCACCCGCGAAGCGGTCGGGTCGCGAGCCGGCGTCGGCCTTGGGACAGTGTCAGCAGTGAACGGCTGCTGCGCGCCGGGTGCCGATCCCGCGGACGCGCGGTGGCCGCGGACACGGTGTGCCAGGCGGAAGGCGGGCAGATGAAGGCATTCGTGATGAAGGAGATCGGGCGGGTGGCCTTCATGGAGAAGCCCGTTCCCGAGCCGGGACCGAACGACGCCATCATCAGGACCACCAGGGCCCTGATCTGCACCTCCGACTCCCACACCGTCCAAGGCGGCATCGGCCCGCGGCAGGACCTGACACTGGGCCACGAAGCGGTGGGCGTGGTGCACGCCGTGGGCGGCGGCGTACGGGACTTCCAACCCGGCGACCGGGTGCTGGTCGGCGCCATCACCCCCGACTGGGGCGACCTGGCCACGCAGAACGGCTACCCCTCGCAGTCCGGCGGGCCGCTGGGCGGCTTCAAGTTCGCGAACTCCAAGGACGGGGTCTTCGCCGACTACTTCCATGTGAACGAGGCCGACGCCAATCTCGCGAAGATCCCCGACACCATCAGCGACGAACTGGCGGTCTACTGCGCCGACATGATGTCGACCGGATTCGTGGGAGCGGAGCACGGGCACATCCCGATCGGCGGCACCGTGGCCGTCCTCGCCCAGGGACCGGTGGGCCTGATGGCGACGGTCGGGGCCAGACTCCGCGGCGCCGGACGCGTCATCGGCGTCGAATCGGTCCCCGACCGGCAGCGGCTCGCCCGGATGTACGGCGCCGACGACATCATCGACTTCACCAGCGAGGACGTCATCGAGCGGATCGACGAGCTGACCGGGGGACAAGGGGTCGACACCGCCATCGAGGCACTCGGCGCGGACATCACCTTCCAGACCGCGGTGAAGATCACCAAGCCCGGTGGCACGATCTCCAACATCGGCTACTACGGCGAGGGCGAGTTCGTCCACATCCCCCGCGTGGCGTGGGGCGTCGGCATGGCCGACAAGACGATCACCACAGGGCTCTGCCCCGGCGGCAGACTCCGCATGGAACGGCTGCTGCGGGTGCTGGAGACCAAGCGCGTCGACCCCTCGCACCTGACCACGCACACCTTCTCCTTCGACGAGATGGAGCGTGCCTTCGAGGTCTCGGACAAGAAGCTGGAAGACGTCATCAAGGTGATGATCACCTTCTAGACGACGGCCCTTTCGGACGTACGCAGCACGTCGGACGGGACCTTCGGCACCGCGGAAGCGAGGAGCCATGCACGACCCCGAGCCGCCGTTCCGCCCGGTCCGCACCCGGGAGGGCTACCTGCCGCTGGAGGACCTCGGCCTCATCGGAGACGGCACGACGGCCGCGCTGGTGGGACGGGACGGCTCGATCCCCTGGATGTGCCTGCCCCGCTTCGACTCCGAGCCCCTCTTCTGCGGCCTGCTGGACCGCACCCGAGGGGGGCACTTCACCCTCGCGCCCGAGGACCTGGTGGAGGCGCGCCAGCGCTACCAGCCGGACACCGGCGTGCTCACGACCGAGATGCGCTGCGCCACCGGACTGGTGCGCGTCACCGACGCGCTGGCCGTGCGGCCCGGCGCCGACCTCACCGACGACGCCCCGGCCGGGCGGCGCGAACTCGTCCGTTCGGCCGTGGTGCTGTCCGGGCGGGTCCGCCTGGGAGTGGTCCTGGAGCCCCGCGGCGGCGGCACGGCGCAGGCCCTGTTCAGCGGCATCGAGGTGCGGCCCGCGCGGCGCCCCGACCTGCGCCTCCACCTGCGCTCCAACCGCCCCCTGGCCGGCCTGCGCAGCACCCATGAGCTGAGCCAGGGCGAACGCCTCGACCTCGTGCTGTCCTGGGGCCGCTTCCACCGCCACCACCGCTTCGACGCCGCGGAGATGCTCGCGGCCACCGCGGACGGATGGCGGCGCTGGATGGGGCACTTCGCCTACTCCGGGCCCCAGGAGGCGCTGGTCCGGCGGGCCGCCATCACCCTGAAACTCTGCGACGACTGGACCAACGGCGCCCTGGTCGCCGCGCCCACCTCCTCCCTGCCGGCGCCCACCGGCGGCATCCGCAACTGGGACTACCGCTACGCCTGGATCCGCGACGCGGCCTACGCCGTGTTCGCCCTGCGCCGCATCGGCTTCGCCGGCGAGGCCGACGCCTTCCTCGGCTGGGTCCTGGACGCCGTCGAGCAGAGCCACACCCCCCGGATCATGTACGACCTCGACGGTGGCCCCGTACCCGACGAGATCGAGGACGCCGAACTGGAGGGGTACCGGCGCTCAGCCCCGGTGCGCTGGGGCAACGGCGCCACCGACCAGCGCCAGCACGACCTCTACGGCGAGATCCTGGACTGCGCCGACCAGTGGCTGCGCACCGGCAGGCAGGTGCAGCCCGCGCTGTGGGCCGGCCTGGCGGGCCTGGCCGACACCGCGGAGCAGGCATGGCGCCAGCCGGACCAGGGCATCTGGGAGGTGCGCAGCCAGGGCCGGGTGTTCACCTACTCGGCCGGCATGTGCCAGGTGGCCCTGGACCGGGCCGCGGCCATCGGCGAGCGGCTCGGCCTGCCCGGCCGGATCGCGGACTGGCGAGCCTCCGCCGACCGGCTGCGCAGGCTGGTCCTGGAGGAGTCCTGGGACGAGGAGGCGCAGACGCTGAGCGTGCACCTCGACGGCGGTGGCGTACTGGACGCGAGTCTGCTCGCGCTCCCGCTGCGCCATGTGGTGCCGGCGGACCACCCGCGGATGACCGCGACCACCGCGGCCATCGCCGAGCGGCTGTCGGCCGGCGGCGGCCTGCTCTACCGCTACCTGCACGAGGAGGCGCCGGACGGCCTGTCCGGCGACGAGGGCGCCTTCGTCCTGTGCAGTTTCTGGCTGGTCGACAACCTGACCGCCCAGGGGAGGCTCGACGAGGCCGAGGAGCTGTACGACTCGCTGTGCGACCGCGCCAGCCCGCTCGGGCTGCTGTCGGAGCAGATCGACCCGTCCTCTGGAGAGTTCATGGGCAACTTCCCCCAGGCGTTCAGCCACATCGGGATCATCGCCAGCGGGGTGAACCTCGCCCGGGCGAAGGCAGTACGGGCATGATCGAACGGATCGCCGTCTTCGGCGCGACAGGGGACCTCACCGCCCGCTACCTGCTGCCGGCCCTGGCCGCGCTGCGGGCCGCGGGACACCTCGGCGACCGGTTCCGGCTGATCGGGGCGAGCCGGGAGGGCTGGGACGGCGACCGGTTCCGCGAGTGGGCCGCCGGGCAGCTCGACCGCCACGGCCAGGCGTTCCCCGCCGAGGCGCGGAACGCCGTCGCGGCCTTCGCCGACTACCGGCAGGCCGACGTCACCGACGCCGCGGACGTCGCCCGGGTCGTGGCCGGCGAGGACCCGGTCGCCGTCTACCTCGCCCTGCCCCCGGCGCTCTTCCCGCACGCCGTCACCGCGCTGCACGACGCGGGCCTGCCGGCGGGCAGCCGGATCGTGCTGGAGAAGCCGTTCGGCGAGGATCTGGACAGCGCCCGCGAGCTGAACCGGCTGCTCGCCGACCTCGTTCCGGAGGAAGCGGTGTTCCGGGTCGACCACTTCCTCGCCATGACCACCGTGCAGAACGTGCTGGGCAGCCGGCTCGCCAACCGGGTGCTGGAGCCCCTGTGGAACAGCACCCACATCGCGGAAGTGGAGATCGTCTGGGACGAGACCCTCGCCCTGGAGGGCCGGGCCGGCTACTACGACACCGTCGGCGCGCTGAAGGACATGGTCCAGAACCACCTGCTGCAACTGCTCTGCCTGGTGGCCATGGAACCACCGATCACCCTCGGCGAGCGGGACCTGCGCGACCGGAAGGTCGACGTACTGCGATCGGTACGGCTCCTCACCGACCACGACGTCGTGCACCGCACCCGCCGGGCGCGCTACACCTCCGGCCGGATCGGCGACCACGCCGTCCCCGCGTACGTCGACGAGGAGGGCGTGGATCCCCGGCGGCGCACCGAGACCTTCGCGGAGGTGGAGCTGGAACTCGACAGCTGGCGCTGGTCCGGCACGACGTTCCGGCTGCGGAGCGGCAAGGCGCTCGGCCGGGACCGCAAGGAGGTCGCGGTGCGCTTCCGCTCCGTTCCCCACCTGCCCTTCGGCCACGAGGGTCAGGCCCTGCCCAATGTGCTGCGCTTCCAGCTGGAGCCGGAAGGGCTGACCCTGGACCTGACCGGGATCGGTTCGAGCGCCCAGACCCTCACCCCGCTGTCGCTCACCGCGCGGATGGAACCGCCCGCCCTGCCCGCCTACGGACGGCTCCTCCTGGACGTCATGAAGGGTGACCCGGCGCTGTCCATCCGGGGCGACGAGGCCGAGGAGGCGTGGCGGGTCCTGGCGCCGGTGCTGCGTGGCTGGGAGAGCGACCTCGTTCCGATGCGGGAGTATCCGGCAGGCTCGGACGGGCCCGCGCCCCGGCCGGACGAGGCCGGGCAACGGCGCAGCGACCTGCTGTACGCCGAAGGGCTGCCGGACGATGCGCCCTGACCCGGGCGGCGCGGCGGGCCGTGCGGCCACGCACACGGGAGCGCGCACGCGGACCCACCCGGGAAGCTTCACCGGAGCCCACACAGGGAAGCAGAACCGGTGTGGTGACCCCCAGCGCTGAGCGCCGCCCCCCGTGCATCGTGGTCATCGGCGTGGCCGGGACCGGTAAGACCACCATGGCCCGCCTGCTCGCACGGCGGCTGGACCTGCCCTTCGCGGAAGGCGACGACTTCCACTCCGCGGCGGACATCGCCAAGATGTCCGCCGGTACACCGCTCGATGACGCCGACCGTCAGCCCTGGCTGGAGTCCATCGGCCGCTGGCTGCACGAGCACGAGGCGGAGGGCACGGGGGCCGTGGTCGCCTGCTCCGCACTCCGGCGCCGCTACCGGGACACGCTGCGAGCGGCCTGCCCGAGCGCCTTCTTCCTGCATCTGACCGCCGACCGTGCGGTGCTGGCGGAGCGGCTCCTCCGGCGCACCGGCCACTTCATGCCCAGATCGCTTCTCGCCTCGCAACTCGCCACGCTCGAACCCCTGGAACCGGACGAGCGCGGAGCCGTGCTCGACGCGACGCCGCCGCCCGAGACCACCGCCGACATGGCCGCGGACCTCCTGCGGCAGCTGTAGCGCCGCCCGCACCCATCTCCTGGTCCTGGAGGACCGCGGCCTTCCCCCGGACGACCGCGGCCGGACGGCGGCCGCGCCCGGACCTCCTCGGGGCGGGGGAGCCCCGGGCCGTCATGCCGGGCGCTTGGCGCGTCCGCGGAGGCGGTGCCCCCAGTCGCCGAGCGGCCCGGGCCCCCGCCCCGGCAACTCGCCCAGTCCGGGCGGGGCCACCGGCCGGCAGGAGGCGGTCCAGCCGCCCGCCCGCGCGGCCGGTACGACCGGTCGATGGCGGGCTCGTTCGGGGAGAACGCCGCCTGCCGAGGGGGAGGATCGGGCCGGCGAAAGGCGCGCGATGACGGTGCGTACTCACTCGAAAGGCTGTTGTGAAGGGGCGGTCGTGCGCAGGTACGGGTGGCATGAGGGAGGGGCGCGCACCCGGAAGGGTGTGCCCCGGAAGGAGGACGTCATGTTCCGCTACTCGATACGCACGCTGGTGGTCGGCCTGTGCACGCTGGCCGCAGCCGCTCCGGCGGCCACGGCCGTGGCGCTCACGGCGCCGGCCGGTCGACACCAGGCCCCGTTCGGCGGACCTTCGGCTCCGCACGCGCAGACCCTCTCCGACCTGGCCACCGCGATGAAGGGGGAGGCGTTCGCCTACGCCGCCTACAACCTCTTCGCCGCCGAAGCCGACCGCCAGGCCCACCCGGCCGTCGGCAAGCTCTTCCGCAGCACGGCGCGGACCGAGCTGACGGAGCACCTGCGCCAGGCAGCCGCCCTGGCCGGAACCGTCGGATCGGACACGGCCAACCTGCGCCAGGCCATCAAGGGCGAAAGCTACGAACACCAGGTCATGTACCGCGGGTTCGCGGAGCAGGCCCGCAAGGACGGAGACCAGGAGGCCGCCCGCCGGTTCACCGAACTCGCCGGCGACGAGGGCCGTCACCGCGACGCCTACCGCACCGCGCTCACGGTCGTGACCACCGGCCGGGGCACCATCCCGGCGCCGCCGAAGGCCGACAGGGTTCCGGTGCCCGCGGGGCCGCCGAAGGTGAAAGCCGCCCGGACGAAGACCAACCTCGACACCGCGATGCACGGTGAGGCGCTCGCCCACGCCAAGTACATGCTCTTCGCCGCCCATGCGCGGCAGGCCGGCAACACCGCGCTGGCCCGCCTGTTCGAGGGCACCGCCGGGGTGGAGCTGAACGAGCACTTCGCCGACGAGGCGGTCCTGGCCGGCCTCGTCCACGCCACGAAGACGGACCTGCGCACGGCCATCACGGGGGAGCGCAACGAGGCCACCAGCCTGTCCCCGGGGTTCGCCAAGCGGGCCGCCGCCGTCGGCGACACGGCCGCCGCCCGCTACTTCCGCGACACCGCCGCCGACGAGGCCAGGCACGCGGCCGCCTTCCAGCAGGCGCTCAACCGACTGCGCTGACCGCCCTGGCCAGTCACCCGACCGGCCGCACACATGCCCCGAGGCGGTCCGGCCCACGCCTCTCACGGACGGCCGGACCGCCTCAGCGCGCTGCCGGCGGGCGCCGAACCGGCTCCGCCGCCCCACCCCCGATCCGCCCCTGAGCGGCGCCGCTCGCTCAGGGGCCTGGTGGCACCACGGCCACCGGGCAGGGGGCCTGGTGCAGCAGGGTCCGGCTCACCGAGCCCAGGAGGAGACCGCGCAGGCCACCTCGGCCGCGCGTGCCGACGACCAGCAGGCGAGCGTGCCGGGCGCGGTGGCACAGCACCTGGGCGGGCTTGCCGACATCCTCCACATGCTCCACCACGATGCCCGGTTCCCGCTCCGCCCAGCCCGCGGTGGCCTCCGACAGTTCGGCCCGAGCCCGCTGCGCGAACCACTCCTGGGCCTCGTCGGACACCGCCGGGTGGCCGGGGTGCGCCTGAACCGCCTCGACCCGTGCGCCGTGGGCGGCCGCCTCCTCGAAGGCGAAGGCGACCGCGTCCCGGGAGGACCGCGACCCGTCGACGCCCACCACGACGACCGGCGGCCGGCCCTCCGGGGCAGGTCCCTCCTGGACCACCACCACCGGACATCGGGGGTGCGCGCTCAGCGTCGCGCCGAGCCCGGCGCGGGTCACCAGTTCCTCGGCCATGGTGAGCCGCTTCTCGCCCACCACGACCATGGCGGCCTGGGGCTCCTGCTCCCGCAGCACCCGGGAGACGGGTCCGTCCTGGGCACACGTCTCGACCTCCAGCGCGGGCCAGTGCCGGTGCGCGAAGTCGGCGGCGTCCCGGAGCACCGCCTCCGCGGCGGCCCGGTGGCGCCCGCTCCAGGTCTGCTCCGGGTGCGGCACCCGGGGATGCGGATCGGCACCCGGCGGCCAGTCCAGGGCGTGCACCAGGCGCAGCGGCAGCCCGCGCACGGCCGCGGCCTCCACGGCCCACCGCACCTCCGGGCTCACGGCCGACCGCCCCACTCCGACGACCACCGGCCTGGCCACCGCGGCCCCGTCGTGCGTGGTGGTGGTCATCTCCGGCGCCTCCACGGCTCCTGGCCAGGCCGCCTGCGGGGCGGTGGCCCTCCGGCGGAGCCCTGCATCGGGAAGTCATGACCATCGTAGGCCCGGCACTCCGCGCGGCGCCTGCCGACCGCCGCCCGGTCGGCAGGCGGCTTCCGACCAGGGGCGCGCTTCGGCCGTGCCGTACCCTGTTCGTCGGCGGCGGCCCGACCGGGCGGCCGCGCGGCGGTGGGGCCCGCCGTACCCGAACCGCGGCATCGGCGCCGCCAACGGTCCCTACTTGCGATCACGCGCGCCCTGGGGACCAGGGTGCCCGGCGAGTAGGAGACGTGTACCCGTGAAGCCCTCGCAGTCCCTGGCCGTCGGCGAGTCCATCGCCCCGGAGGCCGACCCGCACGTCCCCGTGCGGCGGCCCGGCGCCTGGCGGGACCAGGGCCCGGTGGTGGCCGTGGTGGCACTGGGCGGCGCGATGGGCGCCTCGGGCCGCTATGGCGCGTCCCTGCTGTGGCCGACGGCGGGCGGTGGCTTCCCATGGATCACCCTGGGGGTGAACGCGGTCGGCTGCGCGGTGATCGGCGCGTTCATGGTTCTCATCAGCGAGGTGCGGACGGCCCACCGGCTGGTGCGGCCGTTCTTCGGCACCGGGGTGCTGGGCGGGTTCACGACCTTCTCCACCTACGCGGTCGACACCCGGAAGCTGGTGGACGGCGGTCGACCCGGGGCGGGGCTGCTCTACCTGGGGCTGACGCCGCTGGTGGCGCTGGCGGCGGTGTGGAGCGCGGCCTGGGTGACGCGCCGGGCCGCGGCGTGGCGGCACAGGCCGGCGGAAGCCTCGTGATCCCCCATGAGTGCGCGGCCGTCCGCCGTGCCGGCCGCGGAACGGAGTGCGCGAAGTGAACTGGTTGCTGGTGGCCGTCGGAGCCGCGGTCGGCGCCCCCCTGCGCTATCTGACCGACCGGACGGTGCAGAAGCGGCACGACACGGTCTTCCCATGGGGGACCTTCACCGTGAACGTGCTCGGCTGCCTGGTCCTGGGTGTGCTGACCGGCGCCGCCCTCCGCGGTGCCGCCTCCGACTCGGTGCAGCTGCTGGTGGGCACCGGACTGTGCGGGGCGCTGACCACGTACTCGACGTTCTCCTACGAGACGATGCGGCTGGCCGAGTCGGGCGCGAGGTTCCTCGCCGCCGCCAACCTGGTCGCCAGTGTCGTGGCCGGGCTCGGTGCGGCCTTCCTCGGCGCGGCGGCGGCGGAGGCGGTGTGGGCCTGAGCCGGACGGCCCTGGTCACGCCGGTCGCCGCGGCTTCGGCAGCGGCGCGCGGTCCGCGGCCGTAGAACCCCCTCGTGTCGCGTGCTGTACGACGCCGGCGAGTGGTCCGGCCGGGCCCGGCGGCACCGGCCCGCGGGCGCGGCCGGCAGTCCGCCGGCGGTACCGGCTCCCCGCCCGCGCCGCCGCTGACGGGCCGCTCGTCCGCCGCCGCTCGGGCGGAGCCGTCGGACCCGCCCGGCCGGCTCAGGACGGCGCGCTGGTCAGGACCTCCACCTTGCCGGTGTCCAGCGAGTAGAAGGCGCCGACCACGGCAAGGGAGCCCCTCGACACGAGGGGGGCGAGGACCCCGTCGGACCGCAGATCCGCGGTGAGCAGCGTGACCTGGACACGGGCCATGGTCTCGACCGGGTCGGGGCCGCCTTTTCGGACTGCCTGAGCGTATGCCGGCCGCAGGGACCTCACGATCGCCTGGAGGTTGCCGGGCAGCGGCTTGCCGTCCCGGAGAGACGTGTACGCCGCCTTCACTGCGCCGCACCGCTGATGCCCGAGGACCACGATCAGCGGGGTGCCACTGGTGAGCGGCCCGTACTCGACGGAACCGGTGACCACCGGGCCGTCCGCCTCCCCGCCGGTGCGCATCACGTAGAGATCACCCAGCCCGGTGTCGAAGAGGAGCTCGGGCGGAACTCGGGAGTCGATGCACGAGAGGATCGAGCCGAAGGGCTTCTGCGTCTGGGCCACGAGCTGCCGCCGGTTCGGATCCCGGTCGGGATGGTGGAGGTTTCCGCTCACCCAGCGCTGGTTGCCCTCCATCAGTCTGGCGAACGCCGCGGAGGGTGTGGTCGGCCGCAGGCTCGGCGAAGCGCCGGCCGCCACCAGGGAGGTCCTCGTCGACGAGCACCCGCAGAGCGCGGCGGTGGCGCCCGCGAGGACGCCGGCGAGCAGCGTTCTGCGATCCGGACGTACTGCTCTGTGCATCGGCCGTTCCCCTCGATACCGCTCGGACCCGTCGCTCCGTCCTGACCGGGGCAATGGTCCAG
This sequence comes from Streptomyces palmae, assembly GCF_004684805.1. GTDB lineage: Bacteria > Actinomycetota > Actinomycetes > Streptomycetales > Streptomycetaceae > Streptomyces > Streptomyces palmae. The sequence goes on from NZ_SRID01000004.1 coordinate 30,960, forward strand.
CGATGTGCGGGGAGCGCGGAGCAGGCGCGAGCGGGTGGGCGTGACGTTGACACGGACGGCTCAGGGAAGGGCCACGGACGGCCGACGGCCGGGGCCCCGAAAGGCCGCGGAGGGTCGCCGGGTCGGGTCCGGGCGGCCTGTGGGGGCTCGGGGAACGGCGCCGTGGCCGGGCCATCCGGCGGGCCCGGTGATCGGCGCCGGCCTCAGGTCCACAGCTGTTCGCCGAGGGTCCCGTCGGGTGCGGCACCGGGCAGGACGTAGGCCACGGCCGAGGCCCGGTGCTGGAGGAAGGGATTGAGGGCGTCGCGGGCGGCCAGCCGGTTCTGCACACGGGTGAACTGGGCGGGGTCGCGCATGAAGGCGCAGAACAGCAGGCCGCGGTCGGTCGGGCCGTCGTCGTAGCTGTAGCTGCGGCGGAGCATGCGGGCGCCGCCGTCGAAGCGGGGACTGGCCAGCCGCACATGGGCGGTGGCGGGGATGACGTAGGAGCCGTCGGGATTCTTCGCGTAGATGTCCGGTTCGTCGTGCTCGGCGGTGCCGCTGAGGGGGGCGCCGTCGCGGGCGCGGCGGCCCATCACCAGGTCGCGCCGGCCCTCCGGGAGCGCCGCGAAGCCGGCGACGTCCATGCGGATCCTGCGGTAGACCAGGACGGTGCCGTGCCGGTGGGCCCCGGCCGGTCCCCAGACCCACCGCTCGGCCGCCGTGCGGTCGGGGTTGGCGGTGCCGTCCTTGGAACCGAACAGATTGCGCGGGGTGGTGCCCGGGGCCGTGTGGGGCAGGAAGCCGGACTGGGTCCAGCGCGGCGCGGCACCGGCGGCGTGCGCGGCGGCGGCGACCAGTTCGGCGACGACGGTGAGGGTCCAGCGGTCGGCCGCGCACAGTTGGACCAGCAGATCGCCGTCACTGCGGCGCGGGTCGAGGCGGTCGCCGGGGAAGGACGGTAACGGGGCGAGCACGGCGGGGACGTCGAGGCGCAGCCGGGCGGCGAGGGCGGGGCCGATGCCGACCAGGGAGGTGAGCCGGGTGGCACCGCCGCCCTGGAGCCGGGGGTCCCGCGGGGCGTCGGAGGCCGCGGTGGCCAGGGTGCGGGTCAGCGCGGCGAGCACACCGCGCAGGGTCTTGCGGTCGGCGGCGGCGGAGGTGCGCGGGAGGTCGAAGGAGAGCAGGTGCGTCGCCGGCTGCTGGAAGGCCGTGACACCTGCCTGCCGGGCGCCGTGGAAGGGGATCGCGGCATCGGCCGGCGGGGCCCCGGCGGTGGCGCGGTCGGCATCCTGGTCGTCCTGCGCCAGCTCGACGGCCGCCGCGCCGGCCCCGGCGGCCAGCACGGCTCCGGCGGCGAGAAGCGCCCGGCGCCGCCCCAAACCGGCTGCCGTGGGTCTGGACGGATCCTGCGCGTTTCCCGGTTCGGTGGGCATGCGCCTATTGGAGACGATAAAACACCTGTCATGCAAACGCCCTCCGCAGAAGGCCTGTTGAGCCGCCGGAAAGCCCCGGCGGCGGTGTTCCGGACCGTGGTGTCCCGGGCCGCGCAGCGTCTGTCGCTGCTGGTCGTCCTGGTCGCGATGGCGGCCACCGGGTGCTCCGGAACGGATTCGGACTCCGGCGACGCGCGGCATCCGGCCGGGAACGTGGTGCGCGTTCCGCAGGACTTCCGCACGGTGCAGCAGGCGGTGGACGTCGCTCGGGCGGGGGACACGGTGCTGATCAGCCCGGGGGTGTACCGGGAGAGCGTGCAGGTCACCAAGGACCGCGTGGTGCTGCGCGGAACGGACCGCAACGCGGTGGTCTTCGACGGGGGTGTGCGCCTGGTCAACGGCATCACCGTGACCGGCGCCGGCTCGGTGGTCGAGAACCTCACCGTGCACGGATACCTCGCCAACGGCGTGCTGTTCACCGGCGTCACCGACAAGCGGTTGCAGCAGCGCGGCGCCGGCGGCTCCGCCTACGACCCGCTGGACACCGCCCGCTTCCCCGCCGTCCGGGGCTTCCGCGCGACCCGGGTGACGGCGTACGACAACGGCCTGTACGGCATCTACGCCTTTGACGCGCGCAACGGCGTGATCGAGGACTCCTACGCCTCCGGCCACCCCGACTCGGGCATCTACGTCGGCCAGTGCAAGCCCTGCGAGACCGTGGTCCGCGGCAACACCGTGGAGCGCAACGCGGTCGGCATCGAGCTGACCAACGCCTCGGAGGGCCTGTCCGTGCTGGGCAACCGCATCGCCCGCAACCGGGTCGGCGTCACGGTCAACTCCAATGACCTGGAGGCCCTCGCCCCCCAGCACGACGCGCTGATCGCGGGCAACGTGGTCGTCGACAACAACGCCGCCGACACGCCCCAGCAGGCGGACGGGGGCTTCGGCATCGGCATCGGGATCGGCGGCGGCACCGAGAACCGCGTGCTGCGCAATCTGATCCGGGGCAACCGGGCGGCCGGGGTGGTCGTCACCGACCCGGCGGGGCATCCGGCGAGCGGCAACCGCGTCGAGGGCAACCGCGCCACCGGCAACGGCACCGATCTCGTGCTGGCCTCCGTCGATCCCGGCAACTGCTTCTCGGACAACGGGCCGGCCACCCAGAGCCCGGACGGCCTGGAGGCTCGCGCGGGCTGCGGCAGCCGCGGTCGGCGCGCGCTGCCCGCCGGTCGGACGACGCCGGTGGAGGCGCCGCCCGGCGTCCCGTTCAGCCAGGTGCCGGCCCCGCCCGACCAGCCGTCCATGCCGGATCCGAAGGCCCCGGGCCGCCCGGCGACCGACCTGCCGGGGTCCGTCGACGCGGACGCGTACCCGCTCCCGAAGGCCACGGACGCGGTGCCGCGCCGACGCTGAGCCCGGCGCCTGGTGGACTCGGGCCTCGCCGCGCCCCCGGCGGCCGACGAGGCCCGAGCCGGGGAAGCGGGAGGCGACGAGGCCCGAGTCGAGGGCCGTCGCCGGCGGTCGTGGGAGCAGGGCGTGCGGGGGTGCGGACACGTCAGCCGGTGAGCCACGGCGCCTCGGGGAGCTTCGCGCGGCTGTCGTGCCCGGAGAACTCCAGGGTGGTCGGGGTCCCCAGGCCCGGCATCCGCATCGTCACCTTCCGCAGGCCGCCGTCACCGTCGACCCAGTACGTCAGCGGGGACCGTTCGCCGGCGGACCCCGCCTTGGGTGTGGTCCCCTGGGCGCGCGGCCCGGCGAACCGGTCGTAGTCGCGGCCGTCGATGCGGTCGCTCCCCAGCCGGCGCGCTCCCGACTGGGCCAGCAGCAGGGGGTTGTCGGGGCGGTCGGCGCCGAGCCCGATCAGCAACTGGAGACCGGCGTCCAGGGGATCGGTGGTGTAGGAGCGCGGGGACCAGGCCGAGCGCGGAAGGCGTTCGGCCTGCTGCCAGGGCGGGCTCTTGTCGCCCTTCCGCGCGGGGGCCAGGCCGAGGCCGCCGGTGTCCCAGACGATCAGGCCGCGGTCGAGCCGCTCGGCGGAGGACCCGCCGGCTTCGGCGGAGCCGGCGGCTCCGGAAGCCCCGGTGACCTGGTAACTCCCCACGCCCCGGCGGGACCGGTAGTCCACGACCCCTTCGACCCGCACCACCACTCCGCCGCCCTCGGTGGCGGTCAGGCTCACCTCCACCGGACTGGCCTGGTACAGATTCAGCCGCGACAGCGCCAGTCGGGACGCCTCCTCCGTCGTCACCGGACGCTCGGTGGTGCCATCGGACAGGGTCCGGTAGGCGGCCAGGCCGCCCACCGCGGCCCCGCACACCGCGACCGCGATCAGTGTTCTGAACCAGAGGGTCCGACGCGGCGTACGGCCGCTGGTCTTCCTCTTCCGAGCCATGCAGTCGCCTTCTCTTCTCGGTCGGTCACGCAGGAGGGCGGGTTCGCGAACCGCTGGTCCGCGAACCCGCCCGATCCGGCCCGGAGGTCACCGGTACCGGTCGCCCCGCTCGGGAGCTAGAGGTGCTGCGCCCTTCGTCTGCGCACCAGCAGGACCAGTGCCGCACCGAGCGCGGTGAGCGCGGCACAGCCGGCCATGGCCAGCGGAACCATCCGGCTCATGCCGGTGGTCGCCAGGTGCGAGCCGGGCGCCGGGCCCGGTGCCTGCGGGGTGCCCGGGCTGTTCGGGGTGCCCGGGGTGTTCGGTGCCGGCGTCGACGGTGGCGGTGTCGGCTTGGGATCGGGCAACCGTCGGTTGACCGCTGTCACTGAGACCCCGGCGTCGAGATTCTCCGAGGTCAGAACCAGCGGCCCGAACACCGGCTCGTCCGGTGCGGCGTATCCCGCGGGTGGGCTGACCTCCTGCCAGTAGTACGTCGCCGGCAGCCCGGTGCCCTGGCAGATGCCGTCCTTCCCGGTCGTACAGGGTTTGTCGACCCGGGTGTCCGGCTCCGTCCCGGTGGTCTGCAGGCCCTCGGAGTCGTTGCTCTCCTTCCAGAGCTGGAAATTCGCCCCGGCCAGCGGCTTGCCGTCCTGGTCGTGCTTGACCAGGCGCAGCACGCCCTCCTGTTGCCGGAAGCCGAAGTCGTAGGTGTGGTCGTTCTCGCCCGGCCCCCCGGTGGTCAGCGCCCGCTCCGGGAACTTCCCACCGCTGGGGACGACGCCCTTGGAATCGACGAAGTGGTTGTCGCCGACGTCCGCGTCCGTGGGGACCCACTGGTAGAGCGGGCCTTCCTTGGCGTAGTCGGCCGGGTTGTCGAGGCGGACGGTGTACTTGGTCCTCGGCTTGAGGCCGCCGGTGACATTGGAGTCGTCGAAGTAGTACTCGCCGCGCGCCGTCGTCTTGGTCGTCCCCACCACCTTGCCCGAGGCGTCGTACAGGTGGACGGTCACCCCCGCGACCGGGCGCTGGCCCGGACCCTGGATGCCCTTGCGCTCGGGGTCGTACCAGACCCGGTTGCCGATCTGGAGCGGGGCCTGGTCGCAGAGCACCTCCAGGTCGCCCATCGAGGCGCCCTTGCCGAACGGGGCGGTGGCCCCCGGCGGGTTGAGGCGCAGGCCGCTCTTCGGGTCCTGCTTGCCGTCGCGCTGGAGGAAGGCGGTGCCGTACCCGAAGGCGGTCTTGTTGGGGTCGAAGCCGGAGGTCGCGATGGTGTTCTCCACCCTGGAGAACGCGATGCCCGCGAAGTCCGCGTTGTGGTGGCCGCCCCAGCTGGTGTCGAAGAAGCGGGTGCCCCGGGGGGAGAGCCCGCAGCCGTTGTTGGTGTCCATCACGTACTCCCCGCCCGCCAGGCACGCCTTGTTCAGGTCGCCGCCCGACATGATCTGGCCGGGTGTGTTGGGCAGGGCGCCGGCCGGGGCGCGATCGCCGAAGCGGTCGCGGAAGGCCAGCAGCATGGAGCCGTCGGTCTCGAAGTCGATCTCACCCAGCTCCGGTTCGGGCTGCGCCAGATAGGACCGGCATTCCTGACCGTTCTGCGAGGTCGGGAAGGTGTTGGTCCAGGGGAACCAGCCCGCCCCGTCGCAGGGGGGACCGCCGACCGTGGACTGGCGCGGATAGTCCAGCGGCTGGTTCAGCACCGGCTTCTGGAACGCTCCGGTGGCCAGGTCGAAGGGCATGACCACCGCGCGCAGGTCCGAGACCTTCCCGGTGGACTCGCCCGAGCACACCCCGCCGAGGTAGCCGAGGCCGTCGTGCAGACCGAGGCCGAACGGACGCCAGTCCACCGCCGCCGGACAGCCCGGGTCCGGGATGGCGGTGACGGCCTTCGGCGCCGCCGCGGTCGCCGCGGTGGCGTCGTAGCGGTAGAGCTTGCGGTTGTTGAGGTTGACGACGAACAGGTCCCTGCCGTCATCGGTGATCTTGATGCCGCCCAGGCTCTCCTTGCCGGGCACGGGGAGGAACGCGTCGTCGGTACCCGAGCCGTGCGCCGTCGTCCCCGCGTCCGGGACGACGGTGAACAGCGTGGTCTTCTTCTGCGCGCTGTCGGTCACATAGATCCCCCCGGCGCCACCCGGACCGTAGTCCGTGGTGCGCTTCGCCAACGCCGAGGAGAACACCCGCTTGTCGGCCTTGTTCCACGCGATGCCGTACAGCGTGCCGGTCTCGGCGTTGGTGGCGACGTTCGTGACGTTGACGTCCACGCCGTCCTGACCGCGCGCGTCGTACGGGAAGGAGACCAGCGTGCGCTGCGTCCCGCCCTCACGCCTGGCGGCCTGGCAGGTCGTCACCAGTTTCGCGTTCTTCTGGCAGTAGTCGGCCGGATTCCACAGCCCGGTGGTGAACGCGACACTCTTCCCGCCGGAGAGATCGACGAACTCCTCGTTGCTGCTCAACTGGTTGGGCGCGCCGTCCAGTCCCTGGCGCGAGGCGAAGGCCGGGAAGAGCACGCCCGGCTTCGGATTGTGCACCTGTACCCGGTACTTGCCGCTGGTGGCCTTCCCCTCCTCCGGAGTCAGCGTCACGGTGCCGTCGGCCGCCGTGGTTCCCTCGACGCCTTCCCCGGCGTCGTCGGTGAGGGTCACCTTGACGCCCGCGATGCCCGGTTCCAGCGCGGGCGTCCACACACCGCTGGTGTCCACGGCCCGGATCACCCGGACCGTCACCGACCCGTCCCCCGCCTGGGAGTGTGCCGTCGGCGCCAGGGCCAACGAGCCACCACCTAATACCAAGGTGAGCGCGGCCACTGAGCCGACGGTGCGGCGACCGGGCGCGCCCGACCACCGCCGACGCGGCTGGGGCGCGGCTCCCTTCGCTTGTTCATTTGTAGATGTCATCCCCTGCTCTCAGCGTTCAGAAGGGCCTGCAGGCCTGCTTCAGGGAGTACATAGAGATACGGAGAACCGCCTCGCCAGTGAGCTTAAAGGGGATTTGGTCAAGATCGTGACGGAATGGTGAACTCAGGCCCGTAGAATAGTTGTGCGACGCCCTCGGGTGCCTCGCGGACGGGGCGAACGGACCTTGCCACCTGCCGGTGCCGGGACGCCGAGGGGGCAGGGCGGCGGCGCCGAGGTGCGGGCCACCACCGCGGCGAAGGGGCTCGATCCGGCCACTCCTGGCTGTCTCCGGTCTTAAGATCAGGGGCTGTTGGGGATCATACGGCGACCCGTTCGGACAGGTGATGGTGGGATGACCGCGGAAGCACTGGCGATCTTGAAGGCGGCCGGAGCGGAAGGCATCGAGCACCCCGGCGGAACACTGATGGCGCATCTGCGGCGGGTCAGCGCGCTTCTCGCCTCGTGGGGTGCTCGCCCGGCGCTGGTGTCGGCCGGGCTGTGTCACGCGTTCTACGGGACCGACGGGTTCCCGGTGGCGCTGCTGGACCTGGAACGCCGGGCGGAGCTGGTGGAGGCGATCGGCGCCGAAGCCGAGGAGCTCGTCTACTTCTACGCCTCCTGCGACCGCGCGTCCTCCCACCCCGGACTGACCGACGAGCCGAGTACCTTCGTGGACCGGTTCACCGGCGCACGGACGCGGCCGAGTATCGAAGCCCGTCGGGATTTCGCCGAACTCACCGCCGCCAACGAACTGGACATCCTCGCGGTGAGCCCGCAGGCCCGCGTCCGCTACGGCGCGGACCTGCGCGACCTGTTCACCCGATGGCGCCCACTGCTGTCGGAGCCGGCCCGCGCGCACTGCCGCAGCGTGCTGGGTGAGCCGGACCACTGACCCCACCACGGCCACACAGCCGGCACCGCGCATCGACGTGGGTGCCGGCGCATCGGCGAAGGCTCACCGATGGTCTTCGACCGGCAGCGACCTGGCCTGCCCGGTCGACCCGGGGCCGGCGAGCGCCCGCCTACCCGTCGCGGTGGCGGGCGCTGCCTGCCGGGGCGCCGTGGGTGCGCTACGAGCCCGCGGCGCGCATGGTGTGGCTGAAGACCCAGGTGGCGACGTTCTCCCCGAGCGCCAGTCCGTCACTCGCGTCCCACGGGTAGTGGACGCCGAGCCAGAGCCTGCTGTCCGCCTCCTCGCGCGCGGCCTGGCTGAAGCTGGTGAACGTGCGGGTCTTCACCGGAGACCTGGGCTCGTCGGTCGAGGCCGTGAAGGTGATGTTGTCGGTCTTGAAGTACTGCCGCATGATCCCCGCCCACGCGGCAGCGAAGGCGGCGTGACCGGACGCCCACGCCGGGAAGCACGGCGTCGTACCCGACAGCGGCTTCCAGCCGGTGTCCCCCAGACCCTCGCGGATGGCCGAGACCGGACGCCAGAGGTCGATCGGCGTCTGGTACTTGACGTCCCACTCGGCGATGGCCGAGTCCGCCATCGCGACCGAGACCAGTGCGAACAGCCGGGCGTTCTGGTACGGGGTCAGCCCCCGGTCCCGGGAGACCCGGGCAGTGATGTCGAGCAGCTGCCCCGGCGGCTTGTAGGTGCCGTTGGCGTCGTTGGCCCAGAACCAGGCCGCCGCGGTCTGGTCGGTGGTGCGCGTCGTGGAGTTCTCGGCGCCCAGGGAACGCACCTGCTCCACCTGCGCGGCGTAGGAGGGACTGGCGAGCAGGCTGTCGTACGAGGAGTACGTCCCCGGTGTCGACGGACGGTACTGGGAGCCGGAGGTCAGCGCCCACGGCTTGACCTTGCCCCACTCGGGGGTGGAGGCGTCGCTCGCCCGGGTGCACCCCGGGTCCGGAAGGTCGGGGTAGCTGGTGGGCAGCCAGGCACCGGGCTTGCCGTCGGCGGTGTACGCGGTCTGGTTCTCCGAGCCGTCGGCGTTGCGGAAGTTCCACATGTTGGTGACGATCGGTTTGACCACGGTCGCGTCGAGGAGGTCGAAGTCCGTGGGGTTGGTGCCGAACCGCTCCTTGAACTTGTTGTCCAGATAGGTCGTCTGGTCGGGAAACAGCTTGAGCAGGATGTTGTAGGCGGTGCGGCCGATCAACCGCTCCTCCTCGCCCGGACCCTCCAGCAGCGCCGGGTAGTTGATCGCCTGGAGGTAGGGGTCGGAGGTCATGGTGTGCCAGCGGAGCTGGTAGGAGCTCTCGGCGTCGTAGATCGCCGCGTTCATCTCGGCCGCGGCCCGCGAGATCGGGCCCGGCGGACCTCCGGCCGTCCTGATCGCGCCGAGGAGTACGTTGTTCCAGTACAGGACCGGGTCACCGGTGTAGTTGGGGGCCGCCGAGGCCGACTGCGGGGTGAGGGCGAGCGCGCCCGCCGCCGTGGCGATCACGGTGGTGAGGGTCACCGCCTTGGCGCGCAGGGATCCGCGTCTTCTTCTTCTTCTTCCCATGCGGAACATGCGGAACAGTTCCTCTCTGCCGATGTGTTTCGGTACGGAGGTGCTGTGCCTTGCGCGGGGCATTCTAGGCTCGGGCCCCTTCGGAGCACATCGGTGCCGGACGGCGGTCCGAACCGGCCGACTTCGGACCGGTCCCGCCCCGGTCCCCGCTCCTTCGGTCGACCGGGACACCATCCGCCGGGGACCTCCGGCGCCCGCGCGGGCCCTTGTCCCCGGCGGACGACCGCGCCTCGGACGCGGGCGGCAAGGTGACAGCGGACTCGGATGGCGTACGCGCCGTCGCCCATCCGGATGAGCGGGGCACTCCCCGGCGAGCGATCGCCACTGCTGCCGTTCGACGAGTCGTCGCCACCGCTGCCGTTGCCGCCGGCAACCCCTATCCTCGGTGACCCAGATAAGGTGAACGGACCTCACCCTGGGGCCGTCCGGACCAGTGGCCAGGGACCAACGGCCCATGCGGGCCGAGCGGGCCATGGGAGAGGGTGGTGTTCCAAGGCATTGAGTACGTGGAGGCGACCATGACCAGCACCATCACCGTGGGACTCGACGGCTCGGACCACTCCCTGGCCGCGGCGGACTGGGCGGCGGACGAGGCCGCACGCCGCGGCGCGCGGCTGCGCTTGGTCCACGCCTGGCTGTGGAACCCCCTCGACGTCGCCGTGGCCGCCGACCCCGATGTGCAGCAGCGCTGGGCCCGAAGCGTCCTGCGGGACGGCGAGTCCCGGGTCCGCGCCAACCACCCCGAGCTGGACGTCGTCGCCGAGCTGCTGGCCGAGGACCCGGTGCCCGGGCTGGTCGCCGCAGGCGCCGAGACCGACCTGCTGGTCCTGGGCTCGCGCGGGTACGGCACCGTACTGGGCTACCTGCTCGGCTCGGTCTCCCTGCGGGTTCTGCGCCAGGCCACCCGGCCGGTCGTGGTGGCCCGTCCGCCCCGTACCGACGACGGGCCGCGCAAGCTCGACGAGGTAGTCGTCGGTGTCGGTCCCACCGGATCCAGGGACCGCGATGTCAACCCGGTCCTGGAGTTCGCCTTCGCGCAGGCGGCCGCCCGCGGTGCCACCCTGCGCGCCATCCGTGCCTGGACCATTCCTCCGGTCTTCGCCTGGAGCCCCGGCTCGATGATGCTGGCCGACGAGGCCGGCGGGCTCGAGCCCCGGCAGCGCCAGGAGCTGGCCGAGGCCCTGGAGCCGTGGCGCAAGGAATTCCCCCAGGTCGAGGTCGTCGAACACGTCGAGATCGGCTCCGCCCCGGAGGTCCTGGTCTCCAACAGCGGCCGGGCCGCCCTCATGGTCGTGGGGCAGCACAACCCCGGGGCCCGCATGCGGCGCGTGGGCTCCACCGTGCACGCCGTACTGCACCACGTCCCGGCCGCCGTGGCCGTCATCCCCAGCTGACCCCAGGTGGGCGGGCCCGCCGGGCCCGCCCACGGGTGGCAGATCCCCGCGGCCGGCTACCGCGGACCCAGGTCCCGGGCGCTGCCGCGGAGGCGGCGGCAGCGCTGAGCCGATGTCAGGACCGCCGTCGTCTGCCCCGGCGGCAGCACCCGTACCGGCTACGTCGTCGCCGGCAGACCTCAGCGCCGCAGTTCGCCGTCCAGCCAGCTCAGGATCTCGGGGGTCACCGGATCGGTGATGTCGGCGAACTCCTCGTGCTTCTTGAGGAACTTGGCCACGTACGGGCAGACGGGGACGATCCGCTTCCCGGAGGCGCGTACATCGGTCAGGGCCTGCTCGACGAGGATGGAGGCGAGGCCCTGACCGGCGTAGCTGTCGTCGATCTCGGTGTGGAAGAAGACCCTGCGGTCCTCGCGGTCGCGGTAGGCGGTGAGGCCGGCGCGCTGCGCGTCGACCAGGATCTCGTAGCGGTGGCGGGCGTCGGCGCGGTGGACGACGGGGGCGGTGGCCTGCTCGCTCATGGTGGGCCTTTCGGTGGGCGATTCGGTGGCGGGGCGGATTGCCGCGCGGGGTGAGGACGGCGCTGGGAAGGTGGGGCGCGGAGGCGGTCATCGGGGTACTCGTCGACGTGCCCCAAGCGGTCGGAGTCCTTCTCCCAACTCGGTGCGGGCCTCGATGAGGTCCTCGTGGCCGCGGACTGCGGTTTCTTCCCAGGTCAGAGGCCTGGTGGGCCATCTGCGGTCAGCATAACGCCAGCAGGTGCCCGGTCTGTTCCGGCGGACGGGCGGACGTTGCGGGACACCGTTCTCCACCCGGGCGGTACCCGCTCCGGTGCTCACCGAGGCCGTGCCGGCGGCGCCGGCCTACCAGGCCCGGCTACCATCCGATTGACGGCAGCCTCAGGCCGTCCCGGACACCGCGGCCCCGCGGGCGCTGCCGATCGACGTTGCGTTTCATGCCGACCGCCTACGTCCTGCGCGGTCTGGCGTGCGCGCGGTGAGAGTCCGCCCGCCCGGCAAGGCCACTGGGCCGGCATCGTCGGCTTCGACGGCACCCTGGCCGACACCGGCGAGCTGCACCTCGGTGCTGTCCACCACGCCCTGACCGACGCGGCGTCACCGTCCCGCGCGCCTGCCCGGCCTACGGGAACACTGACGAAGGCATCGTCGCGGCCCGCACCGCCGGCATGTACGTCATCGACGTGCGGGCCTGACCCGGCATCAGGGTCGGCGGGTGGCGGGGGACCGCCGGGAACCCGTGCTGGTGGCCAGCTTCGGCAGGAGGCGGAGTACGTTGTCGCGGTTGATGCCCCGGCGCTGGCGGTCGCTGATGGCGGGGTCCTTCTCGAAGGACGGCACGGCGATGTTGGCGACGGTGTCGGCGGGGGTGGCGGGCCAGTCGGTCCCGAAGACGATCCGGCCGGGGTCCACGGTGGCCATCAGGGTGCCCGCCGGGGACATGGGGCCGGCGGTGTCGTAGTAGAAGCGGTGCAGGTAGTCCCGTACCCGGGAGGGCTCGACAGGCGGGGTGCAAGACCTTCCCTGGGCCTCCAGACGGGTGGCGATGTGCGGGAGGAACCCGCCGGCGTGCGGCAGGGTAATCGACACGCGAGGGTAGCGGTCGAGGGTCCGATGGAGGATCAGGTTGGCCGCGGCACGCGTGGTGTCCAGGAGGAAGTCGCACATGAAGTTGGGAAGACCGGGGACGGTGGGGGCGTCCGGCGCGGCGCCCGGCAGATCGTTGGGGTGCGTGACGACCACCGCGGAGCGTTCGTCGAGTTCGGCGAAGAGGCGATCGTAGGAAGGATCGCCGAGGTAGACACCGTTGTGGTTGGCCTGGACGCACACACCGACGGCCCCGAGCTTGTCCAGGCCCTCCCGCAGGGCCCACCGTGATACGTCGAGATCCTCCAGGAACACGGGCGCGAGGAAGGCGAAACGACCGGGGTGGGCGCTCGCCAGCTCGGACATCGCCCGGAAGAGGATGGTGGTGCCTTCCCGCATCTGCGCCGCGGAGCGGTACCGGCCTGGCGCCGTGGGTCTGAGGACAGCCGTGGCGATACCGGAACGGTCCATCAGCTTGAGCGTGGCATCGAGATCCCAGTGCGCGACGGGCGGCAGCTTCGCCCGCCGCACCAGTCCTTGCCTCTCGGCCCAGTCCACCCACTGCGGGGCGGTGTAGTGGTGGTGGAGGTCGATCCGTGCCCGGCGCGCGTCGTCGGTGCCGCCGGCCTCCAGGGGCGGGGCCGCGTTGTCCCCCTTGTGCGCCTCGGCCTTGCAGGCGAAGGCGGTGCTGGACACCAGCGCACCGCCGGCAGTGAGCAGGCCCCGCCTGGCGAGAGTCCTACGCTTGTCCCACATCCTGCTCCCCTGATCCCATGGAGTCCGCTCGTGGCACCCCAGGGTGCACCGGCCGGGCGCCCGATGTGCTTCGGCGTGCCCTGGGCGGGGGCGGGATTCCTCCGGTCGGCCGCAGCGCTCCGGCCGACCGGCCCATACCCGCCGCGGCGAGCCCCGCCGGGCACCTTCTCGGGGTATCCGGTGGGATGAGCACGTGACTCAGGGAGTGCCGACGAGCACGGCGGTCGCGGCCAGGGTCGTGTAGTGCATCGTGAAGCGCCCGCCCAAGGAGTCGATGGCCTCCCCGACCGCATCCAGTATTTCGGCCAGCTGATCGGGGTGGAGCCGGGTGAGGCCGCCGGTGGTGGGTAGCAGGCCCAGCCATTGGTCGCGCGTGTAGGACTGCTCCCAGTCGAATCGCCACTGTTCCGGATCGTCGAACCGTTCGGTCGCCCGGATCGCGTCGGCGAACTTCGCGTATCCCGCCTGGTAGAGGCCAAGTGGGCGTCGCGCCGGTTGACCGCTGAGCGGGGAGTCGGGCGCCACCCGCCGCAAGGCAGCGGCGAACGGTTCGGCCACCTCGGCAGGCGGCTCGTACACGTGCCCGAAGATCGCCAGCCGTCCCCCTGGGCGCAGCACACGGGCGGCCTTCGCGGTGCCGGCGACCGGATCCACCCAGTGCCACGACTGGGCGGCGATGACCGTGTCGAACGTCCGGTCGGCCGGCTGCCAGGTTTCGAAGGCCGCCACCTCGACCTCCAGGCCACGGGCGCGCGCGAAGTCGGCCATCCGCGCATCGGGCTCGACGCCGAGCACGGCGCACCCGGCGGCTTGGAACTGCCGGGCCGCGATGCCGGTGCCGCAGCCGATGTCGAGCACGTCGGGCCCGGGGCTCCCTGCGACGATCCGGGCCACCAGTGCGTCGGGGTAGCGAGGCCGGGCCTGGTCGTAGCGTGGGGCGTCCACGCCGAACGACTCGGCCGTCCGCCGGGCCTCATGCGGCTCCGCTGAGGATGGGTCTGGGTGTTCTCGCGGTAAGGTGGGCATGCGCCCACCTTAGTGGGCGCATGCCCACTAAGCAACGGAAGCCATCGGGCCGACCGCACGAGAGGATCTGCGAGTGCCGACTGGGGTGCACCTCCGCGACGCGCGGCAGCAACTGTTCGAGGCTGCCGAACGCGTGCTTCTGCGGGACGGGCCGAACGGGCTGACCAGCCGGGCCGTCACCGACGAGGCAGGCTGCGCCAAAGGCGTCTTGCATCGGCACTTCAGCGACTTCGACGCCTTCCTCACCGACCTCGTGCTCGACCGGGCCGCGCAGCTCGAGACACAGGCGAGGGCGTTGCGCGAGTCCGCCGGAACCGGCACGGTGGCCGACAACCTCGCCAGCGCGCTGACCACCCTGTTCGGACCGATTCCGGTGGCCGTCATCCCGCTCATCACCTTCCGGGACGAGCTGCGCAGACGGCTGCGGCAAGCCAGGCCAGGAGGAGGCATCGCGATCCTGGCCCAGGCCTCGACCGCGGTCTCCGCCTATCTGGCCGACGAGCGTGACCTGGGCCGCATCGCGGCCGACGCCGACATCGACTCACTCACCCTCTCCCTGGTCGGCGGCGGGCACCTCCTGTTCGCGGACCGCGACTCCGGCCCGCCGACCACGGCCGCCGTCGACAAGCTCGTGACAGCGATCATCGCCGACGCCGTGCAACGACGACCGATCTAGGTATTGCGGGACAGCACGTTGCTGGCGCTGGTAGGACGGGGCGGCCCGCTTGTGACCAGGGAGGGTCTTCTCGGCTAGGGCTTGTCGTCAAAAGATCTTGCTGAGACGGTGCGGAGGTCGTGCATGATGCGTGCGTGGGACATCTCTCTGTCGACGTGCGCGCTTCGCTTCGGCTGTTCGCCTTCTACTTGGCCAACGGCACCATCGACGTTGAGTTGCTCGATGGGTTCGACTACCGGTCGACCGTCTTTCACTCCGGCTCGTCGCTGGAGCAGGTCTTCGCGATCTACGGCAATGTGCTGCAAGTTGACGCAGACGGCATGGTGCTCAATGACGGGGATGCGCAGTACCGGGTCGCGCAGTGGATCCGGGCGTGCTGCGACCCGAGCTATCGGGTCGAGCCGCCGTTCGAAGCCTGGGAGACCGAACTCCATCTTTGAGGACCACTCGCTCGTCGCCGGGACATCACGTCCACATCAGGAACGAGGCGAGTGTGACCGCGGCTTGGTAGGACTCAGCAGTCTTGTCGTAGCGGGTGGCGAGGCCGCGCCACTGTTTCAGCCGGTTGAAGCACCGCTCCACCACGTTGCGCCGCTTGTACAAGTCCCAGTCGAACGCTGGCGGGCGGCCGCCGGCGCTTCCAGGTACGGATCGCCTTGGAGCTGTAGCCCTTGTCGCCGATGACGTGGTCCGGTCGTATCCGGGGTCGTCCCGGCCCGGTTCGGGGAAACCGGATCGCGTCCATCGCGGCGGTGAACTGAGGCGCAGTCGTTGATGTTCCCGCCCGTCAGCGCAAACGCGAGCGGCCGGCCCAAGCCGTCGCAGGCCAGGTGGATCTTGCTGGTCAGTCTGCCTCGGAACCGGCCTAGGGCAGGATTCGGGGCCCCTTCTTTTCGGGCTCCGGCGGCGTGCTGGTGGGCTCGGACGATGGTGGAGTCGACCGACACCAGCCAGTCGATGTCACCGGCCGCGTCGGCCTGCGCTTGCGCGGTCTGGAGCATCCGCTCGAACCTGCCGTCCGCCGCCCACCGGCGAAAACGAGTGTGGAGACTGGCCCACGATCCGTACCGCTCGGGCACGTCCCGCCAAGCGACCTCAGTGCGGAACTTCCACACGATCCCGTTGAGCACCATCCGGTCATCCAGACGCGGCCGCCCCAGCACGGACCTGGGCAACAACGGCTGCACAAGTTCCCACTCGGCATCGGACAGTTCATGGCGACGTATCACCCCAACGTGATCCACAACTCGGGATCACGTTGGCGACAAGCCCTGGGCCGGGGACTCAGGGGGCGCTGGAAGGGCCGCGGGGGGCCCAGAGTCGATCGGCGTCGCCGGCAGCGAGACGGCCTCGGTAGATGTCGACCTTGTGGGCGATGAGCTTCAGGTTCTCCTGGAGTTCGGCGATCCCGGCGAGCACGTGGTCAAGGTGCGCCTCCAGCAAGTCCAACCGCTCGTCTTCGTTGCCCCGGCCTGCCGCGACGAGCTCGGCATAGCGGCGGATGCCCTTGATGGGCATGCCGGTTGCCCGCAGCCTGGTGCAGATGGTGATCCACTCCAGGTCGAGCTGGTGGTAGCGCCGCCGACCGCCGTGGGTGCGATCGACCGGGGTGACGACCAGCCCGGCGCGTTCGTAGTAGCGCAGGGTGTGCACGCTGAGCCCGGTACGGCGGGCGGCCTCACCGATGCTCAGGCCCACCGGCGGAATGGCATGAACGGGCCCGGAGTTCGGCTGCGGATTGACCTCGACCACGCTCGAAATCCTAGCTTCGTGGTCAGTCACCCAGAACCCCTCACTGCCGGTCATCGGCAGTGCTACCGATGGGATCCGTATGCCCGAACTCAGCCGACGTCGCCGACTTGGGGTGCTCGCGATCTGCTGCGCCAGCGTTGTCGTCGTGGTGATGGACATCTCCATCGTCAACGTCGCGCTGCCGTCGATACGCCGTGACCTGCACGCCTCGGTGTCCGGTCTCCAGTGGACGGTCGATGCGTACACCCTGGTGTTGGCCAGCTTCCTGGTGCTGGCCGGGTCCACCGCCGACCGGGTCGGCCGGCGACGCGTCTTCCAGGTGGGCTTGGCCGTGTTCGGTCTCGGCTCGCTGCTGTGCGGCCTCGCGCCGAGCCTCGGCTGGCTGATCGCCGCCCGTGCGCTGCAGGCCGTCGGCGGCACGATGCTCAACCCGGTGGCGATGGCAATCGTCGTCACCACCTTCCCCGACCCGGCCGAGCGCGCCCGGGCCATCGGCACCTTCGGCTCGATGACCGGCCTGTCGCTCGCGCTCGGCCCGATCCTGGGCGGCACCTTGGTCGACAGCCTCGGCTGGCACGCCATCTTCTGGATCAATGTGCCGATCGTGGCCGTCGCGCTGGTGTGCACCGCGCTGTTCGTGCCCGAGTCCCGGGCCTCCCGGGCACGCCGCTTCGACCCGATAGGCCAGACCCTGATGTTCCTTGTGCTGGGAGGTGTCGTCTTCGCAATCACCGAGTCCGGGCGGTCGGGCTGGGCCGCGCCGGGCGTATGGGGACCGCTCGCCGCAGCCGTGGCCGGCGCGCTGGGCCTGCTGGGCTATGAACAGCGCCGTGTCGATCCGCTGCTGGAGCTGCGCCTGTTTCGCAGTGTGCCGTTCAGCTCGGCGATCGTCATGGCGCTGTTCGCTCTGTGTGCCTTCAGCGCGTTCCTGTTCGTGACCACTCAGTATCTACAGGAGGTGCGTGGCCTGTCGGCGCTGGCGGCTGGGCTGTGCCTGCTTCCGGTCGGGGCGCTGGTCGTGGTGCTCTCCCCTGTCACCGGCCGACTGGTCGGCGCGCGCGGTCCCCGGCTGCCACTGGTGGTCGCCGGAGGTGCGCTGGCCCTGGGCGGCGCCGCGTCGCTCTGGCTCGCACCGGCCACCCCGCTGGCGGTCGTGCTGGCGGTCTACCTGCTGTTCGGCGTCTTCCTGAGCACCGTCAACCCGCCGATCACCAACACAGCGGTGTCGGGCATGCCCCGCTCCATGGCTGGGGTGGCGACCTCGTTGGCCTCCGCCGGCCGCCAGACCGGCACCACCCTGGGCGTCGCGATCGCCGGAACGATCACGGGGCCGGCCCTGACCCACGGCGGAACGGCGTTCATCGACGCAGAGCGCGGCGTGTGGTGGATGGTGCTCGCTCTGGGCCTCGGCATCGTGGTCCTGGGGCTGCTCAGCACCGACCGCCGGGCCATGCACACCGCCGCGCGAGCGGCGGCACTGTTCGACGAGGTGGATCGTGGCGCGGATCTGCCAACCGGCCTCACCGGCCGCCGGTGATCCGCAAAGCCATGGCGGCATGCACCAGGACCGCCGTTGAACGGTCCTTCGGATGGTCTCCGGAAACGCCTACCGTGTGCTGGTTCACTCCCGAGCCATGAGCTCATGGAGGAGCGCGACAACGGCGGTGGCTACGGCGATCGCGGCTCCCAGCCCCGGGTGGTGAAGGACGGCGAATGCCGTGAGTCCTCCCACGAGCAGCAGCAGCACCATGCGGACGCTGATCTGGTCCATCGGAATCCCGCCCTCTCCAGGCGTCGAATCAATGCTTCCTGACCAGCGTCGATGCCCATCCCAGGGCGCTGACAGCCGCAGACGATCATTTATGAGATTCCACGGTCGCTGACAACCGTGGACCCTGGGCGGCACCCTGGGTTTACGGATTCTGACGTTCCCTTACGGCCGGGGGCGCGATGGCGGATGCCGGACTTACCGGACGGGCCGCCGCACACTCTCGACCGCGAACTTCACGCCCCGCACAAGCCGGCCACCGAGGCTCGGCTCGGAAGCTGAAGTCCATCGGTTCAAAGCCCTCTGGGGCGGAGCGCAAGGGTCCGGCCCCGGAGCGGAAGGTGGGGATTCGACCGGCAGTGCGTCACTGCCGGGCCACAGACCGCCGAACCCGGCCCCGACGACCGAACCCCTGGGCGGATAGGAGTGGGTCTTGAGGGGAAGCTCTCTCGAGCACGTGGAGTCCGAAGGGGCGCCCCGTGGCCTTATTTGTCAAGCACCTGACACGGGCATTCCGCATTGGGGCGCCGAAGAGAGAGGCACTGAACGCCATGAACAGACCCCCCTTCCGCGGCTTCCGCCGTACCGGTCTCGCGATTCTGGGCGCTGCGGTGGCCTCGGCCACGCTGGGTACCGCGGCGAGCGCGGCCGTGCCGCCGGACACCTCGCGCGCCGCTTCGGCCGGGGCGCGGACGGCAGCCGTGCGCGGGTGCGCCGTCGTCTACTTCGACCTGGGCGAGACCCTGGTGCACACGGACGAGGGCTCCCGCATCGGTTACATGCCGGGCGCGGCCGCCTATCTGCGCACGCTGCGGGAGCGGCACATCAAGGTCGGGCTGATCACCAACGTGCCGCCCTCCTGGGGCGAGACGGACGCCGAGCGTGCCGCCACTCTGAAGAAGGAGATCGACGGCGCCTGGAAGGGCTCGACCCCCTTCGCCTGGGAGGACTTCGGCGACCGGATCCTCACGCCACGCACCGAGGCGGAGCGCAAGCCGGCGCCCGCCCTGTGGGAGCGTGCCAAGACCCAGGCGCACGGCTGCCGGCTCGTCTACGAGGGAGAGACGGCCGAGGAGACCGACGTCGCGGCCTCCCTCGGTTACGTGGCCTACCAGACGGGCCGGCCCTCCCGCCCCGCCTACCTCCCGGCCGGCATGATCGAATGGCTGGCGCACGGCTCCCGCTGACGCGCTCGCACGGCTTCCCGCAAGCCCGCGCCCGAGGGAGAGCGCGGGCCTGAGCCCCTCCTAGACGGCAGCCTTGGGGCGCGCTTCCGACGTCCGCGGCTCCGCCGCCTCCCTGGGACGGCGCCGCGTCCGCTCGGCGCGCACCACCAGTTGGAACGCGCCGAGCAGCACCGCGGTCGCCAGGGCGCTGTGCCAGAGCAGGGCGTCCAGCCGTCCGGCGGAGAGGTAGGCGCCCACGGCGACGGCCGCCAGGGCGCACACCGCGCGGTCCACGATCGACTCGACCGACAGAAGCGTCGCCCGCGGGGCGTGGTCGGGCACGGCGTCGTTGACCAGCTTGCGCTGGATCGGGTACGCGAATCCGGCGGCGGCGGCGAACAGGCAGAGCAGGACCACGACCGTCCAGGACCCGCCGAGCGTGATGCCTGCCAGGGTGCCCGCGAGGGCGAGGCTGAGCACGGACACCCAGGCCACCGGGGAGAGCCGGCGGCCGAGCCACTGGGGGCGCGCCGAGCCCACGGCCTCCGCCACCGTCATGGCGGCGAGCACCCCGCCGTGTGAGGCCTCGCCGATGCCGTGGTCGAGCAGGATCGGCTGGAAGAGGTTGACCTGGCAGATCCTGGACAGCGTGAACACAGCCACGCCCTGCACCATCACCAGTGCCAGCCACGGCGAGGAGGCGAGGCAGCGCAGCGCGGCCTTCGCCTCGCCCGGCGAGCCGCCGCGCCCGCGCTTCGCGGCCCGGCCCCTTCCCGCGCGGCCCGGCGTGTCCGTACGCCGCGCCCCGGCGGGGACGGCCGCGCGGGGCAGGGCCATGACGCAGGCCAGGGAGCCTGCCGCGCTGAGGGCGCTCAGGACGTACGGCGCGGGATGGGCGAGGGCCATCAGCGGACCGACCAGTGGCCAGCACACGACCTTCGCGGCCAGTCCGAGCGCCCGGGCCGTGCCCTCCGCCCTCAGGTAGTGCTCCTGGCACCCCTCGGCACGCAGCCCGTCGTACAGGTAGGCGCTGGCCGCTCCCGAGGTGAGCGAGCGGCCGGCGGCGATGGCGAGGAAGTGGACCAGGAATCCGGTGTACGAGGCGCTGAAGACCGGGGCGAGATTCGCCGCGGTCATCACGACGGCGCCGGCCCGCAGGCAGTTGCGGGTGCCGATGCGGTCGGCGATCAGCCCGGTCGGGATCTCGAAGAGGCAGAAGGCCACATAGTAGATGCTCTGGATGCCGAAGATCTGCCCGTCGGAGAGTCCGGCGTCCTTCTGGTAGGCGTAGAACACCGGCATCCACCACAGCAGGTTGAACAGGAGCTGGAAGCCGTAGTTGAGCCGGATGATGCGACGGGCCGTGTCTGTCAGGGAGGTGGCCGCGGGCCGCCCGGCGGCCGCGGGGCGCGGGAGGCGGGGGCTCACAGCGCGTAGGGGCGGATCTGGACCAGGCGGAAGCCGCCCTGGTCGGTCAGCAGCCACTCGATGTCCAACGGGCCGTCCACCTCGGGCGCGCTGAAGTGGGACTGCAGCAGCCGCCCGGTCAGGGACAGGTCCGCGAGCCGGGCCCGCGTGGCGGCGGGAAGTCCCTCGCTCGAGGAACCGAGGGCGACGGTGCGCCCGCCGCCCTCGACGGTGTTGTAGAGGTACTGCTGCGGAAGGGTCTCACCCTCGACGACCTGTTCGGGCGAGCCCGGCGAACAGTTGAGGTAGACGTTGCGGAAGTCCTCGCGCCGGGTCGGGTCGCAGGTCACCAGGACGCCGCCGAGCGCGGCCGGGACGTACACCTGGATGATCACGCCCATGTACGTCTCGTCCAGGGAGATGCCCACCTGGTGACGGAGCCGTACGCTGCGCGGGGAGAGCAGCGAGGCCCACACCTGCCGCACGGCGTCGAGGAGTTCACCGGTGCCGCGCACGGCGGTGACGGAGTCGTAGACACCGGCCGCGGAGAAGCCCGGGAGGTCCTCGGCGTTGGAGGACGAGCGCACCACGAGCCGGCCGCCCGCGGCGAGCGGGGTGTGGCAGGCCCGCGTGATCTCCTGGGCGACGGGGTCGGGCATCGGGGTGTGCCGGATCAGGTGCTGGAGCTGCAGGCAGAGCGAGTCGAGCACCGCGGCGGCGTCGAGTTCGAGCGCCATCTTCAGCTTGCCGATGCCCTGCTGGAGCGCGGGGGAGGAGGTGAGGAAGCGGTGCATCAGGGAGAACGGCAGGGCGACACCCTCGGGGGCCTCGACGGTGTCGGCCACGAAGGAGGCCGCGGCCGCGCGGAGTTCCACGGCCGAGGGCGCGCGCAGGCCGAGCCGGGCCGCGAGGTGTCCGTACAGGTTCTCCCGCGGCGGGCGGGGGCGGCCGTAGAACGCGGTGAGGTCGGCGGTGCGGCTGTCGAGCACGTGGTGCAGCTCCCCGAGGTTGGCCGCCTTGGTGCCGTAGCGGTCCCGGTCGGCGCTGCGCAGCCGGTGCAGGGAGAGGACGGGCGCGTCCTCCAGGAACGGTGGTTCCAGCCGGATGCGCTGCTGGTGCCAGGCCGGGGCCCGCAGCTCCGGAACCTCTGCCAGCCGCTCCAGGACGATCTCGTCCTCGCACACCCGGTAGCGGACCCAGGCGCCGTCCAGATCCTCCTTCTCCACGAGCTGTTCCAGGTCGCGGATGATCGCGTTGGGGATGCCCCACCCGGAGGCGAGGACGTTGGTGTGGGAGAGCGGCGTGATGGGCATGGTGTTGATGAATCCAGCCACTCTCTGCACGCTGTCCGGCAGGCAGGGCATGGCGACGATGTCCGACCAGCCGAGCCCGCCTGCCGCTGCCTCGTACTCCTCGACGGTGCGGAAGTGGTGCAGCCGGCCCGTCGCGTCCCCGGGGTTGAGCGGCGTGCGGGTCCTGGTGCCGAAGAGCTGGTGGCTGAGAATGCGCGGCACCCGCTGCTCGCTGATCGCGGCGAGTTCTTCTTCCTGGCCGTGATTGGCCGGCTTGAGCAGGAGCGGCAGCCTGCCGTCGACGCGCTCGCGGACGAAGGAGTAGAAGAACTCCAGCAGCTCCCCGTGCATGGTGTCGGCCTCGGTCGTCTCCAGCACGAGGAAGGTGCGCTCACGGCCGTCCACGTCCTCGTCGGTGTGCAGGGAGAGCACCCCGAGCAGGAAGCGGCGTCCGGGGTCCATGTAGACGGACGCGTTGAACTCGTCCAGCGCGGAGTCGAGTTCGGCGACCTCCATGCCGAGGACACGGGTGGCGATGTAGTTGACGTGGAAGGGGTGCACGGCCGTGTCCAGCAGGTGCCAGGTGGACTCGGCGCGGTCGACGACGACCTTGAGGTACGGGTGGCCTGCCAGGACCCCGGAGAGTGTGCGGAACAGCGGCAGCGAGAGGTTCTCGCCGACGACCGTGCGATCGGTCGCGGGTTCCGCGATGTCGGTGGGGAGAGAGACGGTGCTCATGCGGGGACTCCCTCGGGCCGCGGCGCGGTGGACGCGGACTGGGCTACGGCGCACTCGGCGGGCGGCAGCACCCTGGGCAGCGCGTCTATCAGCGTCGTGAAGTCGCGGAGCACGGTGCGCGCGTCGGGGGCCGAGAGCAGACACAGGGCCGCCATCGTGTTGGCCCCGCCGGCAGGGTCGTAGACCGGCACGGTGCTGCCGTCCGGCAGTGAACTCTCCGGTACCACCGACAGAGTGCTGCCCTCGCTCAGCGTGACGGTCGCCCGCACCGCGGGGAAGTCCCACACCCGGCGGTCCCGCCAGGCCTCGCCGTGGCCGTCCACCGCGAGGACCACGAGGGAACCCGCGGCGCCTCGCGCCTGCTCGGGGCCCAGGGCACGCTCGGGCCAGTCGACCGGGCGGCCCAGGAGGTGGTCCACGAGCATGCCGACGAGGTCGAGTCCGAAGACCTCCTCGATCTGCGGGACGGTCATCGCGCCGCCGAGCCGGGCGGCCGTCTCGATCAGCCACATGCGTCCGTCGGCGCCGAGCTTGATCTCGGTGTGCGTGCCGCAGTCGCGCAGGCCGAGGGCGTCGACGGCGTCCCGGGCGAGGGCCACGACGCGGTCCTGGAGGTCCGCGGGAAGTAACGCGGGGGTGATGCCGGCCCGCTCGGTGAACGGCTCGATCGTCGGCATCCGGCCGCTGACGCAGACCGGACGGAAGACGCCGCCCGCCACGACGCCCTCGACACTGACGTAGTCGCCCCAGCCGGGCTCGTCGAACCACCAGGCGGCCTCGCCGGTCACGATCTCCTCGACCACGTAGTGCGCGTCGGCCTCGGCCACATGCAGTTCGGCGAAGCCCAGCTGGGCGGACTCGGCCATGGTCGCGCGCGAGCGCCGCCACGCGGCGTCGGCCTCCTGCGGGGAGCCGATGATCTGGTGGGCGGTGGAGCCCGCGCTCCAGGCCGCTTTCAGCAGCATGGGGACGGGCAGGGTGGCGGCGGCCTTGTGGAGGTCCGTCTCCGTGGTGACGGGGTGGAACGCGGGCTGCGGCAGGCCGTGCCGATGCCAGGTCTGCCGCATCCGCCGCTTGTCGCGGGCGAGCGCGGCGGCGCCTCCCGCCCCGGGGAGGCCGAGCGCCTCACACGCCTCGGCGACGGCCACGACCGCGTACTCGGAGAAGGTGAGAACGGCGTCCGCGCCCACGGCTTCGGCCCGCGAGACGATCAGCGCGACCAGGTCGGACCGCTGCGCTTCGGTCGGCCTCATGACCGAGGCGCACAGACTGCCCGCGGACGCGGCGACCGCCGGCGGAAGCTCGCTGAGCGCCAGCAGGTGCACGTCCGCTCTCGCCGCCGCCCGCGACAGGACATGGCCGAGCGGCGGACCACCCTTGGCGTGCACCAACAGCACTGTGCTCACGGAAGTTCGTCTCCTATCGAATCGCTGTGTCTTGTCCGGGGCGTCGAGAAGTGGCCCGGCCCCGCTGCACGACCGGTCGGCCCGGCTCGACCGGGCCCCGGGAGCAACCCGCGTAGAACGCGACGGGGTGCTGGCGGCGCATTCAAGAGAAGCAGACGGTGGACCCCGGAAACGCCCCCGGAGACGACCGCGCGGTCAGGCAAATGCCTGAGTCCCAGCCCTCTTCGGATGAGGAGGGAGGTTCTGGGGCCACATCTGGCGAGTTGTGCGGGGATGCGCTCACGCGCCGCGGTCGGCCGATAACCGAGCATGAGTGGGTCCGGCCCGGGATAGGCATCGCCACATCACCTTCCGCCGGCTGGCAGCACCCAGAGGAAAGGCAGTTGTGGACGATTCCGGTCTCAGAGCACTCCTGGAGCACCTCCCCGTGTGCTGGTGGGAGGCCGACGAACGGTCGCGCGTGGTGGAGTGGGGCGGCAGTGCCTTCGCCGACCTGTCCACCGCGCAGCGCTTCGTCGAGCGCGCGCGCCAGGAGATGTCCGCTCCGGGGCACCCCCTCGACGAGGATCACCGCCTGGTCCGGTTCGACGGCCGAACCTTCCATGTGCGCCGGCCCCCGGGCGAGAGCCCGGACCACGGCCGCACCCGCGGGCTGGCGGTGGAGACCGGCACCCAGCCGGGGGGCGGCCGCCGGTACGCCGCCTTCGCGGAATTCGCCGACTTCGCCCCGGCCGCGGCCTTCCTCCGCGACCGCGACGGCCGCTACTTATGGGCCAACCATTCCTACGCCCACCTCTACGGCACCACACCGGAGCGGATCGTCGGCAGCCGTATCGAGGACCTTGACACCCCCTCCGACGCCGCCCAGTTCCGCGCCCTGGACCAGGAGATACTCCGCCGGGGGAAGCCGGTACGCCACCATCTGAGCTATCACCGCGCGGACGGCAGCACGGGGCAGGCGGCGGGCCACCGCTTCCCCGTCCAGGAGAGCGGCGAGTCCTGCGTGGCCGGAATCTATGTGGACATCACCGAGCACGCCCGGGCGATGGACCAGCGCCGAGAGGCCGAGGAGCACCTGAAGGCACTGCGCGACCACAGCGGCCTGCCCTGCGCGCTGCTCTCGGTGGGCGGTCGTATCGAACAGGCCGGCACGGCCACCGCCGAACTGCTCAGGACACGCCTGTCCGACCTCATCGGCCGCCGCGCCCACACCCTGCTCGCCGCCACCCCCGACCTCCGCCCCCTGCGCCTCGCCTGGGAGGGGCTGATCACCCGCCGCATCAGACGGGCGGAGACCTCCGCCGTGCTCCTCGACGCCCAGGGACGCCAGCGCCGCACGCGGCTCCACCTGGCCACGGTGAACGGGCCCGCCGGCCGGGTCGCACACGTGTGGGCCGTCGTCACCCACCAGGGCATCGCCCACGAGGCCCACCCTCCGCTCACCGCCGCGCAGATCCGCATCCTGTCCCTCCTGGCAGGAGGCAGCACCAACGGCGAGATCGCCGCCTCGCTGGGGCTCTCCCGGCAGACGGTCGACTACCACCTCAGCCGGCTCCGAGCCCTGCTGGGCGCCGCGACCAGGCCCGCCCTCGTCGCCCGCGCCTACGTCCTCGGGATCCTCGGCCCCCACGCCTGGCCCCCGCGCCCGGCCACGGGAGGATCTTCCCGCCATGTCGGATGAATACCGGCTCCGGTGGCTCCGGTACCGCAGCGGACCCGTACGGCTCCGGTCGCCTCCCCGTTCGAAGGGGTTACCAGGGCCCGCCGGAGGCTCCATAGTGCGTTCCATGACCGACATCGACACGCGGGAAGAGAACGACACCGCACAGCTCGTGGACGCGTGGCTCGCCACCTACGCCGACGCGAGTGCCGACGCCGCCTGGCTGCTGTGCGACCGGCATCCGGCCGAGCGCATCGCGTTCACCTTCGTCGGACCCGATCTGACCGGCACCGACCTGACCTTCGGTGAACTCTCCGAGCGTTCCCGTCGGCTCGCGAGTCTGCTGCGTGCCCGGGGCGTCGGCGCCGGTGATCGCGTGGCGGTGCTGATGGGCAAGCGCCCGGGCCTCATCGTCACGCTCCTCGCCCTGTGGCGGCTGGGCGCCGTGCATGTGCCCCTGTTCACCGCGTTCGCCCATGGTGCGATCGCGGTTCGTGTCGAGGGCAGCGGCGCGCGACTGCTCGTCACGGAGGCTTCCCAGCGGACGAAGGTGGAGGGCATCGCCGGGCTCGACGTCCTCGAGATCGAGGGAATCGAGGCATCCCTCGCCGGCGTCGAGCCCCTGGTGGACCGCGTGGCCGTCGGTGGGGACGGACAACTGATCGAGATCTTCACCAGCGGCACCACGGGCAACCCGAAGGGCGTGCCGGTTCCGCTGCGCATGCTCGCGGCGGCCGAGAGCTATCTGCGTTTCTCCCTGGACCTGCGTGCGGAGGACGTCTACTGGAACGCGGCCGATCCGGGCTGGGCCTACGGGCTCTACTACGCGCTGCTGGGCCCGCTCGCCGCGGGCCGGCGGGCCTTGCTGAGCACCGCTCCCTTCTCCGCCGCGCACACCCTGGAGGTGATGCGCGCGTTCGGGGTGACGAACTTCGCGGGGGCACCGACGATGTACCGGGCCCTGCGTGCCGTCGGGGTACCAGGACGACTCCGGCTCCGCCGCGCGTCCTCGGCGGGGGAGCCGCTCGACCCGGACCTGACCGAGTTCGGAAGGGAGGTGCTCGGCGTCGGGATCCGGGACCACTACGGCCAGACCGAGCTGGGCATGGTGCTGTGCGACCACTGGCACCCGTCGATCGCCCGCGATCCGGTGCCCGGGTCCATGGGCCGCCCCCTGCCCGGCTTCGCCCTCGGGATCGTCGACGGCCAGATCGCTGTCGACACCGGGAACAGTCCGTTGGCGTGGTTCTCCGGATACGTGGGCGACCCTCGCCTGTCGCGGGACCGGTTCACCCCCGACGGCCGCTGGTACCTGACGTCCGACCTCGGGCGTCGGGACGACGACGGCAACTTCTTCTTCCGGTCCCGCAGTGACGACGTCATCCTGGCGGCCGGCTACCGGATCGGGCCCACAGACGTCGAGAACGTGCTCCTGCGGCACCCTGCGGTCCGTGAGGCGGCGGTTGTCGGACGGCCCGACCCGGACGGGGTCAGGGGCGAGCAGGTGGAGGCCTTCGTGGTCGTCGCCGACGGCGTCACCGCCGACGACGAGCTTGCCGACGCGCTCGCGCGGCACGTGCGGGACACCTACTCCAAGCACGCCTACCCCCGGCGGGTCCACTTCGTCGGGGAACTGCCGAAAACTCCGAGCGGCAAGCTGCGGCGCTACGTCCTGCGCCAGGCATCCGTCGATTAGGTCCTGTCCGGTCGATCACGCTGCACAGATCGTCTTCCTCGCCTACGCGCCATGTCGGCTGCCCCGGTCGCAGGACCGGCCGGGGCTTTCGCGACAACAGCCGGGCCACCTCAGTCCAGGCAGAACTCGTTGCCCTCCGGATCGGCCATCACGATGAAGCCGGCGCTCATCGGGGGAGCGGGCTCGTGGCGACGTACCCGCGTCGCTCCCAGCGCGACGAGCCGGTCGCACTCGGCCTCCAACGCCGCCATCCGCTCCTCTCCCCGCAGCGCGGGAGCCGCCCGGACGTCGAGGTGGACGCGGTTCTTGGCGACCTTGCCCTCCGGCACCTGCTGGAAGAACACTCGTGGGCCGTGCCCGTCCGGGTCCTCGATGGCCGATCTCGAGTTGCGCTGCTCTTCCGGTACGCCGACCCGCGCGAGGAAGTCGTCCCAGGCCGCCAGCGGGTCGGCGCCCTCGGGCAGGTCCACCCCGGGCGGGCCGGGGTGGACGTAGCCCAGTGCGTCGCGCCAGAAGGACGACAGCGCCCGCGGATCATGGGCGTCGAAGGTGATCTGGACGTGGCGGCTCATCGGGTGGCTCCGTTCGGCGCGGGCTGCGTGTGCCGGTAGAGGTCGCGCAGCAGACAGACCTCGGACAGGTGGTGGATCAGCTCGCGGTGGATGTGCAGCACCAGATCGGCCATGGACGCCTCGGGGAAGGGCTCCTTCTCACCGATGGGGGCCCGGAGCCCGGCGTCGCCGAGGCCGCGTACCCCGGCCAGCCAGATGTCGAGCTGGGCTTCGAGCTGGTCGAGCGCGGTGGCCGCGCTGCCGGCGTACTCCCAGCTCTCGTACGACGCCGCCGGCGCGCCGAAGTGCGCCGCGTTGCGCGTGGCGAGCACGCCGACGATGACGTGCCCGAGCCGCCAGGCGATCGTGGTGAAGGCCGCCGGGACCGGCTGCGGAATGGCGAAGTCGATGGTGAAGTCCCCGGCGCCCGCCTGGATGGGCGCCGTCGAGCTGCCGCGCGGCCCTACGCTCCAGGCGTCCGGCACCGGGGACCAGAAGTACTCGTCGTCGGTGAGGCCGTCGAGCCGGGGTCGGAGCTGATCGTTCCAGTGGGCCTCCCACTGCTCGCACAGCGTCCGGTTCCAGTCGAGTTCGTCTGTGTTCATGGAGCCACCCTGACACCTCAGGCGGACAGGATCGGTCCGCTATTTCTGGCATGGTGGGTGGCATGAACGTGGCAAGCGATACCGAGCTGGGGACGACGGAGCGGGTGCTCACCCTGCTCGGGCTGCTGCAGCAGCGTCCGGTCTGGACCGGCCCCGAACTCGCCGACCGGCTCGGGGTCACGCCGCGCACGGTACGGCGTGATGTCGAGCGGCTCCGCGTACTCGGCTATCCGGTGTACGCCGGCCAGGGGGTCGGCGGCGGCTACCGACTCGGCCCGGGGCGGGACCTGCCGCCTCTGCTTCTCGACGACCGGGAGGCGATCGCCACCGCGGTCTCGCTGCTCGCCGGCGCGGGTGGCGCGGTCGCCGGCGCCGGCGACGCCGCACTTCAGGCGCTGACCAAGCTGGACCAGGTACTGCCCACCCGGCTTCGGCACGAGGTGCGCGCGCTCTCCGACTCGGTGGAGTTCTTCGGCCAAGGCCGCACGCCCGTCGATCCCGAGGTGCTCATGACGCTGGCCAGAGCCTGCCGCGACGAGGTCGAGATAGGTTTCGACTACCCGTCAGGGGGCGAGGTGCGGCGTCGACGGGTCGAGCCCTACCGCCTGGTCGCCTCCGACCGCCGCTGGTACGTTCTCGCCTACGACCTCGATCGCGACGACTGGCGCAGCTTCCGCGTCGACCGGATGACGGACGCGTCCGCCCGGACCTGGCGCTTCCGCCCGCGCACGGCGCCCGACGCGGCGACCTACGTGCAGGAGGGTGTGGCGAGCCGCGTCTACCCGCACCAGGCGCGCTTCCTCGTGCACGCGTCGGCCGACACGGTGCGTGCGCAGATTCCGGCGTCGGCGGCCGTGGTACGGCGGCGGGGGAACGACCGCTGCGAGGTACTCAGCGGCGCCGCCAACCTCGACACCGTGCTCATCCACGTACTCCTGCTGGGGCACGAATTCGAGGTACTCGACCCTCCGGAGCTCGGGAGGCGCTGTCGGGTGCTGGCGGAGAGACTGCTGTCGGCCGGTGCGTCGATCCCACCGGTGCCGTACGGGGAGGAGTCATGAGCCTCGACCACCTCGGTGCCGACTGAGCCTGCGCCGCGTCAATGCCTGTGCCGTGACCCGGACTTGGTCCTCGTCATGCACCGACCGGTCCCGACCCCACAGGCCGATGACGCGGCAAACATCGTCGCGGGAGACCTTCCTGGCGGTCTCACGAGTGGCCCCTGATGAGGAGTCGGGCTTCGAGCTCGGCGATGCGGAGGTCGGGCCCGGGCACCTTCGAGGCGTTCACGGGGAGGCCGACCGACCGTCATCGGGGCGTCCGCGGTGTCTCCGCGGGTAAGGTTCGCGAGGCAGTCCGGCTGCTGGCTGCGGCCGCAGTGTCCACGGCGCGTCTGCCGACGGCGGCGCAGCCAGGGGAGCGGCCGTGCACGCAGCGGAGAAAGGGGGCACGGGGTGGTGCTGGAGGCGCTGAGGCCGGAAGACCCGCAACGGGTGGGCCGCTACCAGATCATGGCCAGGCTCGGTGCGGGCGGGATGGGCCAGGTCTATCTGGGGCGGTCGCCGGGCGCCCGCCCGGTCGCGGTGAAGGTGGTACGCCCCGACTTGGCCCGGGACGGTGAGTTCAGACGGCGCTTCGCCCGGGAGGTCGAGGCCGCCCGCCGGGTCAACGGCGCCTTCACCGCCGGGGTGGTCGACGCCGATCCGAACGGCTCCCCGGCCTGGCTGGCGACCGTCTACGTACCCGGCGTCTCGCTCGGCGAGGCAGTCGCCGAACACGGGCCCTGGCCTGCCCGATCCACCTTGGTGCTCGGCGCGGGACTCGCCGAGGCGCTGGAAGCGATCCATGCGGCTGACGTCATCCACCGCGATTTCAAGCCGTCCAACATCCTCCTGGCCAACGATGGCCCGCGAGTGATCGACTTCGGCATCTCGGTCGCCGGCGAGGCCTCGGTCCTGACCCACACCGGCATGGTGATCGGCACACCCGGCTTCATGTCGCCCGAACAGCTCACCGGCGACCACGTCGGGCCGGCCAGCGACGTCTTCTCCCTGGGCGCCATTTTGGCCTACACCGCCACCGGCATCGGTCCGTTCGGCACCGGGGCCCCGCATGCCCTGCACTACCGCGCCGTCCACGAGCAGCCCGATCTGGCGTCCCTGCCGCCCGAACTGCGCGAGGTGGTGTCCGCCTGCCTGGCCAAACAGCCCGACTCGCGCCCCACCGTCACCTCCCTCCTCGACCGGC
Organism: Streptomyces palmae; assembly: GCF_004684805.1. GTDB lineage: Bacteria > Actinomycetota > Actinomycetes > Streptomycetales > Streptomycetaceae > Streptomyces > Streptomyces palmae. Next base: position 61,846 of record NZ_SRID01000004.1, read on the forward strand.
TGGCCGCGGCCGGCGGCATAGCCGAGGAGGGGCGGACGAGCCCGGCCACACTTCTGCTGACCGATCCCCGCTGGATGCCCGCCACCGTCGCCGAGCTCGTCCAGGAACACGCCACGCGCGCTCTGCCGCCCGCCCCTTCGCCGCAGGCGAGTTCCACAGCGCCCACGACACCCGTCCAGAGCCTCACCGGGCAACCTGGGCCGGCCACCATCCCGGACACCGGTGAGCCCGCCTCGGGACAACAGCCGGCAACGGTCGCCACCCCCACCCAGCACACCCCCTCCTCCCGGCCTTTGATCACCCGGCGCCGCACCCTGCTCGCGGCGGTCGGCACGGCAGCCGCCGCCTTCACCGGCTGGAGACTTCTCGACGACACC
>NZ_SRID01000500.1 GCF_004684805.1 Streptomyces palmae
GGATGCGGGGGCGGGAGGTGTCCGCGCGGGATGGATCGCCCGTGGCGGCGGTGGCCGTTGGCGCGGTGCCCGCCGCCTCGGGGGCCGCCAGGGCGGTGTCCGGTTCGGGGACGGCGGAGAGCAGGGCGTGGGTGTACGGATGCCGGGGCCGGGCGTAGATCGCCTCGCGGGAGCCCACCTCGACGATCTTGCCGAGGTACATCACCGCCACCCGCTGCGAGAAGTGCCGCACCACGGCCAGGTCGTGCGCGATGAACAGGAACGCGATGCCCAGGTCGCGTTGGAGGTCCTGGAGCAGGTTGACCACCTGGGCCTGGATGGAGACGTCCAGGGAGACAAGCGACTGTGCGCGGGATCGGAGCGGCAAGCAGACCGGGGGCCGGAGACGGAGCAGGGCCTGAGCCGACCGGGCGTCTGGTGGCTGCCCCCGCGACATGTTCTCCGCGGCTCCGCGGCCAGGTTGCTTCATGACATGCCGAGGAGTAGCGGCTCGGACGTCGGCGGGAGCACTCAACTCGGTGATCAGTCTGAGTACCTGTACTCATACACGGGCCCCGCCAGCGACATTACAGTACGTGTTCGTAAGGGCACGGAGAATCCCCAGGGGGGCCATGGGTTTTACCGAAGAGTGGGCGACGGCCAAGGCGGAAGTCGGTGCTCGGATGCGTCTGGACGGGGCGGGGAGCAGCCCGGGGGTGAAGGAGTACGGCAGCGCGGTGTCCGATCTGCACATCAAGAAGGGCGCGTTGCGGGGCCTGGCAACGGATACCGAGACGCTCAAGCACCATGTGGGCACAGCCCTGGCCGACCTCCAGGAGGCACACCATTCGCTGGCCACGGACACGAGTGGGTTGGCGAGCACGAGCACACTCGCCAAGGTGCGGGAGTCATGGGAGAAGCGCCTCAAGGATGCTCGCAAGGAGTGCGGCGAGTTGGGCCAGGCGTTTCGCAACGCGGGTGGCCTGCACGAGGGCAACGATTCCGGAGTGCGTTCGAAGTTTGCGTCCGTCAAGGTCAGCGGCGTGAACGACTCCAAGCAAGGGGCTCACGGATGAAGGTGAGTGCCCTGAGGGATCTGAAGCGAGCGACGTACGAGACCGCGTCCGAGGGCTGGCGAAAGGTGAGCGATCAGGCCGGCACGGACATGACCTGGGTCGAGACGCACATGCTCAAGAAGCTGGGCGAGCAGGACGGCGACACCAAGAATGCTGCCGTGAAAACGGTGCGGATGCTCGCCCACAACTACCAGTACATTCAGATGCAGTGTGGGCTGATCCGGGCCACATTGAACGGCCTGGCACAGGAGCTCCAGCATCCGCAGTCGAAACTGAAGACCGCACTGGCCAACGCATCCGAGAACGGGCTCACCGTCCACGACGACGGTTCCGTCAGCTACCCCGCGGCGGTCTCCCATGGCAAGAATTTCCCGGGCGGCACAATCCATGGGCACAGCAAGAAAAGCAAGGGGGTCGCTGATGATCTCAACCAGGAGAACGAGTCAGCTGCTGATGCGCTGGAGAGGCAGGCGGACGCCCAGTATGAGCAGGCGGGGGAACCCAAGGTAAAACCGAAGCAGCACCTTGCCGAGCAGTTGGCGCAGGAAATCGCAGACGCTCTTCGAGTGGCGGGAGAAGTCGACCTGCAGTACTCGAACCTCTTGGCCAGATTGACCGCAAAACTTGGCGGCGTCAAGGTCACTCCCGACATGTTGCTGGACGAGCAGGCGGACCGTACGGCCGTACAGCGCCTGGCCGGTGATGAGTACGCCAAGGGTGATATTCCGAAGGGTAAGTCCCCTGAAGCGAACGCGGCGTGGTGGAAGGGCCTGTCCAAGGAGGAGCAGGATGCGTACCTGTCGCTTTACCCATCGAAGATCGGGGCTCTCGACGGCATCCCATCCAAGATCCGCGATGAGGCGAATCGCACCGTACTCAGCGAGACGCGGGCCAAGTACGATCGAGAACTGAAAAACTATTCAAAGGAGCCCCCGAAATGGGAGGATTTCGGTGCTAAAGCCACGAGGATCTCGCAGGATTGGCGCGACTGGAATGCCAGGAAGAGTCACCTGGAAACTGCGATTCATGGAATGGATGCCATCCAGGAGCGCTTCGATAGGACGGGTCAGAATGGAGTTCCGAGAGCATACTTGCTCGGATTTGACCCTGAGAAGCATGACGGCCGAGTAATCCTTGCCACTGGCGATCCGGATACAGCCGACCATACCGCCGTCTATGTTCCGGGCACCAAAACGCTTATCGGCGGTATTGGTGGCGACCTGAGTCGTGGTGAGAGGCTCTGGGCCACAAGTCATGCGGTTGACCCTCACGCCAAGGTGGCCACTATCACCTGGCTGGGTTATGACGCTCCGGACGACCTCCCGAGTGCTGCGAAGGACAGGTGGGCCAAAGCTGGCGGACCCGATCTGCGCCAGTTCTTGGACGGAGTGGCGGAATCTCATGAGTCGGCTAGTGGTGACAGGGCTCACACCACTCTCATTGGGCACAGTTATGGCAGCACCGTCATCGGCGATGCGACTAAATCCCATACAAGCTACGATCCGGATGCCGGCCCCCTGGCGGTCGATGACATCGTCGCGGCAGGTAGTCCTGGGATGCAGGTGGCCGGGCGGCTGACCTCAAAATAGACCCTGACCGTTTCTGGGCAATGAAAGCCAGTGGCTTCAAGGACCTTGCGGTTCGTGAAGGAGGGCGGAAGGTCGGCCTTGGCGAGGACAATATGATCCCCACCGATGTCTGGTTCGGTGGAAATCTGATGGAATCAGGTGTGTCGGACCACGGGGCCTACTGGGACGAGGGTAGCACCGCTCTATGGAACCAGGGCGCCGTGATAACCGCTAATTACGACAGGGTCGAACTTGAGTAGGGAAATTCGGGCAGCCCTCTCTATGCTGCTCCCCTTGTGTCTATTTCTTGTGGGGTGTTCGCAGATGGATGGCGATAATTCGGTGGAGAAGTTGGATATCCGCAGTGTGCGAGATATGTCCCAAGAGACGCAAAAGGTGTCCAGTGGGATTCTGGACATCCTTTCCTTGAAAAAGGGAAAGGTGACTGAGCCTGGTCCGGGGACGCTTCCTTGCTCTGGCTACTCCGGCGGCGAAGAGGTGCGTAGAATGCATCACCCGTGGAGCGTATATGATGTGCCGGTCGAGGATCTGTATGAGGCCATGGATCGGCTGCGAAGTGAGCTTCCAAAGAATGGCTGGAAGATCATCAAGGATGAGCCGGACCGTAGTCGCGCCAAGACTCCGCAGATCGTTGCGAACTATACTCGGGGGAATTTTTCTGCAGACATCAGGCTGCTGGATCAGCGCAAGTACCGTGATAAGGAATCGCTGATTATGGTCACCGTTGTTTCCGATTGCTTCCGAAGTAATGAGAGTGGATCCCGCGCGGCAGGCTGAATTGCGTCACCAGTCCAACCCTCGCGAATCTGGACACAGTGGGTTCGCTCGTGACTCGATTAATCGGAAAGCGACTCAGGGTGATCTCGGCGCTAGTGGGTGTTGTGGTGCTGGCTACGGGGTGCTCTTCGGTGGACGAAGATTCGGGAAAACTTGGTTACGAGCAGCGGGTTCGCGACAGTCGTGATGTCGAGGACGAAGTAGGTCGGGTGTCCAGCGGGCTTTTGGACATGCTTCACACCAAGGGCAAGGTGACGGAGCCCGGCCCCATGGCGTTGATGTGCCCTGCCGGTGAAGGACCCGGGCGCGACCTGCGCTGGGTCAGCCACCCTTGGTCCATGTACGGGGTGGAAGGTGGTGAAAAGCGGGCCGGATGCGAGCAGGAATCGAAACCTTGAGATTCTGGCTGTTCACCTGAAGACGCGCACCCAGGTCGAAGCGACATGGATGAAGGGGCTCGACGGTCACGAACTGCTAATCGATGTCGCTGTGTATTCGAGGTGCTTTCGCGACCCCGACAGCTCAGCCTGACAGCGCGAACCCCGACTCCTCCGGGAAGTGGCAGGCCGTCAAGTGCCCCTCCTCGCTGTCCTCGGTGCGGACCAGGGGCGGCTCGGTCTGGGCGCAGCGGTCCTGGGCTTTCCAGCAGCGGGTGCGGAAGCGGCAGCCGGAGGGTGGGTCGATGGGGGAG
>NZ_SRID01000501.1 GCF_004684805.1 Streptomyces palmae
CGGCCGCTCGTACGGCTCCTGCCGCCGGCCCGCGCCCAGGGGGTGGTCCGGCGGGGCCGGGGAACGGGAGCCGACGTCCCGGGTGGGGCCACCGCCGTCGTCTGCCGTGCCGGACGCCTCCTCGGAGGGTGGGGGCGAGGCGATGTCTCGCCGGGCGCCGGCATCGCCCCAGCCGGGCCGGCCGTGGTGGCCGTGCCGGTGCCAGTCCAGGTGCCCTCGCCCCGGCCACCCGGGACGATCGTGTCCGGGCCACTCCGACCGGCCCCGCTCCCGCCACCGGTGGTGTCCCGGACCTCCCGGGCGGTCCCAGCCCGGCACCTCGGGCAGGTCCCGGCCCGGCCATCCGGGGCGGTCCCGCCATGGCGGCGCCGTACGGTCGAGGTGCGGGCGGCCCGCACCTGGGCGGTAGCCGGTCGTATGGTCGTCGTCCGAGGCGTAGGCCACCGGGGTGGCAAGGGAAAGAACCGTGGTCAGCAGGGTGACCGCCCACCGGGATCCATGCACTCCAGCCACGACCGCATCCCTCCGCGCCGAGCCGCCGGATGACGGATTCAGCGTCACACGAGGGAGCGAACTCGGCATCTCGGACATGCGTTCCCGAGCGGGTGGCCGAGCGGCCCGCGTACGGCGGGGTGGGCGGGCCCCGGGTGCGGCCCGCCGGGGAGCATCCCGGGACCGCGGCCCCGTGCGGCACGATGTACGGACCTCCGGATGCGTCCCGCGTAGGGGCGGGGCGTGCGGGCGCCGGGTGCGGCCCGCCGGAGACCGTCCCGGGACCACGGCCTTCGGGAGGCGCCCTGTGCCACGCGGGTGCGTCTGGCATGCCCCCGCTCTCGTAGCGCCCCGGCCCCGCGCTCCCCGTACGGCACGCTGCGCGGCACGTCGTACGGCCCGTGGTGCGTCCCGCCGGAGCGCGCCCGTACTGCCATCCGGCGGTGGGTGCGGCCAACCGGCGGTCAGCCGGATACGCGCCGGGCCGCCACCCGGTCGGCGGACACGGCTCACTCCCCTGGGCGAGCCGTGCCCTCCGCCGTCGGTGCGGGTCAGACGGTCAGGACGATCTTGCCCACATGACCGCTGGCCTCCATCAGCTCGTGGGCGGCGGCGGCCTCGCGCATCGGCAGCGTACGGTCCACCACCGGTCGCACCCGGCCGCTCTCAACCAGCGGCCAGACATGCTCGGTGACCGCCGCCACGATGGTCGCCTTCTCCGCCAGCGGACGGGAGCGCAGGGTGGTGCCCATGACCGCGCAGCGCTTGCGGAGCAGCGAACTCAGGTTCAACTCGGCCTTCACACCGCCCTGGAGGCCGATGATGACCAGTCGGCCGTTGACCGCCAGCGCCTGTACGTTCCGGTCCAGGTACTTGGCGCCCATGATGTCCAGGATGACGTCCGCGCCCGCCCCGGCGGTGTTCTCCCGGATCTCCTCGACGAAGTCCTGCCGGCGGTAGTCGATCAGGATGTCGGCGCCCAACTCCCGGCAGGCGGCCAGCTTTTCCGGGCTGCCCGCGGTGACCGCGACCCGGGCGCCCACCGCCTTGCCCAGCTGGATGGCGAGGGTGCCGATCCCGCTGGTCCCGCCGTGCACCAGCAGGGTCTCCTCGGGGCGCAGCCCGGCCACCATGAACACGTTCGACCAGACCGTACAGGCCACCTCGGGCAGCGCGGCGGCGGTGACCAGGTCCACGCCCTTGGGCACCGGCAGCAGCTGTCCGGTCGGCACCGCGACCTTCGAGGCGTAGCCGCCGCCCACCAGCAGCGCGCACACCTCGTCACCGACCGCCCAGCCGGTGACGCCCGGTCCCAGGGCGGCGATCCGGCCGGAGCACTCCAGGCCCGGGTAGGGCGAGGCACCGGGCGGCGGGCTGTAGAGGCCCTGGCGCTGGAGCACATCGGCGCGGTTGACGGCGCTGGCCACCACCTCGACCAGCACCTCGCCCTCACCGGGAACGGGGTCGGGCACCTCGGACCAGAACAGCGCTTCCGGGCCACCGGGTTCGGGGATCGTGATCGCATACATGCGGCGAGGCTACCGCCCGTTCGAACGCTCCTCGGGGGGCCGCGCGCGGACGATCGTGATCAGCCGGTCGGCGTACTGCAGGGGGCTCGCCTCGGGGTCGTCGTAGGGCAGCAGCCGGTGCCCGCGCAGTACCGAGACCACCAGGTCCTCGGTCTCCCGCACCGACCGGCCCACCTCGGCCTTGACCACCGGGCGCTCCACCAGGTCCAGCCCGCTGCCCTGCTGGATCAGGTCCTCGATGACCGCTCCCGCGCTGGGGCTCTGCACGCTCATGCCGAGCAGCCGCCCGGCCGCGCTGGCGCTGGTGATCACCGCGTCGGCGCCGGACTGGCGCAGCAGCGGCGCGTTCTCCTCCTCCCGCACCGCGGCCACGATGGTGGCGCCCCGGTTCAACTGCCGGGCGGTGAGGGTGACCAGCACGGCGGTGTCGTCGCGCTGGGTGGCGATGACGAACTGGCTGGCCCGCTGCCCCTCCGCGCGCAGCAGCACGTCACTGCGGGTGGCATCCCCCACCACCCCCACGAAACCGTCGGCGTTGGCCGCCTCGATCACCTTCTGGTTGGGGTCGACGACGACCACCCGGTCCTTGGAGAGCCCGGTCGCGCACAGCGTCTGCACGGCGGACCGGCCCTTGGTTCCGAAGCCGACGACGACGGTGTGGTCGCGCAAGCGGGACCTCCAGCGGTTGAGGCGGAACTGCTCGCGGGTGCGCTCGGTGAGCACCTCCAGCGTGGTGCCCACCAGGATGATCAGGAACAGCACGCGCAACGGGGTGACCAGCAGGACGTTGGTGAGCCGGGCGCTGTCGCTGTGCGGCACGACATCGCCGTAGCCAGTGGTCGAGAGGGTGACCGTGGAGTAGTAGATGGCGTCCAGCAGGCGCACCGGACGGCCGGAGTTGTCGTGGTAGCCGTCGCGGTCCGCGTAGACGATGGCCACGGTCGCCGCCAGCACCAGAAGGGCCATCAGCAACCGTCGTATCACCTGGCGCAGCGGCCCCACACCCTGCTGGGGCATCCGCACCCGGTGGGACTGCGACTCGGGGACGTGGGCGGCGGCGTCATGCGGGGGCAGTCTCATGCGAAGCCTCCGGCGGAGGGGTCGGCGCCGGAGGGGGATCCGCCGGCGGGCCCGGCCATCCAGGCCGCCCAGGGCAGGTCCAGGGTCTCCACCTCGGTGCCGCGCGCGGCCCCGCCGGGCGGGATCACCGCCAGGGCGTCGGCCACCGCCACCCCGCGCAGCATGGCGGGCCCGTTGAACCGCAGCGGGACCGCCTCGGCCCCGCGGTAGGTCACCGGCACCAGCCGGGTGTCCCGCGGGTGGCCGGAGACGGCGGCGGCCAGCGGCGCGGGCGGGTAGGCCCGTACGGTCCGGCCGCCGAGGGTACGCAGCAGGGGCTCGGCCAGCGTCAGCAGTCCGGAGACCGCGGCCAGCGGGTTGCCGGGCAGCCCGACCAGGTGCCTGTCCCGGTCCAGCCGGGCCAGCAGCATGGGGTGTCCCGGGCGCACCGCGACCCCGTCCACCAGGAGTTCGGCGCCCAGCCGCGCCAGTGCCGGATGCACCTGGTCGACCGGGCCCGCCGCGGTACCGCCGGTGGTGATCACCAGCTCGGCCGGGGAGTCGGCCACGGCCGAGGCCAAGACCTCGACGTCGTCGGGGATGTGCCGGGTGGCCAGCACCTCGGCGCCGAGCGCGGCCAGCCACGGGCCCAGCATCGGGCCGAGCGCGTCGCGGATCCGCCCCTCGCTGGGGAGGCCGGCGGAGAGCAGTTCGTCGCCGAGGATCAGCACCTCGACCCGGGGGCGGGGTGCCGTCGCGAGCCGGTCGTAGCCGGCCGCGGCGGCCAGCCCGAGCACCGCCGGGGTGACCAGGGTGCCCTCGGGCAGGAGTTCGTCGCCGCTGCGGCACTCCTGGCCCCGCGGCCGGATGTCCTGCCCTTGCAGCACCGGCCGCCCCAGCCCGGCCCGCAACCAACCGGCCGACGGGACCCCGGCCGAGGCGCCCGGGCTTCCGTCGGGGTCCGTGCCGGTGCGCTGGATGCCGGGGGGCGGCGTGTGGGAGGCGGGG
>NZ_SRID01000502.1 GCF_004684805.1 Streptomyces palmae
GCGGGGCGGGGCGCGGGCTCCGCCGCGGCGCTCGGCGCCCCGCCACCGCGCGCCGCCGGTGCCGAGGAGCGCAGAATGCCCAGATAGGCGTCGGACAGCTCGGGGCCGGGATCCACGCCCAACTCCTCGGCCAGCGCCTGCCGGGTGCGCAGATACAGGTCGACGGCGTGCGACTGCTGACCCGCGGCGTGCAGCGCCCGCACCGCGGCGGCCACCAGGGACTCGCGCAGCGGATGGCGCTGGATCGCCTCGCGGAGCAGCGCCGCGGCCTCGCCGTGGCCGCCCAGCTCGTACAGGGCGGCGGCCAGGGCCTCCACCGCGCAGAGCCGATCCTCCTCCAGGCGCGCGGCCGCGGCGGTCAGTAGCGGGGTCTCACCGGCGGCGGCCAGCGCCGGCCCGCGCCACAGGGCGAGCGCCTCCCGCAGCAGCCCGACGCGCGGCTCGGCCCCGACCGCGGCCCGGGCATCGCCCAGCAGCGCCCGGAAGCGCCAGACGTCCACCGAGCCCGCGGGCAGCCGCAGGGCGTATCCACCGGTCCGGGTGACCACTTCGGCGCCCGGTACGGTCCGCAGGGCGCCGCGCAACCGGGAGACATGGCCGTGCACCACGGTCCGGGCATGGGTGGGCGGCTCGGTGTCCCACAGCGCGTCGATGAGCCGCTCGGCGCTGACCGGCGCGCCCTCGGCGAGGACCAGCATGGCCGCGACGGCACGGCGCTTGGGCGGGCCCAGCGGCACCTCCGTGCCACCCGCGAAAGCCGTGACCGCCCCGAGCAGCCGGAAGTCCATCGCCACCCCTGTCGCCGTTCCCCTCACGCGGAACAGAGTAGGCGGCCGGCGAACCGTGGCAGCCGTCCGAACGGCTCGGCGATCCGGACAACCGGAACGGGACCGCGGGCCCGGCCGCCGAGGCCGGACGCCGCACCTCGGCGCGGTGCGGAACGCACCGCCGGGGCCCCGCCCGGCATGGGCGCGGGGAGGTCGGCGGGCCGGCGGTCGGGCCGGTGCCCGCGACCGGCACCGTCCGCACCCGCAGGGCCAGGCCCCCGGCGGCCGCTACGGACGGTCCGCCGCGCCCGACATGATCCAATGAGCCCAGGAGAGGTGTGCCCCTGGGAGGGGATCGATGACCGTGAGTTTGCGGGCGCCGGGAGCGCCCGAGGCCGCCGCGCTGTTCCTGCGGCCCTGGCGGGACGAGGACGCCGAGCCGTTGATCGAGGCCTACCGCGATCCGGTGCTGCGCCAGTGGACCCGGATACCCGTGCGGGACGCCGCGGAGGCCGGGAGCTGGCTGGAGACGCAGCGGCAGGGCTGGGAGACCGGAGAGCGGCTGAGCTTCGCCGTGTTCGAGGAGGGCGCCGAGGGCCGGGAGGGCCCACTGGTGGCCAATGCGGTGCTCAAACGGAGCCACCTGCGTGACGGGAACCCCGAGGTCGGCTACTGGACGGCGGCCCCCGCCCGCGGCCGGGGCGTGGCACCGCGCGCCCTCCAGGCGCTGACCGACTGGGCCTTCGCCGACCGGGGCCTGGCCCGGATCGAGCTGCTGCACCAGGTCGACAACCTCGCCTCCTGCCGGGTCGCCGAGAAGGCCGGCTACCGGTACCACGAGACCCTGCCCGCCCTGCCGCCGTCCTTCCCCCTGGACGGGCACCTGCACATACGGGAATCCCGATGAACGAACAGCCACCGGTACTCGTCCACACCGAAGGCCGGGTCGGCCGCCTGGTCCTCAACCGGCCGCGCGCGCTCAACGCCCTCACCCATGAGATGGTGCGGCTCATCGACGGCGCCCTGACCGCCTGGCAGCACGACGACGCCGTCACCACCGTGGTCATCACGGGGGCGGGGGAGCGCGGGCTGTGCGCCGGCGGTGACATCCGGGCCATCCACCAGGACGCGAGCACCCCCGGCGGCGGCGCCGCCTCGGCCGCCTTCTGGCGGGACGAGTACCGGCTCAACGCCCGGATCGCCCGCTATCCGAAGCCGTACGTGGCGGTCATGGACGGCATCGTGATGGGCGGCGGCGTCGGGATCTCCGCGCACGGCGGCATCCGGATCGTCACCGAGCGCTCCCGGATCGCCATGCCGGAGACCGGTATCGGCCTCGTCCCCGATGTGGGCGGCACCCACCTGCTCTCCCAGGCCCCCGGAGAGCTGGGCACCCATCTGGCCCTCACCGGCGCGGCGGTGGGCGCGGCCGACGCGCTGCTGTGCGGCCTGGCCGACCACTACGTCCCCGCGGCGCGGATCCCCCGGCTGATCGCGGAGCTGGCCGGCGCGGACGCGGCGGAGGTGATCCCCCGGTACGCCGAGCCGGCGCCGCGGGGCGAACTCGCCGAGCAGCAGGAGTGGATCGACCACTGCTACCAGGCGGACACCGTCGAGGAGATCGTGGACCGGCTGCTGGCCCAGGGCACCCTGGCGGCCAAGGAGACCGCCGAGACCCTCTGGACCAAGTCGCCCACCGCGCTGAAGGCCACCCTGTCCGCGATGCGGCGCGCCCGCGCCCTGGGGCGGCTGGAGCCGGTCCTGGAACAGGACTACCGGACCTCCTGCGCCGCGCTGGCCACGCACGACCTGGTGGAGGGCATCCGGGCCCAGGTCATCGACAAGGACCGCGATCCGCGCTGGTCTCCTGCCGCACTCGGCGAGGTCACCGAGGAGGACGTGGCCCGCTTCTTCGCCCCGCTCGGCGAGCGGGAACTGCGCCTGCCGCCCGCCGACGGCGCCTGAGCCCGCCGCGGGCGTTGCGGAGGTTCCGAGGAACCGGCTCACCGTGGGACGTCCACGTGGCAGGGGGTCATCACCTCATCGGAGAGGGAGATCCGTAGAGTCACGGGGCGATCCACCGCCGCGGAGCCCGGGTTTCCGTCATCCGACGGGCGCCGTCGAGTCTCCCCAGGGCAGGCAGGACGGCGACAGGGCGAGGAAGTACGGCATGCACAGCGACAACCCCCACATATCGGAACTGGTGGCCGCCGCACAGGCGGGCGACCCTCGGGCGCGGGAGCGCCTGGTCGCCGACTACCTCCCCCTCGTCTACAACATCGTGGGCCGGGCCCTGGACGGCCACGCGGACGTGGACGACGTGGTGCAGGAGACCATGTTCCGCGCCCTGCACGGGCTCGGCGGGCTCCGCGAACCCGCCAGCTTCCGATCCTGGCTGGTCGCCATCGCCATGAACCAGGTGCGCCGCCGCTGGACGGAGCGGCAGCAGGCGGCGGCGACCTCCCTGGAACGGGTGGCGGAGGCCCCCGACCCGGCGGGCGACTTCACCGAGCTCACCATCTGGCGGCTCAAACTCTCCGGGCAGCGCCGCGAACTCGCCGAGGCCACCCGCTGGTTGGACACCGGCGACCGCGAGCTCCTGGCACTGTGGTGGCAGGAGGCCGCCGGTACCCTCACCAGGCCCGAACTCGCCGAGGCGCTGGGCATCACCGCGCAGCACGCGGCGGTACGGGTCAAGAGGATGAAGACCCAGCTGGAGACCGGCCGGGTGGTGGTACGGGCGCTCGCCGCCCGCCCGCGCTGCCCCGAACTCGCCGCGCTCCTGGACCCCTGGGACGGAACCCCGGCCCCGGTGTGGCGCAAGCGCATCGCCCGCCACGCCCGCGACTGCGCCCCCTGCGGCGGTCACCGGTCGAAGCTGGTCCCCGCCGAAGGGCTGCTGGTCGGGCTGGCCCTGGTCGCCCCCCTGGGCGGCTTCCGCATACCCTCCTGGGCCTCCGACCCCGCGGCACAGGCCACCGCGCTGACGGCCGACCCGGCCGCCGACGCCGCACCGCTCTCCTCGCCCCTCGACGGCCCGGAATCCGCGGCCCTGGGGTCCGGCGCCCCCGACGCCGCACCGCTCCCCTCCCACCTCGACGGCCCCGCGGCCCCGGGGTCCGATGCTCGGGGGCCGTCCGACGGCGGCACCGCCGCGGCGGGCTCGCGGGCCCCCGACGCCTCGCCCGCGGCCGAGACCAGCGGCTCCGGCGACGCCCCCGTCGCGGGCGGCGCCGCGGGCCGGTGGCGGCGGCCCGCGGCGGTGGGTGCCGCCGTACTGGTCTGCGGGCTGCCGTTGGCCCTGCTG
>NZ_SRID01000503.1 GCF_004684805.1 Streptomyces palmae
GGTCGGGGAGGCGCTGGAGACGGGGAGTGCCCGAGCGCCCGGGGCCCCGGGTGGGGCCGGTGGCACGACCGTCCGATCCGGGCCCGTCGGCGGGCCCGGAGGGGCCCTCAGTTGATGCACTCCTCCTGCTGGCGGATCGGCTTCACGCTGTGGCTCAACTCCACCAGCACCTCGTCGATGCCCGTCAGCCGGTCCGAGATGGCCACCTCCACCGCCGGGTGCCGGCCGTAGGTGATGACGAACTTCTTTCCGCCCTGGGACCGCGCCTCTTCCACGACCCAGTCCACCCCGTCGACGTTCACACAGGGCTCGGGCGTGGGGTCCGGCGCGCGCAGCCCGCACCGCAGCACCACGGCCTCGTCCCCCCACACGGCGACTCCCGGCCCCTTCCCCGGCTCCTGCCGCTGCCCGGCCAGGACCGACGGATACCTCGCGGCGATCCGCGCGCACCGCGGGTGGTCCCCCTGCGGCGCCGCCTGGATCCCGGGCTCCGACGAGGTGGTCTCCCTTACGATCAGCACCCCTCCGGCCACCAGGACGGCCACCGCCGCGCCGATGGCCGCGTGCCGCCCGCGAAAACGACGAGCCATCCGCTACCCCGCATCTTCCGCTCCACAAGAACCAGGCAGAACGCTACGCCCCGCACTCGGCCCGCCTCCGTCCACCCCCGAGGGGAAGGGGCGTGGGCCCGCCGGCACACGGGCCCCGGTGAGGGGTTGGCAGGCGGCGAGCAGCAGGCACAGGGCGGCCATCGAGGTCCACAGGGCGGTGGGGCCGGCGTGTTGCAGGATCTGGGTGCCGGCGAGGGGCGCGGCGACGGTCGCGATGCCCCAGCTGACGCCGTAGACGGCCAGGTAGCGGCCGATGGCATCGGGCGGGGCGAGGTCGGTGACGCGGGCGTAGGCCCGCGCCAGCACCAGCAGGTCGCCCGCGCTCCACACGACCGTGGCCAGGACGCAGGCCGGCAGGGTGTGCGCGGCGGCGTAGCCGAGCAGGCCGGCGCCGACCAGTCCGTATCCGAGGGCGAGTGCCGCCGGCGCGGACAGCGCGGCCAGGTGGCGTTGGCGCAGCGCCGGCTGGGCCGAGACGATGGTCAGCGCGGAGACGGTGAACAGCAGCCCGGCGTCCGCGGGTTGCAGTCCTCGGTGCGCCAGGGCCAGCGGCAGCGACATCGTGGTCTGCAGGGAGACCAGCGCGTATCCGGTGCCGAAGGCGAGCTGGGCGAGCAGGGCCCGGTCTCGCCAGGGGCGGATGGCGGTCTGTTCGGGGGCGTCGTCGCGCTGCCGGCCGATCCGGTCCGGGCGGTCCGCGGGCAGTACGGCATGGATCAGGATCGCGCAGAGCAGGCAGCTGAGCGCGTCGGCGACGAACAGCCACCGCAGGTCCCAGCGCCCCAGGGCGGTCGCCAGCAGGCCGGCCCCCATGCCACCCGCGGCCAGCGCGGCGTTCAGCAGGCCGAAGGCGCGCACCCGTTCGGTGGCGCCCACCGCGTCGGCGATCATCGCCTGGCTGGGTGGTTCGTAGAGTTCGAAGACCAGCCCCAGCAGTACCGCGAAGACCACGACCGCGGTCAGTGAGTCCGCTGCCGCGATGCCGAGTTGGGCCAGCGCGCAGCCGGCCATGCCGAGCACGATGGTGCGGCGGCGCCCCAGGCGGTCGGCGAGGCGTCCGCCGGCCAGGCGCGAGGGGATGGTGGCGATCCCGAAGGCGGCGGCGACGAGCCCGGCGGTGGCCTCGTCGGCCCCGTGGGAGGTGCTGATGAGGACGGTGAGGAAGGAGAGGGAGAACGCCCCCAGTCGGTTGATCATCCGGGCGACCAGCAGCAGCCATACGGAGCGCGGCAGTCGGCCGCCGCGCGGCGGGTATCGCACACTCACCTCCGTCACTGTTGAATTGCCGTATGTCAGTGACGGACGGTAGGCCCGAAAGAGGTAACTGGTCAAGTGATGTTTGACAGTCACATCGCAAGGCTGCTGGAAGCGGCGGTCTCCCTGGTCAACACGCTGACGGACGGCGAGGCATGCGGGCGGGTCCACCACGCGCCGCGCGATGGGGAGCTGGCGAGCGCCGTCGACTCGGCGCTCCCCGGCACGGACGGCGAGCGACGGGTGGTCGCGCCGGACCAGGCCGTACTGCTGGCCGGGACGGCGCGGGAGTTGCGGCGGGTCTTCGAGGCCATGAGCGCCGGGCAGCCGGACGAGGGGGTGGCGGTGGTCAACGCCCTGCTGGTGTCCAGCGGGGCCCGTCCGCAACTGGACCGTGCCCCGGGAGAGCCCTGGCAGCTCCACTTCCACGGGGCGGAGGACTCCCTGGCGGTGGGGTGGAGCGCCGGCTGCGCGACCGGGCTGGCGATCGTGATCAGCAGCGGTCTCGGTGACCGCCTCGGCGTCTGCCAGGCCACCCAGTGCGATCGGGTCTACCTCGACACCTCACGCAACGGCACGCGCCAGTTCTGCTCCACGGCCTGCCAGAACCGCACCAAGACCGCGGCCTTCCGGGCGCGGCGCGGCGGCCGGCCGTAGCGTCCGCCGGGGCCAGGCCCCGGCCCCCCTCGGGGGCCGGGCGCGGCCGCCGTCCACCGGTTCGGATCCGGCAGTGGGGCATCGAACTCGCTCGGGCGGCGTGGGCCGGTTCCGGCCACCGGTCGTTCACCGGACACCGGCCCCTCGGCACAGACCTGATGGCTCGTCGCCCATCGCCCGAGCCCCTGGCGCGCCGGGCCACCTGCCGGCTACCGCTCGTCGACACCGGGTACGGCGCCCCATGCTCCGCCGACCGGCATCGTCCCTCACCGCCGCGGTACGCCCCGGGGCCAACCGGCACCGACCTCGCCGCCGCGGTAGGCGCTGGCCCGCCGCCCACCGGCGGCCCCGTCCGCCGGCGCCCGCCCCGGCGCGATCGGCGGTCACGGAGGGCCCCCGGCCGGGGGCCGGCGGGGCCCGGCCGGGGGCCGGCGGGGCCCGGAAGGGCCCGACGGGGCTCGTGGCACGGTGCGGCCACCGCTCCCCGCCGCATGGAGCCCGCGCGCGGGTGGGTGGGGCAACCCCGCCGCGCATGGCCGGAAGTCGCCAGTGATGCGATGAGGTTATCGCCAGATGACATCATTCCCAACGCCCCTGCTCCACCCGAGGATTTCGCGGTACCGAACCCGTTCTCGGACGAGTAGGAGCCCCCCATGCAGCACCGCAGAACCGTCCTGGCCGCCGTCGCCGGGCTGGGCCTGGCCGCCGCCACGCTGGCCGCCGTACCCGCTCAGGCGTCCACCTCGAGCAGCACTCCGACGGCCTCGTACGCCAGCTACGAGAAGTCCAAGGAGAACGCGGCCGCCAACAAGGCCTTCTACCAGGCCGTCTTGAAGTCGGTGGCCGAGAAGCGCGCCGCGAACCCGGGTCTCAAGGCCGTCACCGTGGTCTACAGCACGGCCAACGCGCCCAGCTTCCGCACCCAGATAGCCCGCAGCGCCCAGATCTGGAACTCCTCGGTCTCCAACGTGAAGCTCGCCGAGGGTTCCAACCCGGACTTCAACTACTACGAGGGCAACGACTCGCGCGGCTCGTACGCCTCCACCGACGGCCACGGCCGGGGTTACATCTTCCTGGACTACGCCCAGAACCAGACCTACAACTCCACCCGGGTGACGGCGCACGAGACCGGCCACGTCCTGGGCCTGCCCGACCACTACACGGGCCCGTGCAGCGAGCTGATGTCCGGTGGCGGCCCGGGCACCTCCTGCACCAACGCCTACCCGAACTCCGCCGAACGGTCCCAGGTCAACTACCTGTGGCAGTACGGCATCGCCGCTGCGCGCTGACACCGCACCCGCTCCCCCTGCCCCGCGCCCGTCCGGGACTCCCCGGGCGGGCGCGTCCGCGTGCCCGCGGTCCGTACGGGCCGGGGCGGGCCCACGCCGCCGGATGCCGTGTCGAGCTGGTCGACCGGGCGCCGGCGCCCGGACAGGGGCGCCCGCCCTCGGTGCTCCGCAGCCGAGGACGTCCGGGCCTGGCCCGGACGCGCCGCCCATCGGCGCTCCGCCTCGGCCGCCTCTCTGGGCCGGTCCGCCGAGTGCCCGC
>NZ_SRID01000504.1 GCF_004684805.1 Streptomyces palmae
ACCACCGCCACCGCCACGACCACCGCCACCGCCACCGCCACCGCCACCGCACAGACCCTGGTGCAGGATCCGGCCATGTGCGGCTTCGACAACGCGCCCACCCCGCGCACCATCAAGGAAGGAGCCACCGGACCCACCGTCTCCGAGGCCCAGTGCCTGCTCCAGCTCTGGGGCTTCTCGGTGGGTCCGCGCGGGGTGGACGGCGTCTTCGGCCCCCTCACCACCCAGGCCGCCAAGTCGTTCCAGTCCAGCCGCAACCTGACCGCCGACGGCGTCATCGGCCCCGACACCTGGTTCTGCCTGCGCGACGGCTGCACCAGCTGAGGCGTGAATCGTCCCTGGTCACCAACGTGAGCAGGACGTTAGTGGGGCGCCAGGACCGCGGCAGCGGAGCGTTAGCGGTGTCCCCCAGACTCATGGATGTCAGCACCACGCGGTGCGGCCCGAGAACCGGGCCGCACCACCAGCAATCGGGGAAAGCTCCAATGCGCAAGCTCGCCAACCGCACCGCCGTCCACGCCGTCGCCGCCACCGCCGTACTCGCCCTGGCGCTCACCGCCTGCGGCGAGGACGGCAAGGACGACAAGTCCTCCGGCGCCGCGGCCGACACCTCCAAGACGGCCTCCGCCCCGGCCAAGCCCGGCCAGGAGGACGGCACCGAGGGTTCGGGCGACGCCAAGGGCGACGCGGGCGTGGAGAGCGCCAAGGGCAGCGGCGCCGGCACCAGCGCGGCGAAGAGCACCGGGGCCGCCAAGAGCTCCACCGGAAGCGCCGCGGTGGCCGCCTGCACCACCAAGGATGTCAAGATCACCACCGCCGCCCAGGACGGCCCGCCGGTCACCCACATGCTGCTGACCGCGAAGAACACCTCCAGCCGCAAGTGCGAGCTGAAGGGCTACCCGCTGGTCCACCTCCAGGAGGGCCAGGGCGAGCTGGCGCCGGTCGCCAAGAGCAAGCCGCCGGTGCCGGTCGTCCTCAACCCGGGCGCCCCGGCGTACGCGCTGGTCAAGATGTCGGACGGCGGCATGGACGAGGACGTCGAGCCGGTGCTCGGCTTCTCCGTCTCGCTCCAGGGCAACGGCGGCATGGCCATCCTCAAGGCCCCGGGCGCGGGTTACGCCGTGGACGGCAAGAAGGCGGTCACCGGCTACTGGACCTACGAGCTGGCCAACGGCCGCGACGACTTCTGAGCCGAACACCCGGCTCGACCGAGCCGCGGAGTCGACGTCCGCCGACGACCGACTCCCCTCCCGCCCGCGAGGGCAGCCGGGGTGCCCCCTCCTCCCGCACCGGGAACGGCTGACCGCACCGGGCAACGCCTCAGGGCCGGACCACTGACCACGGTCCGGCCCTGAGCCATGCGCCCAGGTACGCGCTACAGGCGCGGGTCCACCGGCTCCGACTCCAGGGCGAGCACCGCGAACACCGCCTCGTGGACCCGCCACAGCGGCTCCCTGGCCGCGAGCCGGTCCAGCGCCTCCAGGCCCAGCCCGTACTCGCGCAGCGCCAGCGAGCGCTTGTGGCCGAGGTGGCGTACGCGCAGCCGCTCCAGCTGGTCCGGGCGGGTGTACTCGGGGCCGTAGATGATGCGCAGGTACTCCCGGCCGCGGCACTTGATACCGGGCTGCACCAGCCGGCCGTCCGCCATCCACTGGAACGCCTGGAGCGGCTTGACCACCATGCCCTCGCCGCCGGCCTCGGTCATCTCCAGCCACCAGCGCACGCCCGCCGCCACCGAGGCCTCGTCCGAGGTGTCCACGTACAGCCGCTCGGTACGGTGCAGCAGCCCGGCGCTGTCGTGCTCCACCAGCCGGTCCAGCCAGGCCAGTTGCTCGTCGTGCGGCACGGTGGCCAGGTTGCGGCCCTCGGCGGCGAGCAGCTGGAAGGGGGCCAGCCGCACCCCGTCCAGGCCGTCCACCGACCAGCAGTAGCGGCGGTAGGCCGTGGTGAAGGCGCCCGCGTCGGCCGCCCGGTCACGCTGCCGGCCCAGCAGCCCGCCCTCGCCGCCGACGCCCTCGACGCCGCGTGCCGCGGCCGCCTCCAGCGCGGCCAGCGCACCGGGGAAGACCGCCCCGGAGGCGGCGCCCACCGCCGCGTACTGCCGGCGCAGCAGTCCGGTGGACTTCAGCGACCAGGGCAGCAGTTCGGCGTCGAGCAGCAGCCAGTCGGTGCCGAGTTCCTTCCACAGTCCGGCCGCGGTGACGGCCTCGCGGACCGTGGCCAGCACCTGCTCGGTGACGGCCGGGTCGTCGAAGAAGGGGCGTCCGGTACGGGTGTGCAGGGCGCCGGTGACGCCTCCGGCCGCGTCGAAGCGGGTACGGGCCGTCTCCGCGTCGCGGCAGACCAGGGCCACCGCCCGCGAGCCCATGTGCTTCTCCTCGCAGACCACCTGGGAGACGCCCTCGGCACGGTAGGCGGCGAAGGCCTCCGCCGGATGCTCCAGGTAGCCCGGCTCCCGCGAGGTGGCGCACGGGGCCATGGTCGGCGGGAGGTAGGCCAGCAGCCGGGGGTCGACGGCGAAGCGGCTCATCACCTCCAGCGCCGCGGCCGCGTTCTCCTCCCGCACGGCGACACGGCCCATGTGCCGGGTCTCCACGGCGCGCCGCCCCATGACGTCGGCGAGGTCCAGCGGGCGGCCGTCCGCGCCACCCGGCGCCTCGTTGGTCAGCGGCCGGGTCGGCTCGTACCAGACCCGCTCGGCGGGCACCTCCACCAGTTCCCGCTCCGGCCAGCGCAGCGCGGTCAGCTTGCCGCCGAAGACGCACCCGGTGTCCAGGCAGATGGTGTTGTTGAGCCAGGAGGCGGTGGGGGTGGGGGTGTGGCCGTAGACCACGGCTGCCCGGCCCCGGTAGTCCTCGGCCCACGGGTAGCGCACCGGCAGGCCGAACTCGTCCGTCTCGCCGGTGGTGTCGCCGTACAGCGCGTGCGAGCGCACCCGGCCCGAGGTGCGGCCGTGGTACTTCTCGGGCAGCCCCGCGTGGCAGACCACCAGCGCCCCGCCGTCCAGCAGGTAGTGGCTGACCAGCCCGTCGAGGAACTCGGCCACCTCGGCCCGGAAGGACTCCTCCTCCTGCTCGAACTGCGCCACGGTCTCCGCGAGGCCATGGGTGAGCTGGACCTTGCGGCCCTTGAGGTAGCGGCCGAACTTGTTCTCGTGGTTGCCGGGCACGCACAGGGCGCTGCCGGCGGCCACCATGCCCATCACCCGGCGGAGCACCCCGGGGCTGTCCGGGCCGCGGTCCACCAGGTCGCCGACGAAGACCGCGGTCCGGCCCTCGGGGTGCACCCCGTCCACGTACCCCAGCTTGGTGAGCAGGGTCTCCAGCTCGGCGCGGCAGCCGTGGACGTCGCCGATGACGTCGAACGGGCCGGTGAGGTGGCGGAGGTCGTTGAAGCGGCGCTCGGTGGTGATCTCGGCCGCCTCGATCTGCTCCACCCCGCGCAGCACATGCACCTTGCGGAAGCCCTCGCGCTCCAGGTGCCGCAGCGAGCGCCGGAGCTCACGCTGGTGGCGCTGGATGACGCGGCGGGGCAGCGCGGCACGGTCCGGGCGCGCGGCGTTGCGGGCGGCGCAGACCTCCTCGGGGACGTCCAGCACGATGGCGATGGGCAGCACATCGTGCTCCCGGGCCAGCCGCACCAGCTGCTTGCGGCTCTCCGACTGGACGCTGGTGGCGTCGATGACCGTCCGCCGGCCCGCCGCCAACCGCTTGCCCGCGATGTAGTGCAGCACGTCG
The DNA here is from genome assembly GCF_004684805.1 of Streptomyces palmae. Taxonomy (GTDB): domain Bacteria; phylum Actinomycetota; class Actinomycetes; order Streptomycetales; family Streptomycetaceae; genus Streptomyces; species Streptomyces palmae. The sequence continues at coordinate 3,738 of NZ_SRID01000504.1, forward strand.
AAGGCGTCCCGGCTGGCGGCCTGGTCGTTCTCGTCGTCGCTGACCAGCCCGCGGCAGAAGTCCGAGGAGATCACCTCGGTGGGCTTGAAGTGTCGGGCGGCGAAGGTGGACTTGCCGGAGCCGGTGGCGCCGATCAGCACCACCAGGGACAGGTCGGTGACGGCGAGAGCACGCCGGTCGGTGTTCATGCGGCGGTCTCCTTCGGGGTCGCGGGGTCGGTGGGGGCGTCGGTGGCGGTGGTGGTCGGCTCGGTGGGCGTACGGCCGGGGGTGGCGGACTCGGTGGGCGT
>NZ_SRID01000505.1 GCF_004684805.1 Streptomyces palmae
AGACGGCTCCGGTCACGGCGGGGCGGGGGTCCAGGACACCGAGGTAGACCTCCTCGGTGGCGGCGGCCACCGTGTCCCAGCCGTACCGGCTGACGACCCGCCGGCGGCCGGCCGCCCCGCAGGCCAGGCGCAGTTCCCGGTCGGCGAGCAGGTCGGCGGTGGCCCGGGCCAGGGCGCCGGGGTCGCCGGGCGGGACCAGCCGTCCGGTGCCCGGGTCCCAGACGGTGTCCAGGTGCCCGCCGACGGCGCTGGCGACCACGGGGGTGCCGCAGGCCATCGCCTCCAGCGGCACGATGCCGAACGGCTCGTAGTCCGCGGGGCACAGCACCACGTCCGCGGCGCGCAGCAGGGCGGGCACGTCGGTGGGCGGGACGCCGCCGGTGAAGCGGACCCGGTCGGCCACGCCGCACTTCCGGGCGAGCGAGCGCAGCCTGCGCACCTCGGGGTCGTCCTCGAGCCGTTCGATGGGCGGGCCGCCGGCGATCACCAGTTCCGCCTCGGGCAGCTGGGCCAGCGCGGCGATGGAGACGGCCGCTCCCTTGCGCGGCACCAGCCGGCCCACCTGGAGCAGTTGGTGGGGATACGGTCCGCGGCGGGCGGCGGCGCCGTGCGGGGTGAAGCGGTCGGTGTCGACGCCGCACGGCACCACCCGGATGCTGTCTGGCGGGATGCCCATGCGCAGGAGTTCGGTGACCTCGTCGCGGCAGGTGGCGATGGTGGCCCGGCAGCCGCGCCCCACCTGGACCTCGTGCCGGATCCGGCTGGGCGGGCTGGTGTCGGCGTCCCGCTGGTGGCGCCGCTTGACGGTGCCCAGCGCGTGGTAGGTGTGGGCCAGCGGCAGTCCGAGGATCCGGGTGGTGCGCAGCGCGGCGAGCCCGGACATCCAGAAGTGGGAGTGGACGACGTCCGGCGGCCGCTGCCGCCAGTCCTCGGCCAGGACGCGGGAGAAGGCCGCCATGTGGGGCAGCAGCTCGTCCTTGGGCAGGGGTGCGGCGGGGCCGGCGCTCACATGCCGGACCAGCACACCGGGCCGCAGCAGGACCTCGGCCGGGGCGTCCGCACAGTCCCGCCGGGTGTAGACGGTGACCTGGTGGCCCCGATCGGCGAGCGCCCCGGCCAGGCAGGCGACATGGACGTTCTGTCCGCCGGCGTCCACTCCCCCGATGGCCGCGAGCGGACTGGCGTGCTCGGAGACCAGGGCGATGGACAGTTCGGTCGGTTCGGCGGTGGTCCGGGACGTCACGGGCGTACCTCCGTCAGCAGGCTTTCCCAGTCGTGGAGAAAGCGTTTGAGCCCGTACCGTCCGAGCGCCGCCTGGCGGGCCCGGGCACCGTCCTCGGCGGCCGCCTCGGGCTCGTGCAGATAGGTGCGCAGGGCGCGGGCCAGGGTCTGGGGCCGATTGGAGAGCGTGCCGGCGCCGGTGGGCACCGCCTCCACCGCCTCGGTGGTGGCCAGGCCCACGACCGGCATGCCCAGGTGCATGGCCTCCAGCAGGGACAGCCCCAGGGAGGTCCAGCGCACGGGGTGGAGGTACGCCCGCCGCTCGGCCATGGCGCTGTGCAGCTCGCTCTGCGGCAGGTCCGCGGTGCGGCAGCGGTCCGCGGACAGGCCCAGGTGCCGGACGAGTCCCTCGGTGCGCATCCCGAAGACGTCCAGCGGTGCGGCGGCGGCCAGGGCGGGCAGCAGGTCGCAGCCGACGGTCCGGCCGCGGCGCAGCGGCTCGTTGACGACGACGGCGGCGCGCGGCAGCCGGCCGGTGTACTGGTGGCCGGGGTCGACGACGCCGTGCTCGATCACCGTGGTCCGGGTGCCGCCGTTGTCCCAGAACAGCCGGTTGAAGTGGGTGACGTGGACCAGGACCAGGTCGTCCCGGTCGGCGCACGGGTGCCGGGTGCGGGGCACGTCCCCGTCGGGGGCGTTGTGTTCCAGGTAGATCGCGGGCAGGTCGCGGCCCGGGCGCCGGCCGCCCAGCCAGCGTTCGGCGAGCCGCGCCTCGTGCGGCCGTTGCAGGATCACCAGGTCGACCGGTTCGTCCCGGAGCTGCTCGGGGGTGCGTTCGCGGACCGACTCGGGCCAGTGGAAGGTGCGGGCCCGGCCCAGGCCGTCGGGTCCGCGGTCCTCGGTGACCGGCACCAGGTAGGTGTGCGGTCCCTGGACGAAGGCCGTGGTCCAGGATCCGTGCACGTGCCAGAGCAGGATGTTCATACGCCGGCCCCTCGTTCGGTGTCTCGCCGGCCGTCGGGTGCGGCCGGTGGGCGGCCGGGACGAAGCCGCCGGGCCCGGTCGGCGAGGCTCGCCACGGCGGCGAGCACCTCGGTGTCGGGCACCGCGTCCAGGCAGGGGTGGCCGGGCACCGGGCAGCGGCGGGCGCGGGTGCCCGCGCAGGGGGCGCCCTGGTCGCCGAGGACCACGTGCGGCACCCGGTAGGGGGCCCACAGCTCGGCCGGGACCACCGGTGCGAAGAGGGAGACCACCGGGGTGCCCACCGCGGCGGCCAGGTGGGCCGGCCCGGTGTTGCCGACCACCGCGGCCCGGGCCTGGGCGAGCACCCCGGCCAACTGGTGGGCGTCGGTGCGGCCGCCCAGGTCCAGCGAGTGGTCGCCGGCCACCTGCGCGGTCAGCTCCTTCTCGCCGGGGGCGCCGGTGACCACCACCCGGTGGCCGGCCGCGGCCAGGGCGGCGGCGGCGCGCACCGCCCGGGGCGCGCTCCAGGCGCGGGCCGGGACGGCGGCCCCGGGGTGCAGCACCACATACGGCCCGGGCCCGGTGAGATGGCTGGTGTCGGGCGGGGTGCGGACGCGCAGCGCCCCGTCGTCCCCGGCCGGCAGGGCGTACCCGGCGGCCCGGGCTAGGTCCAGCGCGGCCTCGGCCTCGTGGCGGTGCGGTGCGCGGTGGTGCCGCAGGTCGAGCAGCGAGCCGGGGTAGTCCTCGCTGTCGGCGGCCGTCCAGGGCACTTGGGCCAGCTTGAGCAGGAGGGCGGCGGGCAGCGGGCTCTGGTGGTAGGAGACGAGTACCAGCGCCCGGTCGAAGCGGCCGGCCGCCAGGGTGTCGATCAGGGCGTCGGTGCGGGCCCGGCTCACCGGCGCCGGCCGCAGGCCCACCCAGGGCGCGTCGTGCACGATGACCCGGTCGACCCCCGGCAGCAGCCGGGCGGCGGGTTCGCCCAGCGGGCCGCACAGCAGCGCGGTGTGCGAGGAACCGGCGGCCACCGCGCGGATGGCGGGCCCGGCCAGGAGGGTGTCGCCGGCGCTGTCCAGCCGGACGACCAGGGTGCGGGGGCGCCCGGTCATGGGGTCCCCCCGGTGGCCGGGGATTCGCCGAGCACCAGCCGTACGGCGCCGAGCAGGTCGGGGGCGAGTTCCCGGGCCGCCGCGGTCTCGGCCGGCCGGGTCACGGGGGTGGGTACGAGCACGCCGCGGGCACCGGCGGCGCGGGCCGCCGCGAGGTCGGACCCGATGTCGCCGATGACGGCGGTACGGGCCGGGGACACCCCGAGCCGGCGGCAGGCGGCGAGCACCAGCCCGGGGGCGGGCTTGCGGCAGCGGCAGCCGTCCGCCGGGCCGTGCGGGCACACCGCCCAGACGTCGAACGGGCCCAGCAGGGCGTCCACGCGCTCGCGGACCGCCTCCACCTGGCGGCGGGTCAGCAGTCCGCGGGCGACGCCGGACTGGTTGCTGACCACTCCGACCGGGATGCCGCGGGCGCGCAGTGCCCGGACGGCGGCGGCGGCCGTGGGCATCGGGCGGACCCGCGCCGGGTCCCCGTTGTAGGGCACGTCGGCCACCAGGGTGCCGTCCCGGTCGAAGAGCACCGCCCGCGGGAGCCGGGTTCCGCCGCCCGCCGGTGGCCCGCCCGCCCGGCGCGCGGCCGGCTGGGGGCCGTACAGCCAGGGGCCACCGGGCGTCGTGCGGTGCCCGGTGCCGCCGGGTGGGCGGCTCGGTGCCGCGGCGTGTGCGGCGCCGGCCGGGGCAGGGGGGCGTGCCCGGTGGTGGTCCGGGCCGGTCCGGGGC
>NZ_SRID01000506.1 GCF_004684805.1 Streptomyces palmae
GTCCTGGCCCGGTGTACGGCTCCCGGCCTGGTGTACGGCTCCCGGGTGGGCCGGGTCGGGCTGGGGCCGCAGTCGGCGTGCGGCTTCTTCCGAGGCCGGCGTAGGGCTCTTCCGAGGTCGGCGTGCGGCTTCTCCGAGGCCGGCGTGCGCACAGGCCCTGGGAGTTCCGGAGTCCGGAGGTCGGGAGTTCGTTGGTTCGGGAGCTCGGGAGCTCGGGAGCTCGGGAGCTCGGGAGCTCGGGCAGGGCCTCTCGGCGGGGCCCCGAGGTCGGCGCGGTCGTCGAGTCGTCGAGGATCCCCGGAGCGGCGCGGGTCAGCCGCCCGACTCCATCGGCTTCGGCTTGATCACCCCGAGGACCGAGCCCTGCGAGTCCTCCGCGATCGCGAGCCGCCCCGCGATCATGTCGTGGGGCTGCACGACCGCGCGTCCGCCGGCAGCCGTCAGCCGGGACACCGCGTCGTCCGTGTCCTCCACGGCGAAGTAGGTGAGCCAGTGCGAGTGGGTGCCGGGCGGGGCGGCCTTGGGCATGAACTGGAGGCCGCCCACCGGGCGCCCCTGGACCGAGAGCGTGTAGTAGCCCTCCGCCCCCTCCGCCCGCATCGGCTCGGCGTCGATGCCCAGGACCGCCTTGTAGAAGGGGATCGCGGCCTTCACATCGGTGGTGTTGAGCTCGTTCCAGACCACGGCGTTCGCCTCGTTGACGATCTGCGCGCCCTGGAACTCCTTGGCCTGCCAGATCCCGAACACCGCACCCGTCGGGTCGGCCGCGACCAGCATCCGGCCCAGGTCCATCACGTCCATGGTCGGAGCCACCACGGTGCCGCCCGCCTCGGTGATCGCGGCCTCCGTGGCTGAGGCGTCGGCCGATGCCAGGTAGGTGGTCCATCCGGTCGGCGGTGCGGGACCGTCGCCCGCCGGCTGCCCCGCCATGATCCCGGCCACCGCCTTGCCGCGCAGGGTGCACACCGAATAGCCGCCGACATCGGGCGGCCCCACCTGCCCTGACCAGCCGAACAACCCGGTGTAGAAGTCCAGCGCGGCCTGCTGGTCGGCTGCCGTGAGATCCACCCAGCAGGGGGTGCCAGGCGCGTAGGGGGTGGTGACTTCCGACATCGCTGAGCCTCCAGGTGAGAGTCCGGCAGCCACGCGGGCGCGTCCCTGCCGCCTCGGGCGCCGCCCCCTCCGCTCGGGCTCGGCCGGATGTGCGTGGCTGCCCCTGCCCAGCCTTGCCGCGTCCGGCGCGCCTCGCCACTCGAGAGGGGGTGGGATCGGCCCGCCGGGTGGATGCCCGGCCACCGGGGCGGTTCGCGAGGGAGGAGCCGTTCCCCGCTCGCCCCTACCGCTTCCGCGCGAGGCCGTCCAGGAAGCTGTCCAGCAGCGCCGTCTGGCGGGTCGGTGGCAGGCGCTTCGGGTCGAACAGGGCCTGGACGACCAGACCGTGCGTGAAGGCGGCGGCCACCGTCGCCAGATCCTCCGGATCGGTGTCCGCGGGCAGTTCGCCCAGCTCGCGGGCGGCCTCGAGATGACCGCGCAGCACCTCGCACCAGCGCAGGTAACGCGCCGCCTGCCCGGCGCTCAGGCCCGGGTCGGCGAGGGCCGCGTCCCAGGAGCTGACCCAGGCCCGGCTCATCCCGGCCATCTCCTCGGTGAGCGGCAGTACGTCGAGGAGTGCGCTGCGCAGGCCGGCCAGGCCGGGGCCGGGCGGGGTGCGCAGCGCACGGTTGGCCGTGCGCTCCTCGGCGACCTCCAGAGCGTGGGCCATCAGCGCCCGCTTGCTGGGGAAGTAGTGGCTGACCAGACCTGTGGAGGCGCCCAGCTCGGCGGCGACGGCACGCAGCGTCAGCCCCCCGAACCCGCGTTCGCCCAGTACCCGCCACACCGCCTCGGAGACATCGCGGCGTTTGGCGTCGTGGTCACCACGTGCGGGCATATTCGCTTCCTCCTCGGGCCGGTGGCCCCTAGGGTACGCGAGTACGTAACAAACGTTTGGAACGCATAGCCGTTCGGAAGCACGACCCGCCCATCGCGATCGGAGCGCCCCATGTTCAGTTCCCCCCTCACCGACGGCGCCGAGCTCTGCCCGCTGGAGCCCTGGCAGGCCGAGGAGTTCGCCGACTACGTGGAGCGCAACCGCGCGCATCTGGCGCCCTGGCTGCCCTGGGCCACCACCATCACCGACGCCGAGGGGGCAGGCCGGTTCCTCGGGGCGTACGCGGAGGCCCAACGCGAGGACAGGGGGCGGATCTACGGCATACGGCGTGAGGGCGCCCTGGTCGGCGGGGCCCTGTTCCGGGTCTTCGACGTACCGTCAGGGGTGTGCGAGTTGGGCGTGTGGATCTCCCCCGAGGCCCAGGGCAGCGGTCTGATCACCACCGCCGCCCACCGCCTGATCGACTGGGCCTTCCAGGTCCGCGGCATGTCCCGCGTCGAATGGCGCGCGGCCCCCGACAACCACCGCAGCCACGCGGTCGCCCAGCGCCTGGGCATGACCCGGGAGGGCACCCTGCGCCAGGTCTTCCCGTTCAACGGGGTGCGCCAGGACCTGGTGGTGTGGGGGTTGCTGGCGGAGGAGTGGGGGTGACGGGCCGGCTGCGGGGCGGGGTCAGAAGACGGGCAGGGCGGTGAGACTGCCGTCGTCGACCACGAACACGCGGTTGCCCGCCCCCGCTATCGACCAGAACGGTGTGCGGCCCCTTGAGTAGGTCCAGGCGTGCTTTCCGGTGTCCCGGTGCACCGCGGCAGCGCTGTATCGGTTAGCGGTATTGATGACTGTCCATACGGAGTTTCCCTGGACGACGGGGGGTACGAAGGTCACGTCGTTCTTCAGGTCGTGTGTCCAGTCGGTCCTGCCGTCGCGTTTGTCGCGGCGGCTGATCTTCGTGCCGTCCGAGGCGTAGAGCGCGTCCCCGTCAAGCGTGGGCGGGCCCCATCCGCCGTACGTGTGACCGGGTTCGCTATCCGTCGGCAGCGACCAGATCTGCTTGCCGTCACGAAGCCTGCGTGCGGTCAGGGAAGAGCCTCCCATGTACACGACGCCCTCGGAGATGGCGGGAAGCAGGGCATACTGGCCCATTCCCTGCTTCGGAAGCTTCCATACGGTCTTCCCGGTGCGGGAATCGAGCGCCGCGGCCGCGCAGTCGAAGCCGCTCACCACCAGGTATCCGTCGCCCGCGGCTCCGATCAGCGGATCTGTTCGGCCTTCCACCGGTGTCGGGACGTGCCAACGCACTGTGCGGGAGGGGACGTCGAAGGCGCAGAGATGGATGACATGGTCTCCAGAGGAGGGCGACATAGCGCAGAAGTAGACGGTGGTGTCGTCCACGGTGACGATGAACTGGCCGAGCAGCACGTCCGATTCGCTGGTACGCAGGGTTCCCTCCGGCCAACGATTCTTACCGGTGGTCCGGTCCACAGCCATCAGCCCACCGCTGCCCAAGGGCAGGCAGACCACGAGATCGTCCGAGAGAGCGAAGTACCGGGCCATGGTGTTGCAGTCCACGCGCCACTTCAAACCGCCGTCCGTTACGTCATAGGCAGCTATCTCGGCGCTTCCCTGGACGACGACCAGGTCGTGCAGCAGCGCCGGCGGGAAGGCCTCCGGGTTCTCCCCCGGTCCCGCTTGCGGGCCCCAGAGGGTGGGTGGTGCGATGCCCTGCCGGTACTGGGAGGGGGTGAGGGGTTTCGCGTCCCAGGGCTTGGGAGGTGGCGGCGGGGTCTTCTCTCGCGGTCGGTCGGCCTGCTTGGGCCGGCTGGGGGAGTCGTCGCGGGCCAACCACCAGGCGGCCGTTCCGGAGACGCCCGCCAGCACCGCGCCTCCCGCGGCGAGTTTGGCAATCAGGCCGCGCCGAGTGGGCGCGACCGGAGTGTCCGTCCTGGAGTCGGCTGTGAGCTGTTCGGCCGCGCACTCACGCTCGCTGATGTCCGTTGCCAGCGAGCCCAGTTGCCAAACGGGTCTGGTGCCGTGTTTGGGGGGCAGGGCCGTTGCGATCTGTGCGGGGGAAGGGCGC
>NZ_SRID01000507.1 GCF_004684805.1 Streptomyces palmae
GGGTGGGGGCCTGCGCGGACTGGGCGGCGCGCTGGAGCGCGCTGGCCAGCAGGGCCAGGTCGGTCGGGCCGTTGCCCAACTCGCGCAGCGGACGGCGGGTGGGTGGATCCCCCATTCGCTCCCAGTCCAGCGGCACCACGGTGGGCCGCTGGGTGGCGGTGCGCGGTATGCGACCGGTGACCCGGCCGACCTGGAAGGGCGTGGCCGCGTGGTCGTCCGGCCGGTGCAACCGCCCCCGCCCCGGCACCGGCTCGCCCGGCGCCACGCCCGCGTTCCGGCCCGAAGCGCCCGCCGGCTGGGTTTCCAGGGTGACCCACAGTCCGGCGTGCCCGACCGCCGCGGTGTCCGCCGTACGGTCCGGGCGGCCGGACGCCGCGATCAGGTGCACGCCGAGCCGGGCCCCGTCGCGCGCCACCGACTCCAACGCGCGCACCACCGAACCGGCGGCGGGTCGGCCGGTGCTGCCGAGTGCCGGCGCCACCAGCGCGTCGAAGTCGTCGACCAGGACGACCAGCCGGGACAGCGCGGTCTGCGCGGTCAGCCCCTCGGCCCGCCGCTGGGCGCGCAGTCGCAGGGTGCCGCTGGGAGCGGGATCCACGGACTCGCCGTGCGAGGGATCGCCTCCCGCGGACACCCCGGCCCCGGTGTCCTGCTCGGCGCCGAGGGCCGCCCGGCCGGGTCCGTTGGTCCCGTGGGCCTCGCCGCCATGCCCGGCCGCCTCCAGGAGCGCGTCCGCGGGACGGCGCGGGGTGACCACCCGAGGGCCCTCGCCGCGCTGTTCGTGCCAACTGACGAAGTCCAGCTGCCCCAGCAGTTCGGCCCGGCGCTTCAGCTCCGAGCTGAGCGCCTGCGCGAACTCCCGCATGCGTACCGGGTCCGAGGCCGCCAGATAGGTGGAGACGTGCGGCAACTCCGTACAGACTTCGAGCCCGGCACCGCGCTCGGTGCCGCCGCCGTCCACCAGTACCAGACCGAGCCGGTCCGGCCGCTCGGCTGCCGCGAGAGAGGCCGCGAGCGAGCGCAGCAACTCCGTCTTGCCGGTGCCCGGCTCTCCGTCGACCAGCAGATGCGGCCCATCGGCCGCCAGGTCGACGGAGACCGGTCCGTCCGCGCCCGCACCGAGCAGGGCCACGACCTGGCCCCCCGGCAGCCCCTCGTCGGCCGCCGCCGCCCAACGTGCCAGCAGCGAGGCAGGAGTGGCCCGGGCCAGCCCCAACTCCTCCAGCAGTCGGGCCGATACCGGCAGCGCCGCCGCCGCGGCGTCGCCGTACGGCGAACCGTACGGCCGCAGCGGCGCGAGCGCCCGCGCGAACCGCTCCGCCCAGGCGGCGGACACCGCGTCCACGGTGCCGGAGGCGTACGGCCTCACCGTCACCTGACGTGGGTACGCCTCGGCCGTCACCCGGCCCGGACGCCCTTCCGCGGCGGCCGTCACCCGCCGAGTGACGGCGCTCGACGACCGCGGGCCATTGCTGTCATACGCCTGTGCGGCGCCGTCGGCAGGCGACTCCTGCCGGGCGCCGCGGGCCGGCCGGGCCGAGCCGGGGTACGCGCCATCGGACGGGTGCGGACCACCCGGAGGGGGCACGCCGGGCCGCCCGCCCACCGCCGGGGCACCGTCCGGAAGACTCGCCCGCGCGTGCACATGGCCGTCCGAGGAGGGCGCAGCGGCTCCGCCGGGGCGAGTGTCGGTTCCCAGCGCACCCCCGGTGAACGGCGGCTCCGCGCCCGGGGCGCGCTCCGGACGGGGTGGAACGCCGCCGGTCACCTCGACCGCGGACCGGCCACCCGATGCCACCGTGCCGCCGACGACCGCCCGCCCGCTGCCGCCGCCCGTGGAGGCGTGACCGCCGGCCCCCGAGGACGCGCCGGCGAGGCCCGGCGCGGCCGACAGCTCACCGCCCAGCCCATGGCCCGCACCCGCGTCAGCCGCCTGCTGAGCATCTGGGGCATGACCACCGGGCCCGCCCCCGCCGAACGGTCGCTCCACGCCCGCCCGGCCACCCCTCATCGAGGGCACCTCGGCTTCGGCGCCGGCCCCGGAACCGGCCCGGACCCTCCCAAGCCCAGCGGCCGGAACTTCGTGTTCGCCGCCCGCACCATGGGGCGGGACACCGGAACCGGCACCGGATCCCTGAGGCATGCCGATGGCACCGCCGACCGGACCGTTCGCGTGCCGGAGACCCGCCCCCGGCCCACCATCCACCAGGGCAGGGTCCGCAACAACCGCCGCGCCCGACGCCGACCGGGAGTCATCGCCCGCCGGGCCGTACGAAGCCCCGGGACCGGATCCGGCGGTGGCCCGAACGCCCTGTGCGCCAGTCACCGGCTGACCATGCCGATCGCCCCCGGCAGCGGCCATGGGCCGACCGTAGGGACCGTCGCCGACACCAGCACCCCCATCGCGGCGCCCGGCAACCGCCCCGTACGGCGCCCCAGCGGACTCGTCCGTCCGCCCACGCCCGGCCACCGATGATCTGTCGGAGAACCTGTCGGTGGGGCCGGCGCTGGGTGAGCTGTCGGAGAACCTGTCGGTGGGGCCGGCGCTGGGTGAGCTGTCGGAGAACCTGTCCGTGCGCCCGGCGCCCGGTGAACCGGCAGGGGACCCGTCCGTGCGCCCGGCCCCGGGGGAGCCGGCAGAGGTCCCGTCCGTGCGTCCGTAGCGCGGTGAGCCGGCAGAGGTCCCGTCCGTGCGTCCGTAGCCCGGTGAGCCGACAAAGGCCCCGTCCGTGCGTCCGCAGCCCGCGGAACGGTCAGAGGAACCGTCCGCGCGCCCGGCCTCCAGGGGACCGTCAGGGAACCCGTCAGGGAACCGGTTTGCGGGTTCAGGGCCCGCGTTCCGGTCCCCTGCGGCGCGCTCGGGGCGGATCAGTTGGAGACCAGTGGCCACATCGCCGCTGAGCAGGGCCACCACGCCGCACTCCGCCAGTACCGGAGAGACCGCGCACGCCCGTGCGTAACCGGTGGCCGTGGCGGACGCGGCGGGCGCGCGGCCGGTGCCAACGGCGTCGGGGACGGCCTCCGTCTCGGCCAGGCAGATGAGGTGGACGCCGCCCGCCGAACCCCCGGAGGCCAGCCGGGCGAGCACCTCCCGCAGCTCGGAGGATTCCGGGTCGCCGTCCACGACCAGCACCGTGTAGGGGCCGCTGTGCTCCGCCACCGTGGTGGCCACCACCTCGGGCGTCGCACTCGCCCAGGCCGGACCCAGCGGCCCGCCGTCCAGACGGCGGACCAACTCGGTGGTGCGTGCCACCGCCTGCTCCCGGTCGTAGGCGAGCAGGAGCCGGCAGTCCTGGCCGTGCGCCGGGTGCAGTTGCGGCAGCCACCCGAGCCAGGACCACTCCGCCAGCCGCTCCTCCACCGAACGCCTGCGGTCCGTGCTGATCAGCACGATCTCCAACATGGCGGGCGAGTGCAGCGCGGCCAGCTGGGCCACGACGGACCGGACCAGCCCGGACAGCCGGCCGCGCGGACCGGCCAACCCCAGCGATCCCGCCTGCCGCAGATCCACGGTCACCGGCGCGGCGGGGATCAGTGCGCCCTCCGACGAGGGCCGATCGGACGCACCCAGTCGCACGGAGAGCGTGTCCGGGTGGTCCGGCCCGCGCTCCCACAGCCGGGGGCCGGGACCGAGCGCGGTCATCAGGATGTCGGCCGGATCAGGCCATCGGAGATGGAGGGCAGCGCCCTCAGCCGCGGCGTGCGCCCGAGCCGCGATCATGCGGTCTTCGGCCTCCGCGCCGCCGTCATCGACCGCGCGGCCTCCGGCGAGTCGGCGCGCCCAGGCCCCTATGCCCCGCTTGCGTGGCGCCCCCTGTGCCGCGGGGTCGAAGCCGACCGCCTCCCGGCCCCTGATACCCCCGGACACGGTGCCCTGTGCAAGGTCCTGTCTCTTATACACCTCTGAGCTGCCGACGACCGCATAAGTCTAGATCTCGGTGGTAGACGTATCAGTAAAAAAAAAAAACTAAAAAAAAAACAATTAAAACAATAACATGTGCAGCA
>NZ_SRID01000508.1 GCF_004684805.1 Streptomyces palmae
GGACGGGACCCAAAGGCGGGCGGGGGTGCCCGCCGCCCGGGGCGCCCCGGGCGGGCCCAGGGTCGGTCGGCAGGCGGGAGCGCGGAGCGCCCGGGCGCGCGGAAGGGCCCGCACCCCCGTCGGGGTGCGGGCCCTTCCGTTCGCTGACGTCTGCGGTCTGCGTCTCGACACTCAGACCGACAAGCGGACCATGTCCGCCTGCGGCCCCTTCTGGCCCTGCGAGATCTCGAACTCGACCCGCTGGCCTTCCTCAAGGGTGCGGTAACCGTCCATCTGGATCGCGCTGTAGTGGACGAACACGTCCGCACCACCGTCGACCGCGATGAAGCCGTACCCCTTCTCCGCGTTGAACCACTTGACGGTGCCCTGAGCCATTCCTAACTCCCCTATTACTGGCCCTTGCGCAGGACCGCACTCCGCGGACCCGGGTCAGACCTCACCTCCCGGTCAGTGGAAGGTGTGCGCCGGAACGCGTCGACCGCCGCTGAATGTATCTGCCCAACTGCCCAGCGCAACAGGTCAATCGGACGAGAATTCTGACGGCACTCCACTGGACGTAACGGGGTAATTCCCTTGAGTCCAGGGCAAGTCGGGCCGGGCATAGCTCACCAACCCGACAATTCGCGCTCGCAATTGGCGCACAACTTGACGGGTTCTTATGGGCGTTTGACAGCGCTGAAAAGAGGGGAGCGAGCCAACTGTATCGCGATTCAACGCACGGAATCGCCCCGTCCGATTCCGCCGGACGAGGCGATTCCGCTCTTGCCGATCAGCTCGGCCATCGCGCCGTGCGCCGGCGCGCCCGCGTTCAGCCGCCGGCCACCGCCGGGATGATGGAGACTCCGGCGCCGTCCGGGGTGGCCGCCTGGAGGCCGCCCTCGAAGCGCACGTCGTCGTCGTTGACGTAGACATTGACGAAGCGGCGCAGCCGGCCCTCGTCATCCAGTACGCGGGCGGCGATGCCCGGGTGGTTCCGCTCCAGGGAGTCGATCACCTCGGCGAGGGTCGCGCCCTCGGCCGGCACCTCGGCCTGTCCGCCGGTGTAGGTGCGCAGGATGGTGGGGATGCGTACGTTGACACTCATGCCAGGCCGGCCTCTCGGAACGAGTCAAGGGTGGGGCGGATGATCGCGGACGGCCCGGTGGTGGGCGCGACGGCGTCCAGCGTCTTGAGTCCGTCGCCGGTGTTGAGGACGACGGTGGTCAGCGCCGGGTCGAGCAGTCCGGCCTCGATGAGCTTGCGGGTCACGCCCACGGTCACCCCGCCGGCCGTCTCGGCGAAGATGCCCTCGGTACGGGCGAGCAGCTTGATGGCGTCCACGATCTGCTCGTCGTTCACGTCCTCCACCGCGCCACCGGTGCGGCGGGCGATGTCCAGGACGTACGGGCCGTCGGCCGGGTTGCCGATGGCCAGCGACTTGGCGATGGTGTCGGGCTTCACCGGACACATCACGTCGTGGCCGTCCTTGAAGGCGCGGGACACCGGGGCGCAGCCCTCGGCCTGGGCGCCGAAGATCCGGTACGGCCGGTCGGGTACCAGGCCGAGCGCGATCAGCTCCTTCAGCCCCTTGTCGATCTTGGTGAGTTGGGAGCCGGAGGCCACCGGGATGACGATCTGGTCCGGGATCCGCCAGCCCAACTGCTCGCAGATCTCGTAGGCCAGCGTCTTGGAACCCTCGCCGTAGTACGGGCGCAGGTTGACGTTGACGAAGCCCCAGCCCTCGCCCAGCGGGTCGCCGATCAGCTCGGAGCAGAAGCGGTTCACATCGTCGTAGGTGCCCTCGATGCCCACCAGGTCGCCCCCGTAGACGGCGGCCATGACGACCTTGCCGGCCTCCAGGTCGTGCGGGATGAAGACGCAGGAGCGGAACCCGGCGCGGGCCGCGGCGGCGCCCACCGCGCCGGCCAGGTTGCCGGTGGAGGAGCAGGACAGCGTGGTGAAGCCGAAGGCGCGGGCCGCCTCGACCGCGATGGCCACCACCCGGTCCTTGAAGGAGTGGGTCGGGTTCCCGGAGTCGTCCTTGACGTACAGGGCGCCGGTGACGCCCAGTTCGCGGGCGAGGTTGTCGGCCCTGACCAGCTTGGTGAGGCCCGGGTTGAGGTTCGGCCTGGCGGCGACGTCCGGCGGCACCGGGAGCAGCGGGGCGTACCGCCAGATGTTGTGCGGGCCGGCCTCGATGCGCCGGCGCAGCGCCTCGGGGTCGCCGGTCGGCAGATCGTAGGCGACCTCCAGCGGCCCGAAACAGATGGCGCAGGCGAAGATCGGGCCGAGCGGGAAGCGCTCACCGCATTCGCGGCAGGAAAGCGCCGCGGCGGGGCCCAGGGACACGTCGGAGGGTGCGGGGGTAGCGGATTCGACAGCTTGCGCAGCCATGCAGGCGAGGCCCTTTCTCCTCATCTTCCTCATGGCGGACGTCGCCATGAGACGGAATTGGCACCTTTCCTGGCCTGCGTACTCACCCGAGGACCTGTGCCCGAAGAGCCCCTGCCGGGGTGTCGAGCGCTGAACGGTCCGGTGTCCGAAGGACCCCTCACGGGGTGCTGACCGGACGACGGGTGGACTGGCTGGAGGGTTGCCGGGGCTTCATCGGGCCGTATCCCTCTGCCCCTCTGGATGAGCGGTATGGCACTGGGCGGGGCCCAGGCATTTGTCACGGAGCGACCCCGGCATGCGATGGTCCTCCGCGTTGTTCAAGACTGTAACCGAACCCCCGGACGGCGGAAGGTGCCGTCCGAAGCGCGAGACGCGCCGTCCACGGCGGTGGGTCCGCGGCTGTAGACAGGTCGAGCGACAGGGAGTCGTACAGGTGCTGGAAGAGGTGGAGCGCTGGCTGACGCGGCGGTCCTGGTCCGCGGCCGACCGTCCGCTCGACCGGCTGCTCGCCGCCAAGGAGGCCACCGGCAGCACGGTGAGCGTGGTGCTTCCCGCCCTGAACGAGGAGGCGACGGTCGGCACCATCGCCGCCACGATCCGGCGCGAGCTGATGGACGGGGCCGTGCCCCTGGTCGACGAGCTGATCGTGGTGGACTCCGGCTCGACCGACCGCACCGCCGAGGTGGCCGCCGCGGCCGGGGCGAAGGTGGTGCACCGGGACGCGGTGCTGCCCCGCGTCCCCGCGCTGCCCGGCAAGGGCGAGGTGCTGTGGCGCTCGCTGCTGGCCACCAGCGGGGACATCGTCTGCTTCGTCGACGCGGATCTGCGCGACTTCTCGGCGGAGTTCGTGTCCGGGATCGTCGGGCCGCTGCTGACCGACCCCGAGGTGCAGTTCGTCAAGGCGATGTACGACCGGCCGTTCGTCGCCGGCTCCGGCGCGGGTGCGCCCGAGATGCCGGTGGGGCAGGGCGGCCGGGTCACCGAGCTGGTCGCACGGCCGCTACTCAACCTCCACTGGCCCCTGCTGGCCGGTTTCGTGCAGCCGCTCGGCGGCGAGTACGCGGCCCGCCGCAGCCTGCTGGAGCGGCTGCCCTTCCCGGTCGGGTACGGCGTCGAGCTGGGCCTGCTGGTGGACGCGCTGCACACGGTCGGGCTGGACGCGCTGGCCCAGGTGGACGTGGGCGTACGCAAGCACCGGCACCAGGACGGGCAGGCGCTGGGCCGGATGGCGGCGGCCATCTACCGCACCGCGCAGGTGCGGCTGGCCCGCGGACACCTGGTACGGCCGCGGCTGACCCAGTTCCGCCGCGGGGAGCGGGGGTTCCTGCCGCACACCACGTCGGTGGACACGGAGGAGCGGCCGCCGATGATCGAGATCCAGGAGTACGCGGAGCGGCGCGCGGCGTAGTTCCGCCGGGTGCGGTGGACCAAGGGGCGTGTTTGCCCACGTGCGGGCGGGGCCCGGCCGGAAACGGTGGATCGCCCGGGGCCCGGCCACGGCAGGCAAGGCAAGACGCGGGGCCCCGGGCGCACAGCTCACGCGTCGACACCCACCACCCGCCCGTCGCACCGGATCCACGTGCGGGCGGGGGGTCGGGGGCGTCGGTGAGGCGTCGGGGCCGACG
>NZ_SRID01000509.1 GCF_004684805.1 Streptomyces palmae
GAGCGCGGGGGTGAGGATGGGGTGGGGGCTGACCTCGATGAAGTGGCGGTAGCCGTCGTTGAGCAGGGCGTTGACGGTCTGATGGAAGCGAACGGGCTGGCGGAGGTTGTCGTACCAGTAGTCAGTGGTGAGCTGGGTGGGGTCCTGGCGTTGGGTGGTGACGGTGGAGTAGAAGGCGCAGTCGGTGGGCTGAGGCGTGACCGGGCTCTGGGTCCGGGTGAGTCGGGTGTGGAGTTCGTCGATCTGCGGGTGGTGGGAGGGGTAGTTGACGTCGAGCCGGTGGGTGCGGATGCCCTGCTTCCCGGCCTCGGTGAGGAGGACGGCGATCTCCTGTACGGGACCGGCGACGACGGTGGTGGTGGGGCTGTTGGCGGCGGCGATGGTGATGTTGCCGGTGTGGGGGCGGAGGCTGGTGATGAGGTGGTCGGTGTGCTCTTCGGTGGTGTTGAGGGTGGCCATGGTGCCGGTACCGGTGAGCGCGGTGAGGGTGGTGGCGCGGTGGGTGATGAGGCGGGCCGCGTCGGTCAGACTGAGGGCTCCGGCGATCGTGGCGGCGGCGATCTCGCCTTGTGAGTGCCCGATGACGGCGGTGGGGGTGATGCCGTGGGCCTTCCACACGGAGGCGAGGGCGACCATGATCGCCCAGAGGGTGGGCTGGACGACGTGGGTCTGGGTGAGGTCGGTGGTGGTGTCGGAACCGTCGAGGACGTCGGTGAGGTTCCAGTCGGTGTGCGGCGCGAGGGCTTGCCGGCACTGGTCGATGACGTCGGCGAAGGTGGCGTTGGCTGCCAGGAGGTCCCTGCCCATGCCCTGCCATTGGCTGCCCTGGCCGGGGAAGACCATGACGGGGCCGGGCCCGGCGCCGGCGCCGACGGCGCCTTGGACGATCGCGGGGTGGGGGTCGCCGGTGGCCAGGTGCCGCAGTCCCGTGGTGAGTTCGGCGGGGTCGCGGCCGATCACGACGGCACGGTGGCTCATGGCGGACCGAGTGGTCAGCAGGGACCATCCGACATCCACCGGGTCGGCGTGCGGGTTGTCCTCCAGATAGCCGGCCAGGCGCTGTGCCTGCCGGCTGAGGGCTTCCGCGGAGCGGGCGGACAGCACCCACGGCACCACCCCACCCACCCCACCGGCCGGGGCCTCCGCCTCCCGGCGCGGCCGGCCGTCCGACGGCGATTCCTCGGACGCCTCCTGGAGCGGCTCCGGTGCCTGCTCGAGGATCACATGGGCGTTGGTCCCCGAGATGCCGAACGAGGACACCGCGGCACGCCGCGGTCGGTCCGCCTCCGGCCAGTCGAGCCGCTCTGCCACCAGACGCACGGCCCCGCTGGACCAGTCCACATGCGGGGTGGGCTCGTCGATGTGCAGGGTGGCGGGGAAGACCGCGTGGCGGATCGCCATCACCATCTTGATCACCCCCGCCACACCGGCGGCACCCTGGGTGTGCCCGATGTTCGACTTGATCGAGCCCAGCAGCAGCGGGCGGTCCGCCGGCCGGTCGCGCCCATAGGTGGCGAGCAGCGCGTCGGCCTCGATCGGGTCGCCCAGCCGGGTGCCGGTGCCGTGCGCCTCCACCGCGTCCACCTCGGCCGCCGACAGTCGGCCGTTGACCAGGGCCTGGCGGATGACCCGCTGCTGGGAAGGGCCGTTGGGCGCGGTCATCCCGTTGCTGGCCCCGTCCTGGTTGACCGCCGAGCCGCGGACCACGGCCAGCACCCGGTGCCCGTTGCGCCGGGCGTCGGAGAGGCGCTCCAGCAGGACCAGCCCGACACCCTCCCCCCAGCCGGTGCCGTCCGCGGCCGCCGCGAACGGCTTGCAGCGGCCGTCCGGGGCCAGACCGCGCTGCCGGGAGAAGCCGGTGAACACCTCGGGCGAGGCCATCACCGTCACCCCGCCGGCCAACGCCAGGCCGCACTCGCCCTGCCGTAGCGCCTGGGTGGCCAGATGCATCGCCACCAGCGACGAGGAGCATGCCGTCTCGACCGTGACGGCCGGGCCCTCCAGACCGAAGGTGTACGCCACCCGGCCGGACAGCATGCTGGGGGCGCCGCCCGCGTAGCCCTCGGCCTCCCGCCGCGGGCGCCCGCCCCGGCCCGCGGAGCCGACGGTCGCCGTACCCACGTACACACCGGACTGGCTGCCCCGTACGGACGAGGCGTCGATGCCGGACCGCTCGAACAACTCCCAGGCGACCTCCAGCAGCAGCCGCTGCTGGGGACTGGTGGCCAGCGCCTCCCGCGGGCTGACCTCGAAGAATTCGGCGTCGAACCGGTCGGCGCAGTCCAGGAAGGCGCCGTCGCGGGTGTAGCTGGTGCCAGGGTGGTCGGGGTCGGGATGGTAGAGGCCCTCCAGGTCCCAGCCCCGGTCGCTCGGGAACGGCCCGACCGCGTCCCGGCCTGAGGCGACGAGCTCCCACAGCGCCTCGGGCGAGTCGACTCCGCCGGGAAAGCGGCAGGCCATGCCCACGATGGCGATCGGCTCCTGATGCCGCTCCTCCACCTCGCGCAGACGCCGGCGGGTGTCATGCAGATCCGTCGCCACCCGCCTCAGGTAGTCGACCAGCTTGTCTTCGTTCGCCATGGAGAGTCACGACCTTCTTACGCGGGAGAGAAGCTGCGGGTTGTCAGGACGTGCCGAGTTCGTTGTCGATGAAGGCGAGCACCTGGTCGGCGGTGGCCAGCTCCAGCCGGTCGGCCGGACTGCCGTCAGCCGGCGGCGCACACGCCGCCTTCCATTTCGCCAGCAACCCCTCAAGCCGCGCTGTCACCGCCTCGGCCTCGTCGCCGGGCAGGGCGAGGGCCGACAGGGTGGTCTCCAACCGGGCCAACTCGCCCAGCACCGGATCGACTCCACCGGATGCCGCCGGGGCCGCCGCGTCGTCGGCGAGTCGGCCGTGCAGATGGTCGGCGAGGGCCTGGGCGGTCGGGAAGTCGAAGACCATGGCGGCCGGCAGCCGCAGCCCGGTGGCCATCCCGAGCCGGTTGCGCAGCTCCACCGCGGTGAGTGAGTCGAAGCCCAGATCGCTGAACGGCGCCTCGGCCCGTACGCTCTCCGCGTCGGCGTGCCCCAGCACGCTCGCGGCATGGGTACGCACCAGGGTCAGCAGCAGCTGCCGTTGTTCGGCCGGAGACAGCCCGGCGAGCCGGCGGACCAGGCCACCGGGATGCTGATCCGGACCGACCGTACGCCTCGCCGGCCCGTCCGCCTGGGTGGCGAGCGCTCGCAGGGCTGCGGGAAGCGTGTGCTCGGCTTGGTCGGCCAGTGCCCGGAGATCGATGTCGGCCGCCAGCAGATGGGCGTCGCCGTAGCCGCAGGCCGCGTCGAACAGGGCGAGACCCTGCTCGGAACGGAGCGCGGTGAACCCGGTACGCCCCATCCGGGCCAGGTCGCTCTGGGCGAGTTGGCTGGTCATGGTGCTGGTGTCGGCCCAGAGTCCCCAGGCGATGGAGGTGCCGGGGAGTCCGTTGTGGTGTCGGTGGGTGATGAGGGCGTCGCAGTAGGCGTTGGCGGCGGCGTAGTTGGTTTGTCCGGGGCTGCCGAGGGTGGCGGCGGCGGAGGAGTAGATGGTGAAGAGGGTGAGGGGGAGGTGTTTGGTGGCGTGGTGGAGGTTGGTGGCGGTGGTGGCTTTGGGGTGCCAGGTGTGGGTGAGGTGGTGGGGTGTTTGGGTGGTGAGGGTGGCGTCGTGGAGGGTGCCGGCGGTGTGGATGATGCCGGTGAGGGGGTGTTGGGGGTTGATGGTGTTGATGGCGTGGGTGAGTTGGTTGAGGTCGGTGGTGTCGGTGGCGGTGATGTGGACGGTGGCGCCGAGTTGTTGGAGTTTTTGGGTGAGTTGTTGGGCGCCGGGTGCGTTGGGTCCTTGGCGGCTGAGGAGGAGGAGGTGGCGGATGCCGTGGTGGCGGGTGAGGTGTTCGGCGGTGAGGGCGCCGAGGGTGCCGGTGCCGCCGGTGATGAGGATGGTGCCGTTGGGGTCGAGGGTGGGG
>NZ_SRID01000050.1 GCF_004684805.1 Streptomyces palmae
CCGCGCCTGCCGCGCGCCCCACCCTGCTGAACCGCCCCGAACCGCTGCATCTGCTCTTCATCGCGCTGGCCGCCGTCCACCTGGCCTCGCTGCTGGGCGGTTCCATCGACGGCGCGGACACCGTTCAGCACATCACCAAACCCGCCCTGATGCCCGCCCTCGCGCTCTACACGCTCGCCTGCGGCGGGCCCCGCCTGCTGGTCGCCGCCCTGCTCTTCGGCTGCGGTGGCGACACCCTGCTGGAGATCGGCGGCGACCTCGTCTTCCTGCTCGGCATGGGCTGCTTCGCCGCCGGCCACATCTGCTACATCACCTTCTTCCTGCGCAACCGCCGCCGCATCCCCCCGCTGCTCGCCGCCGGCTACGCGGCCGCCTGGCTGGGCCTGGTGATCGCGTTGTGGTCCGGCCTCCCCGCCGGTATGCGCGGACCGGTCGCCGTCTACAGCCTGCTGCTGACCGCCATGGCCCTGGGCGCGCTGTCCGCCGGTCCGGTCGCCCTGGCCGGCGGGGCGCTGTTCCTGCTCTCCGACAGCCTGATCGCCACCGACATCGCCGACTGGCCGCAGGCGCCGCAGGGCCCGTTCTGGGTCATGCTCACCTACATCGCCGCGCAGTACGCCCTGGCCCACGGGGTGGTCCGTACCCACCTGGCGGGAGCGGCCGCGCCGGCCCCGGCCCCCGAAGGGGCCCCTGCGGCGGGCTGACGTGAGCACGGGGGCCGCCGGCCAACCGGACCGGCGGCCCCGTCACGCGTCGAAGTCGTACTCCAGCACATACGCGCCCGAGTCCAGCACCATCTCGTTGACCTCCACCGGGCGGCCGTCACCCGCGAACGCGGTGCGGGAGATGTGGACCACCGGTGTGCCCGCGCCCAGTTCGAGCCGATCGGCCTCGTCCTGGGACGGCATCCGGCAGCGGATCTCCTCCCGGAAGTGCGCGGGCCGGTACCCGAGTTCCGCGAGGCGCGCGTAGATGCCACCCGGGCCGGTGTCCTCCTCCGTGATCGCCGAACCGGCCACCAGGTCGGCGGGCAGATAGCTGGTGGCCAGCAGCACCGGCTTGCGCTCGAGGAGGTACCGGTGGCCGCGTACACAGACGCGCGTGCCGGGCTCGACGCCGAGCACCTGCGCGACGGCCGCGGGCGCCGGAGCCTCGGTGACCCCGGCCTGGTCCACGAGGAGTTCCCGATCCCCCAGATCGGCCGACCAGATGGACCGGCCCTGGCCCCACAACTCCCGCGCGAGCCGCTGAACGCCGCGCCGCCGCAACGGCCGGATGGCGTGCTCGTACTCTGGCTGCCCGTCGGTGCCCTCGGTAGTCATATGCCTTCCCTCCCACCATCCCCGGCACGGGAAAACGCGGCGGGGTCAGAGGTCGTGTCGTCCGGTCCGTACGTCATTCAGGAAGGTGGTGAACTGGGCGGGGTCGAAGAGGAGGGCGGGGCCGTCGGGGTTCTTGACCGGGCAGGTTGGCCGAGTCGGCCGTTGGGTCGGTCGGTTGGGCGGTGACGTCCGTTTCGACCCCTGGAGGTGGGGCTGGCCGAGCCTCCGCCACCCAGGCGTACCCGCCGCCCCACGCAAGGAACACGCCGCGTCCGAAGGGGGAGAGGTATCCGCTGGCGGCGGCGGCATCAACGTCCGGCCCGGCCAAGGGACTACGCGCGCGCGGCCTGGGCCAGGACGCGGGCGAGGTCGCGGGGGCGGGTGGTCATCGGCCAGTGGCCCGAGTCGAGGTCCACGTACTCGACGTGGGTGGCGCGGGCGAGTTCGGGACTCTCGCCGGCGGCGATCCACTCCTTGGCCTGGTCGGGGGTGAACTCGGGGCAGACGACCACGACGGGGACGTCGAAGCGGCGCTCGTCGGTCAGGCGGACGACTCCCCTGGCGACCCCCTCGGGGACGGGGACGGCGGCGGACTCGAAGCGGTGCCGGGCCTCCTGGTCCAGGTCGGCGGAGTCCGCTCCCTCGAAGGGGCCCCAGCCCGGGAAGGGCACCGCACCGTCCTCGATCGCGAAGTGGTCGGCGTAGGCCCGCCCGTCGGTGGCGGGGAAGCCGCCGATCAGGGCGACCTTGGCCACCTTCCCCGGTCGCGCGTCGGCGGCCAGCCAGGCCAGGCTCGACGCGGCGGAGTGCCCCACCACCAGGGGCTTCTCGGGCGCCGCGTCAACGGCCGCGACCACTGCCGCCAGTTGGTCGTCGAGCGTCGCGGAGGTGGTGCCGTCGCCCTGGCCGGGGAGGGTGAGCGGCACGGGACGGTGGCCGAGCGCGGTGAGTTCGGGCACCACCTCGTCCCATGCGGATCCGTCGAGCCACAGGCCGGCGATGAGCAGGATGTCCACGGTCGTTCCCTCGGAGAGCGGTCGGATCTGGCTGCCGGCAAACGCTAGCGGGAGGGTCTGACAACGGCCTCCGGCCACCCGGACCGGCCAGGCCCTCACCGGCCACGGCACGAGAGACCGGCCCGGGCCGACGGGACAGCCGGCGGTACGAGCGAGGGCCGTTCGGAGCATGCCCCGAACGGCCCTCGGCGGTGTCAACCGGTGGTCAACGACAGCGGGTCACTTGGTGACCGCGTCCAGCGCGTCCGCGATGCCCGCGCCGTAGAAGCCGTTGTTCTCCGGGGTGCCCTCGCACACCGCGTCGACCTTGCCGTCGCCGTTGATGTCGTAGGTGGTCGGGCAGGCGGTCTCGTCGGCCTGGGCCAGCAGGAGCTCCTTGACCTTCTTGGCCGAGGCGTGCGGGTGGGTGCTCTTGATGAGCGCCGCGGTGCCGGCCACGTGCGGGGAGGCCATGGAGGTGCCGGCCATGTAGCCGTACTTGCCGCCGGGCAGCGTGTTGTAGATCAGGCCGCTGGTGGCCGGGGGAGCCGGCTTCTGGTAGGCGGTGCTGTCGCCACCGGGGGCGGCGATGTCCACCATGCCCAGGCCGTAGTTGGAGAAGGAGGACTTCAGGCCCTTGGCACCGGTGCTGGAGACGGTGACCACGCCCGGCAGCTGGGCCGGGATGTCCAGGCACTCGGACGGGTCGATCACCCGGTCACCGGGGGTGGTGTCGTTGGGGCTGGAGGGGTCCGTGATCTGCTTGGACAGGTCGTAGTTCTCGTTGCCGGCCGCGGCCACGTTGACCACACCGCGCCGCTCCGCGTACTTCGTGGCCCGGCTGACGGCCTCGACCAGTGCCTTCTGGTCCGGGTCCGCGAGGCAGTTGAAGTTCCACGGGTCGGTGTAGTAGCTGTTGTTGGTCACGTCCACGTCGTGCTCGGCGGCCCAGACGAAGCCGCAGACCACGGCCTCGGTGTAGAAGAAGCCGTCCGGGTTGCCGACCTTGATGCCGGAGACCTTGACGCCCGGGGCGACACCGGTGACCCCGATGCCGTTCTTGGCGGCGGCGATCTCGCCGGCCACGTGGGTGCCGTGCGGGCTGTCGGTGGCCGAGGGCCGCCAAGCGCCGTCCGCCGTGTTCGGCTTGCCGGAGATGCAGTTGACCGAGGCCTTGCGGTCGAAGTTCGGGGCCAGGTCGGGGTGGGTGTCGTCCACACCGGTGTCCAGCACCGCGACGGTGACGTCGCGGCTGCCCAGGGTCTTCTCGTGCGCCTTGTCCGCCTTCATGGCCGGCAGGTCCCACTGCAGCGGCTCCAGCGGGTCCTGCCCGGCCTTGGCCTGCGCGGCGACCGCCTTCTGCTCCTTCTCGGAGAGCAGCTTGGGGGCGCCCATGTCGGTGGTGCTCTGGGCGGGCAGCGGGGCGGTGCGGGTGGCACCGGCCGAGGCCACGCCGGGCACCTGGCGCATGGCCTTGGCGAAGTCCGGGTTGGCCGAGTGGGCGACGATCACGCCGATCTTGTCGTACCCGATGACCACGCTGCCGCCGGCGGCCTTGATGGCCTTGGCCATGCGGGGCGAGTTCGCCTGGCCGGCGGGGACGTTGACCACGTAGCTCATCGCCGGGCCGTCGGCGGTGACCGCGGTGGTGTCCGTGGTGGCGGTCGGGGTGGCGCTGGCACCGGAGGGCAGCAGGGCCAGGGTGGCGGTGAGGGCCACCGCGGCGGGTATCGCGGTGGTGCGCAGCATACGGGCCGAACGCGAGGACATGGGAACTCCAGTTCGTCTGCGGGAGTGGAGTGGGGGTGATGACACAAGGGGACGGCACCGGGGCCAGGCCGAGGACGGCGGCCTGGCCCCGGTGGGATGCGGCGCTCAGGGAGCCACGGGTGACCGGGAGCCGCCGGGCGGCTGCGGACCGCCGGGTGACCGCGGTTCGTTCGGCGACCGGAATCGCCTGGCGGACCGGGGGTCACCCGGCGATCGAGACCGCCGGGCGGGGCCGGGTCACTTGGTGACGGCGTCCAGGGCGTCGACGATGCCGTAGCCGTAGAAGCTGTTCACGTGCTTCGTACCGGTGCAGGTGGCGTCCACGACGCCGTCACCGTTGCCGTCGTACGGGGTGGTCGGGCAGCCCGGGTTGTCCGCGTCCCGCTTCAGGAGCCACTGGATCTCCTGGGGGGTGGACTTGGGGTGGGCGCTCTTGACCAGCGCGGCGACACCGGCCACGTGCGGACCGGCCATCGAGGTGCCCTGCAGGTAGGCGTAGTCGCCACCGGGCATGGTGGACAGGATCCGGCCGTCCTTGGCGGGCAGCTCGGGCACCTGGTACTTGTCACCGCCGGGGCCGGCCACGTCGATCTGGTTCAGGCCGTAGTTGGAGTAGTACGACTTCGCCGTGGTCGGGCCGGTGGCGGAGACGGTCACCACACCCGGGAGCTGGGTCGGGACGTCCAGGCACTTCGACGGGTCGATGGTGCGGTCCACCGCGGTCGAGTCGTTGGGGCTCGACTTGTCCAGGATGGACTTGCCACCGAGGTCGAAGTTGGAGTTGCCCGCGGAGGCGACGTTGATCGCGCCCTTGCGCTCGGCGTACTTCGACGCCCGGCCGACCGCGTCCACGATCGCCTTCTGGTCGAGGTCGTCCTTGCAGTTGAACATCCACGGGTCGACGTAGTAGCTGTTGTTCGTCACCTCGACGCCGTGGTCGGCGGCGAAGACGAACGCGCAGACCACGTTCTCCGCGTAGAACAGCCCGTTGGTCGGGTCGCTCACCTTGATGGCGGAGACCTTGACGCCCGGCGCCACACCGGCGACACCGACACCGTTGCGGGCGGCGGCGATCTCACCGGCCACGTGGGTGCCGTGGTAGTCCTCGTCCGGGTTGTACGGACGCCAGGCGCCGGCGGTGGTGTCGGCCACGCCGCCCACGCAGTTGGCGGACTGCTTGGCGGAGAAGTTGGGGGCCAGGTCGGGGTGGGTGTCGTCCACACCGGTGTCGATGACCGCGACCGTCACGTTGCGGCTGCCCGGGTTCACCTTGGCGGCCTTGTCGGCCTTGATGGCCGGCAGGTCCCACTGCAGCGGCTCCAGCGGCTCGGTGCCCGCCGCGAGCGACTTCTTCTCGCTGGCGGCCGTCGCCTTGGGAGCGTCGACCTTCTTCGGCTTGCCGACCTCGGTGGTGGTGACCGGGGTCAGCGGGGTGGTGCGGGTGGCGCCCGCGGACTGCACGCCCTGCACGCCGCGCAGCGTCTTGGCGAACTCCGGGTTGCCGGAGTGCGCGACGATCACGCCGATCTGCGCGTGGGTGGTGACGATGGTGCCACCGGCGGCCTTGACGGCCTTCTTCACCTTGTCGACCGTGGCCTTGTCGGGGGTCACGTTGACCACGTACGACAGCTGCGGACCATCGGTCTTGGCGGCGGCGACGGTCGCGTCATGGGGAGCGGCGACGGCTCCGGCGGGGAGGAAGCCGAGGGACGCGGTGAGCGCCAGCCCGACCGGCACTGCCAGCATGGCACGCCGGTGGCTGGATCTCAGATAAGCCATGAGTTCTCCACATCATCCGTGGGACTGCTCCGCGCCGCCAGAGTGCGGCGGGGGCGAGTACATGACGAGTGAAGCTAGCGCCGATCATGGTTGGTAATCAATACATTCTGGAGGAAAACCCATCACGGTTCGTATACGGCGCCAGATCTGACGAGGCGTCCGATGCGGTGAATGGTGATCAACCTCTGTTGCGCAGCGCGCCGCGGCCCTAGCATGCGTGGCCTGAATCACACGTACCTCTGTCCCCAAACCCATCCGGGAGACGCCGTGGACACCGCACCGCCCGATCAGCAGCGGCCGCAGCACGACCCACCGTACGTCCAGGTGCAGTCGAGTGGCGAATTCGGTGAACTGCGCCATGCGCACCGATCGTTCGCCTTTCCGCTCACCGCCGCCTTCGTGAGCTGGTACCTCCTGTACGTGCTGCTCTCCAGCTACGCGGGCGGCTTCATGGGCACCAAGGTCGTCGGCAACATCAACGTCGCCCTGGTCTTCGGGCTCGCCCAGTTCCTCACCACCTTCCTGATCGCCTGGTGGTACGCGCGGCACGCGGCCACCAAGCTGGACCCCCGGTCCCAGGCGATCCGGTCCCGCCTGGAGGGTGAGGCATGAGCGACACCCTGATCCTCGCCGCCGGCGACGCCAGCGAGCACCGCACGCTGATCATCAGCCTGTTCTCGGTCTTCGTGGTGGCCACCTTGGGTATCACCATCTGGGCCGGCCGGCAGACCAAGGACGCCGCCGACTTCTACGCCGGCGGACGGCAGTTCTCCAGCTTCCAGAACGGACTCGCCGTCTCCGGCGACTACATGTCCGCGGCCTCCTTCCTCGGCATCGCGGGCATCATCGCCCTCAAGGGCTACGACGGCTTCCTCTACTCCATCGGCTTCCTGGTCGCCTGGCTGGTCGCGCTCCTGCTGGTGGCCGAACCGCTGCGCAACTCCGGCCGCTACACCATGGGCGACGTGCTGGCCTACCGGATGCGCCAGCGCCCGGTGCGCACCGCCGCCGGAGCCTCCACCATCGTCGTCTCGATCTTCTACCTGCTGGCCCAGATGGCCGGCGCGGGGGTCCTGGTCTCCCTACTGCTCGGCATCACCAGCGACGCCGGCAAGATCGCCATCGTGGCGCTGGTCGGCGTGCTGATGATCGTCTACGTCACCATCGGCGGGATGAAGGGCACCACCTGGGTGCAGATGGTCAAGGCGGTGCTGCTGATCGCGGGCACCGTGCTCATCACCTTCCTGATCCTGTGGAAGTACGACTTCAACATCTCCGACCTGCTCGGCAGCGCGGCGAAGAACAGCGGCCACGGGTCGTCCTTCCTGGAGCCCGGGCTGAAGTACGGCATCACCGACACCTCCAAGCTGGACTTCATCTCGCTGGGCATCGCGCTGGTGCTGGGCACCGCCGGTCTGCCGCACATCCTGATCCGCTTCTACACGGTGCCCACCGCCAAGGCCGCCCGGAAATCCGTGAACTGGGCGATCGGCATCATCGGCGCCTTCTACCTGATGACCATCGTGCTCGGCTTCGGCGCCGCGGCCCTGCTCAGCCAGAAGGAGATCACCGACTCCAACCCCGCGGGCAACACCGCCGCCCCGCTGGCCGCCATGGAGGTCGGCGGCGGTGGTGACTCCACCGGCGGCGCGATCCTGCTCGCGGTGATCTCCGCGGTGGCCTTCGCCACCATCCTGGCGGTCGTCGCCGGTCTGACGCTGGCCTCCTCGTCCTCCTTCGCGCACGACATCTACGCCAACGTGATCCGCAAGGGGCAGGCCACCGAGAAGGAGGAGGTGCGCGCGGCCCGGATCGCCACCGTGCTGATCGGGGCGGTGGCCATCGTGCTCGGCGCCTTCGCCCGCGACATCAACGTCGCCGGGCTGGTCGCCCTGGCCTTCGCGGTCGCCGCCTCGGCCAACCTGCCGACCATCCTCTACAGCCTGTTCTGGAAGCGCTTCACCACCCAGGGCGCGCTGTGGTCCATCTACGGCGGGCTGATCTCCTCCGTGGTGCTGGTGCTCTTCTCCCCGGTCGTCTCCGGCAAGGAGACCTCGATGTTCAAGAACGCGGACTTCTACTGGTTCCCGCTGGAGAACCCGGGCCTGATCTCCATCCCGCTGGGCTTCCTGCTCGGCTGGCTGGGCTCGCTGCTGTCCAAGGAGGAGCCGGACAAGGAGAAGTACGCGGAGCTGGAGGTGCGTTCGCTCACCGGGTACGGCGCCCACTGACCCGGCCGGGCCGGCCCCTGCCGCGGAACGCCGCCATCCAAGGGATCACCGAACCGTTGAAGGTGGCGGGTGTCGCGTACGCTGCGGAGCGAGAGCCGCAGCGCACGCACACCATCCGCGGGAGGGGCCGCCATGCTCATCGACACCTATGGTCGAGTCGCCACCGACCTGCGCGTCTCGCTGACCGACCGGTGCAACCTGCGCTGCACCTACTGCATGCCGGAAGAAGGGCTCCAGTGGCTCGCCAAGCCCGACCTGCTCACCGATGACGAGATCGTCCGGCTGATCCGCATCGCGGTCACCGCACTCGGCGTCACCGAGGTCCGCTTCACCGGCGGCGAACCGCTGCTCCGCCCCGGCCTGGTCGACATCGTGCGGCGCTGCGCCGAGCTGAGCCCCCGCCCCCGGATGTCGCTGACCACCAACGGCATCGGGCTGGCCCGTACCGCCGAGGCGCTGCGCGCCGCCGGGCTGGACCGGGTCAACGTCTCCCTGGACACCCTGCGGCCCGAGGTCTTCCGCACCCTCACCCGGCGCAACCGCCACCAGGACGTCCTGGCCGGACTGGCCGCCGCCCGCGCCGCCGGGCTCGCCCCCGTCAAGGTCAACACCGTCCTGATGCCGGGGACCAACGACGACGAGGCCCCCGAGCTGCTCGCCTGGGCCATCGAGAACCGGTACGAACTCCGCTTCATCGAGCAGATGCCGCTCGACGCCCAGCACGGCTGGACCCGGGAGGGCATGATCACCGCCGGGGACATCCTCGCCTCGCTGCGCACCCGCTTCCGGCTCACCCCCGAGGAGCGGCAGGCCCGCGGCTCCGCCCCCGCCGAGCGCTGGCTGGTCGACGGCGGTCCGGCCCGGGTGGGAGTGATCGCCTCGGTGACCCGCCCCTTCTGCCAGGCCTGCGACCGCACCCGGCTCACCGCCGACGGTCAGGTGCGCACCTGCCTGTTCGCCCGGGAGGAGTCCGATCTGCGCGGGGCGCTGCGCTCCGGCGCCACGGACGAGGAGATCGCCCGGCTGTGGCGGCGGGCCATGTGGGGCAAGAAGGCGGGATCCGGGCTGGACGACCCGTCCTTCCTGCAGCCCGACCGCCCGATGTCAGCCATCGGGGGCTGACCAGTCGGCCAGCGCCACCACGTCCTTGAGGAAGCCGCGCACCCCGAGGAACTGCGACAGATGCTCGCGGTGCTCCTCGCAGGCGAGCCAGGTCTTCCGCCGCTCCGGCGTGTGGATCTTGGGGTTGTTCCAGGCCAGCACCCAGACGGCGGGGGCCCGGCAGCCCTTGGCGGAGCAGATGGCGTCGGCGGTCGAATCGGGAGTCGAATCGGGGGACGAGGCTGCGGAGTTCACCCTCCGAGCCTATGCGATCCCGGACATGACGACGCCGGGCAGCCACGGGGGGAGCCGCCCGGCGTCGGTCCGTCGCTCCGACGGGGGATGCGGAGCGCGTACGCAGTATGTCATGCGGCATGGGGCGTAGTGCACCGGAACCGCACGATTGATCTGAGCATTTCTTGAGCTTCGCGCGCAGCGGCAGGTCAGCGCGGTGGCTCCGTACCGTCCTCGGTCGGAGGCCGGTGCTCGCCATGCGGACGGGCCTCGGATTCCGGGCCGGATTCCGCTCCCGGTTCCGGGCGGCTGGGCCCCAGCGCCGTACGGGTGGGTGCCGAGACGAAGGTGGAGGGCAGCGAAGGAGTGTTCTCCCGGCCCGCGTTGGCGATCACCACGGCGATGTACGGCAGCAGCATGCCGGCCGCCAGTGCCACGATCGCGACCGGCCGTTCCACGTTCCACAGGACCGCCGCGAGCACCACCGACAGGGTGCGTACGGACATCGAGATGATGTACCGCCGCTGTCGGCCGCGGACGTCCGCGGCCAGCCCCTGACGGGCACCGGTGATCCGGAAGACCTCCGAGCTCTGCCGCTTCCGCATGACGTTCCACCATCCGACTACTGCACCGGCCACCGCCGGTCCCCGACCTTCCTACGGTACGCCGCGCCTCGCCCCGGTTCGATACCGGGGCACGCCCGCGCTGGTCCGGTCGCGCAAGCCCAGACCGCGTAGCGACCGCTCCGACGTGCGCCGTACCCGGATCGGCCGGACACTGAAGCGAGACGCACGATGCGGCGAGCGAGCCGAGTGGCGCGCCCGCACCGAACGCCACGGAGGTCACGGGCCGGGCGCCCCGCCGGACGCCCCGCGCCGAGGCCCGTCAGCCGGCCGTGGCACCCGGGGCGACCCGGGCCGGAAGAGCCCGTACAGGGCTGGGAGGCAAGATGGGTTGGCTGTGGGCGATCATCGTGGGCCTGGTCCTCGGCGTGCTGGCCAGGGCGATCCTCCCGGGCAGGCAGAACATCCCGCTCTGGCTCACCGTGATCTTCGGCATCATCGGCTCCCTCATCGGCAACGCCGTCGCCCGCGGCCTGGGGGTGGAGGCCACCTCGGGCATCGACTGGTGGCGGCACCTGTTCCAGCTGGGCGGCGCG
The DNA here is from genome assembly GCF_004684805.1 of Streptomyces palmae. Lineage (GTDB taxonomy): Bacteria > Actinomycetota > Actinomycetes > Streptomycetales > Streptomycetaceae > Streptomyces > Streptomyces palmae. The sequence continues at coordinate 10,592 of NZ_SRID01000050.1, forward strand.
ATCCTGATGGTGGCCCTGGGCACCCCGCTGTGGGCCTCGATCAGCCACCGCGGCCGCAGAGAACGCTCCTGAGCGGCCCAACGGTCCCGAGCACGGTCGCCCACCCGCGGCGGTGGCCGGTACGCGGAACACCGCGCACCGGCCACCGCCGTATCGGGCCCGGATCTCGGACCGGGCGCGAGCGTCAGCCGCGCAGTTCGGCGAGCTTCCGCCCGGCCTTGAGGTAGCGGCTGCCGGACGCCGGGAGCTCACCCGCGGCCACCAGCTCCGCCAGCACCTCGGCCAGCGGCCGAATGGCCTGCGCCTCGGTCAGCACCACACTGCGCTGGCCGTCCTCGCCCTCCGCGACCAGCCGCAGCCCGTTCTGCTTGGCGACCCGGCGCGCGGCCGAGGCGCTGGGCTGGAACCCCAGCACCTTGGAGAGCACCGCGGTCACCGGCTCCGCGCCGTGCTCGGCCAGCTCCACCACCGGCAGCGACTCGACGTCCGCGAAGCTCTTCTTGGAGAACTGCGCCACGAAGCCGGCCCGCGCGCTCATCGCCGCGTCCACCCCGTACAGCACCGCGACCACCTCGCCCGCGAGCACCTTCTTGAGGTCCATCGGGTGCAGCCGCCTGGACTCGATCCGGGCCAGCGCGAACGCGATCTCCTCGTCGGTCCACTCGGTCCAGGCCTTCAGGTACGGCTCCATCAGCCGGTCCGGCACCGACATGATCTTGCCGAACACATCGTCCGCGGGGGCACTGACCCCCACGTAGTTGCCCTTGGACTTGGACATCTTGGCGCCGGTGCCGTCGGTGCCCTCGATCAGCGGCATGGTCACCACCAGCTGCGGACGCTGCCCGCGCAGCTCCATCAGCTTGCGGCCCATCTGGAGGTTGAGCAGCTGGTCGGCACCGCCCAGCTCCACATCGCACTCCAGGGCCACCGAGTCCAGACCCTGGGCGATCGGGTACAGCAGCTCGGTCATGGTGAGCCCGGTGCCGGCCGCCAGGCGGTTGCGGAAGTCCTCGCGCTGGAGCAGCTGCGAGACCGGCACCTGGGAGAGCAGGCCCAGCAGCTCGGGGAAGGTGTACGGCGCCAGCCACTCGCTGTTCTGCCGGAAGCTCACCTTCTCGAAGTCGAAGAACGGCCGGACCTGCTCCCGGTAGGTCTCCAGGTTCCGCGCGATGTCGGCGTCGGTCAGCGGCGGACGCTCGGCGGTACGCCCCGAGGGGTCGCCGATCTTGGCCGTGAAGTCGCCGATGATCAGCGTGACCTCGTGGCCCAGCCGCTGGAACCGGCTGAGGATGATCAGCGGCACCGCGTGGCCCAGGTGGATGTCGGTGGCCGTGGGGTCGATGCCCAGCTTGATGTGGAGACCGCGGCCCGCCTCCCGGCGCGCCTCGATCCGCTCGGCCAGCTTGTCCACCCCGGGCAGCACCTCGACCGTACGGGAGGCGATCAGTTCGGCCTGCTCCCTCGCCGACAGATCCGTCAGGTCCAGATAGCGCCGCGACGTGGTCTCCGTGAGCAGCTGCTGCACGGTGGTGTCGGAGGAGAGATCCTGCGCCAGCAGTGCGCTGGCGCGCGCGACGGAGTCGCCGAGGCGTGTCATCGTGGCGTTCCTGAGGATGGTGGTCGGACAGTGGACGGGTCGAGTCTATTTGGTCGATCACCCGGGGCGGGCCAGGGCCGCTCGCCGCACCCCGCCGGCCGGGCCGCGAGGCCCCCGGCCGGCGGGGCGCCGCTCGGACGCCCCGGCCGACCGGAGCCGTTCGGACGCCCCGGCCGACCGCGCTCGTTCACACCCCTCGGCTGACCGAGCTCATGTTGAAGTCCGGCACCCGCAGCGCCGGCATCGCGGCCCGGGTGAACCAGTCGCACCACTCCCGCGGCAGGGTCCGCTCGGTGCGGCCCGCCTCCGTCGCCCGGCCGAGCAGGTCCACCGGCGACTCGTTGAAGCGGAAGTTGTTCACCTCGCCGACCACCTCGCCGCCCTCCACCAGATAGACGCCGTCCCGGGTCAACCCGGTCAGCAGCAGGCTGGCCGGGTCGACCTCGCGGATGTACCACAGGCAGGTCAGCAGCAGGCATCGCTCGCCGCTGCCCGCGATCATCTCGTCCAGCGAGCGGGTGCCACCCGCGTCCAGGATCAGGTTGTCGATGGCCGGCGCCACCGGCTGCCCGGTGAGCTTCGCGGTGTGACGGGAGGTGACCAGCCGGTTCAGCACCCCCTCGCGCAACCAGTCGGTGGCCGCCAGCGGCAGACCGTTGTCGAACGCCGAGACATCGTCGTCCGAGGAGTGCGCCAGCACGAACGGCGCCGCCTCCAACCCCGGCTCCGCGGGGTCGCTGCGCAGGGTCAGCGGCAGCGCGGACAGCTTCTCACCCACCCGGGTGCCGCCTTGCGGCGCGGCGAAGACCGTACGGCCCTCCGCCGCGTCCCGCGCCGAGGAGGACCACATCTGGTAGATCAGCAGATCGGCGACGGCGGTCGGCGGCAGCAGGGTCTCGTACCGCCCGGCCGGCAGCTCGACGCGCCGCTCGGCCCAGTCCAGCCGCCGGGTCAGCTCGGCGTCCAGTTCGGCCGGGTCCACATCGGTGAAGTCCCGGGTGGCCCGCCCCGCCCAGGCGGAACGGGGCGCGCCCCCGTCGGGGCCGGCGGCCTTGGCGTTCATCTCCAGGGTGCCGGTGGGCTGGTCGTGGCGGAGCCGCAGCCCGGTGGAGGTGCCCAGGTAGCTGGAGACCATCTCGTGGTTGGCGAAGCCGTACAGCCGGCGGCCGCCGGCCCGGGCGCGGGCGAAGGACTCGCCGAGCGCCGGCGCGAAGTCGGCGAAGACCTCGGAGGAGGTCTCGGCCGGCGGCGAGGTGAAGTTGGCCGCGGTGGCCCCGCCCGCCACCAGCGGCTGCGCGTCCTCGGCCGGGCCCGCCTCGCGGGCCGCCGTCTCGGCGGCCCGCACCAGCGGCTCCAGGTCCTCCGCGGTCACCGCCGAACGCGACACCACCCCGGTGGCGGTGCCCTCCGCGCCGTCCACCGTGGCGATCACGGTGAGGGTCCGGCCGCGGGTGACCCCGTTGGTGGTCAGCGCGTTGCCCGCCCAGCGCAGGTTGGCGGTGGACGACTCGTCGGCGATGACCACGCAGCCGTCGGCGCGGGACAGCTCCAGCGCCCGCTCGACGATCTCGTGCGGCTTGTGGGTGCGGGCGCTCATCGGCCGGCCTCCTGGGTGGTGTTCAAGATGTTGACGCCGCGGAAGAGCGCGGAGGGGCAGCCGTGCGACACGGCGGCGACCTGGCCCGGCTGCGCCTTGCCGCAGTTGAAGGCGCCGCCCAGGACATAGGTCCCCGGGCCGCCGACGGCCTCCATCGAGCCCCAGAAGTCGGTCGTGGTCGCCTGGTAGGCGACATCGCGCAGCTGCCCGGCGAGTCGGCCCTTCTCGATCAGGTACGCCCTCTGCTGCGTGAACTGGAAGTTGTAGCGCTGCATGTCGATCGACCAGGACCGGTCGCCGACCACGTAGATGCCGCGGTCCACGCCCGAGATCAGCTCCTCGGTGGACGGGCCGTCCGGGGCCGGCCGCAGCGACACATTGGCCATCCGCTGCACCGGGACGTTCCCGGGGGAGTCGGCGAAGGCGCAGCCGTTGGACCGGTCGAAGCCGGTCAGCCGGGCGATCCGCCGGTCCGTCTGGTAGCCCACCAGCACGCCGTCCCGGATCAGGTCCCAGGACTGCCCCGCCACGCCCTCGTCGTCGTAGCCGATGGTGGCCAGCCCGTGCTCGGCGGTCCGGTCCCCGGTGACGTTCATGACCTCCGAGCCGTACCGCAGCTTCCCCAGCTGGTCGAAGGTGGCGAAGGAGGTGCCCGCGTAGGCCGCCTCGTACCCCAGCGCCCGGTCCAGCTCGGTGGCGTGCCCGATCGACTCGTGGATGGTCAGCCACAGGTTGGACGGGTCCACCACCAGGTCGTACGACCCGGCCCGGACGGACGGCGCGCGCATCTTCTCCGCCAGCAGCGCGGGCATCTCGGCCAGCTCCGCGTCCCAGTCCCAGCCGGTGCCGGTCAGGTACTCCCAGCCGCGCCCGGCCGGCGGTGCCAGGGTCCGCATCGAGTCGAACTCGCCGCTGTCCGGATCCACGGCCACCGCGGTCAGCACCGGGTGCAGCCGGATCCGCTGCTGGGTGGTGCTGGTGCCCGCGGTGTCCGCGTAGAACTTGTTCTCCTGCACGGTCAGCAGCGAGGCGTCCACGTGCGCCACCCCGTCCGCCGCCAGCAGCCGCGCGCTCCAGTCGGCCAGCAGCGCGGTCTTCTCCGCGTCGGGCACCTCGAACGGGTTGACCTCGTAGGAGGAGACCCAGGTGCGGTCGGGGTACACCGGCTCGTCCGCCAGCTCCACCCTCTCCTGGGAGCCGGCCGCCTCGGTCACCTTCGCGGACAGCCTGGCCATCGCCACCGCCTGCGAGGCCACCCGCGCCGCGGCGTCCATGGTCAGGTCCACGCCGGAGGCGAAGCCCCAGGCGCCGCCGTGCACCACCCGTACCGCGTACCCCAGGTCGGTGGTGTCCGAGGAGCCCGCGGGTTTGGCGTCCCGCAGTCGCCAGGCGGCGCTGCGCACCCGCTCGAAGCGGAAGTCCGCGTGCTCCGCGCCCAGCGCCCGGGCGCGCGCCAACGCGGCGTCCGCGAGCGCGCGCAACGGCAGCGCCAGAAATGACTGATCGACCTCATGGGGCATGGACGGGGCCTCCTCGGCGAGGTGGTGGCGGCGGTCACGCGGAAGTCAATCACGTGGCGACCCCGTCGCCGAGAGTGCCGACCGGCCGGCGCCGCCGGGGGAGGCGGATGCCGTCGGCCGGCGCGCCCCGGCCCGGCCCGGTTCGCGGGCGCCGCCGCGCCCGGATCGCGGCCCGGATGCCTCCGTGAGGGCCTCGCGGGCCGCTGATCGAGGGCCGGAACTGTAGGGACCCCACAGCGACACCCCGGCGCCCCTGTGCGGCTCGGATTCTCCGTAGCCGGGCTTCGACCGATAGTTTCAAGGCACAGCAGGCGACAAACGCTGCGACATTCAACAGAGAGGGTGGTCCCTTGAGCCGGTCGGTTCTCGTCACCGGAGGCAACCGCGGTATCGGCCTCGCCGTCGCCCGCGCGTTCGCCGACGCGGGCGACAAGGTCGCCATCACCTACCGGTCGGGTGAGCCCCCGGCGGACTTCCTCGCCGTGAAGTGCGACATCACGGACACGGAGCAGGTGGAGCAGGCATACAAGGAGATCGAGGAGAAGCAGGGTCCGGTCGAGGTGCTGGTGGCCAACGCCGGCATCACCCGCGACCAGCTGCTGATGCGGATGTCCGAGGAGGACTTCACCTCCGTCCTGGACACCAACCTCACCGGCACCTTCCGCGTGGTCAAGCGGGCCAACCGCGCCATGCTGCGGGCCCGCAAGGGCCGCGTGGTGCTGATCTCCTCGGTGGTCGGCCTGCTGGGCTCCGCGGGTCAGGCGAACTACGCCGCCTCCAAGGCCGGCCTGGTCGGCTTCGCCCGCTCCCTCGCCCGCGAGCTGGGCTCGCGCAACATCACCGTCAACGTGGTGGCCCCCGGCTTCGTCGACACCGACATGACCCGGGCGCTCAGCGAGGAGCAGCGGGAGGGCATCGTGCAGCAGGTCCCGCTGGCCCGCTACGCGCAGCCCGAGGAGATCGCCGCCGCGGTCCGCTTCCTGGCCTCCGACGAGGCCGCGTACATCACTGGAGCCGTCATCCCCGTCGACGGCGGATTGGGCATGGGTCACTGAACGTCATGAGTGGAATTCTCGCTGGGAAGCGCATCCTGGTCACCGGCGTCATCACCGACGCGTCGATCGCCTTCCACGCCGCCAAGCTGGCCCAGCAGGAGGGCGCCGAGGTCATCCTCACCGGCTTCGGCCGGCTGTCCCTGGTGGAGCGGATCGCCCGGCGGCTGCCCAAGCCCGCCCCGATCATCGAGCTGGACGTGACCGACCAGGAGCACCTGGACGGCCTCGCGGACAAGGTGCGCGAGCACCTGGGCGAGGGCGTGGACCTCGACGGCGTGGTGCACTCCATCGCCTTCGGCCCGCAGGGCGCCTTCGACTTCCTGGGGGCGAGCTGGGAGGACGTGTCCACCGCGGTGCACGTCTCGGCGTACTCGCTGAAGTCGCTGACCTGCGCGCTGCTCCCGCTGATGCCGCGCGGCGGCTCGGTCGTCGGCCTCACCTTCGACGCCCAGTTCGCCTGGCCCGTCTACGACTGGATGGGCGTGGCCAAGGCCGCGCTGGAGTCCACCTCCCGCTACCTCGCCCGCGACCTGGGCCCGAAGAACGTCCGCAGCAACCTGGTCGCGGCCGGGCCGATCAAGTCGATGGCGGCCAAGTCCATCCCGGGCTTCGAGGTGCTGGCCGACCAGTGGGGCGACCGGGCGCCGATCGGCTGGGAGATCGCCGACCCGGAGCCGGCCGCCCGCGGTGTGGTCGCGCTGCTGTCCGACTGGTTCCCCAAGACCACCGGTGAGGTGGTGCACGTCGACGGCGGCGTGCACATGATGGGCGTCTGAGCCCACCGCGCACGGCACGGACCGGCGCGGGCCCCCGGCCCGGCGCACGGCACCGTCCCGCACGCGCTGCCCCGGTCCCCGCGAACCCCGCGGGGACCGGGGCGGCGTGCGTATGGGCGCGGTGGCGCGGACCGGGACACCGCCCGTACGGGGGACGACGGGGGTCGGGCGTGCCCCGGCTGATGCGTGCCGCCGTGCCGCCCTCGCTCAGGCGGTGGGGAAGCGGCAGTACGGGTGCGCGTGGGCCTCGGCCGCCGCCCGCTCTCCGTCTCCGTCGCGGATGGCCTCCACCATGCGGGCGTGGTCCATGTACGCCTCGGGGCGCAGCTCGGTGCCCACGTCCGCGCGCAGGAACTCCCGCAGCACCCCGCCGAGGTCCGCGTACAGCTCGGCCAGCACCTCGTTGTGCGAGGCGGCCACCACCGCCATGTGCAGGGTCGCGTCGGCCGCCACGAAGGCCTCCGTGTCCCCCGACTCCCAGGCACGCTCCCGTCGGTCCAGCAGCACGTCGAGCTGCTTGAGGTCCTGCTCGGTACGGCGCCGGGCGGCCAGCTGGGCCGCCTTGGCCTCCAGCGCGCTGCGCAGCTCGGCCACGTGCAGCGGATCGGAGTCGGCGAACCGGCGGTGCATCACCCCGGCCAGTTCACTGGTGGCCACCACATAGGTGCCCGAGCCCTGCCGGATGTCCAGCAGCCCGTTGTGCGCGAGCGCGCGCACCGCCTCCCGCACGGTGTTGCGGGCCACCCCCAGCTGCTCCACCAGCTCGGGCTCGGTCGGGATGCGCGAGCCCACCGGCCACTCTCCGGAGGTGATCTGGGTGCGTAGCTGAGCGATCACCTGGTCGGCGAGCGCGGAGCGCCGGGGCGAGATCAGCGGCATGACTCTCCTGGCCTTGGCTTCGATACGGAACTCGGTGCGGCCCCGCGAGGGCGCCGGTGCCCCGGGGCCGGCGCTGCTGCCGCGGGGAGTGCGAAATTCTGGGTGAATTCTCCCACGGTGCCGCCGTCCGTCACCGGTGGTCGCCGGAGCCCGTGGCATTCCGGGGCGAGGGCGGCCGGGCAGCGGGGTCCCGCATTCATCCCATGATTCTATGATGAGTCCATGGCAGACGACGAGCTTGCGACGATCGGCGCCGCCCCGGGGCCGGTGCGCTACACATCCACCGCCCCGACGGCGCCCGCCTCACCCTGGCCGCAGCGCCTGGTGATCGCCGGGCTCCTGCTCGCCGCCCTCAACCTGCGGCCCGCGATCACCAGCCTGGGCTCGCTGCTCGAAGAGGTCCGCGACGGGCTCGGCATGAACGGCGCCGTCGCCGGACTGCTCACCTCCGTCCCCGCGCTCTGCTTCGCCCTCTTCGGCGTGACCGCCCCCCGGCTGGCCCGCCGCTTCGGCCCGGCCACCGTCGTGTGCGCGGGCCTGGCCGCCATCACCGCGGGCCTGGCCATCCGCCCGCTGGCCGGCGGCATCGCCGGATTCCTGGCCGCCAGCGCCCTGGCCCTGGCCGGCATCGCGGTGAGCAACGTCCTGATGCCGGTGATCGTCAAGCGCTGGTTCCCGGACCGGATCGGGGCCATGACCGGCGTCTACTCCATGGCGCTCTCCCTGGGCACCTCCGCCGCGGCGGCCGTCACCGTCCCGATCACCGACGGCCTGGGCGGCAGCTGGCGCGCCGGCCTGGGCGTCTGGGCGCTGCTCGCGGCCGTCGCCGCCCTGCCCTGGATCGCCATCGCCCGCGGCCGTACCAACCGCGAGGCGCGCGCCCGGTCCGCGGACTCCCAGGACGGACCGGCGGCGCCCATCACCCGCAGCCCCACGGCCTGGGCGCTGGCCTGCTTCTTCGGCCTCCAGTCCACCGCCGCCTACATCACCATGGGCTGGATGCCGCAGATCTTCCGGGACGCCGGCGTCTCCGCCTCCACCGCGGGTGTGCTGCTGGCGGTGACCATGGCCATGGGCGTGCCGCTCTCCTTCGTCCTGCCCCGGATCGCCGCCCGGCTGCGCCACCAGGGCGTGCTGGTCGTCATCCTCGGCGCGTCGGGGCTGACCGGCTACGCCGGGCTCTGGCTCGCCCCGGCCGGCGGCGCCTGGGCCTGGGCCCTGCTGCTCGGCCTCTCCAACTGCGCCTTCCCGCTCGCCCTCACCATGATCGGCATGCGGGCCCGGACCGGCGCCGGGGTGGTCCGGCTGTCCGCCTTCGCGCAGAGCACCGGCTATCTCTTCTCCATCCCCGGTCCGCTCCTGGTAGGCGCCCTCTACCAGGCCACCGGCGGCTGGGACCTGCCGATCGCGCTGATGGCCGGGCTGATGGTGCCGCAGATGATCGCCGGGGTGCTGGCCGGGCGCGACCGCACCCTGGAGGACGAACTCTGAGCCCGGCGGCCACCCCGCCCGCACCGGGGCCGAGGCGGGCTGGGACACTCGGGGCATGTCACCTGTGCTTGACCCGCAACCGCAGAACGGCCAGAAGAAGCTGCTCACCATCCTGGGCGTGATGCTGCTGATCACCCTGGTCATCGGTGTGATCGCCACCATCGCCGCGCCCTGACCCCACCCCTTGGGGTGGGGTTAGCCCCCCTACCCCTAGGGGGCCCGCCTCAGGGGCAACTGGGTGGGTCACCGGATGGGCACGGTGCCCGGCGGTCCCTAGATTCGTAGGGTCAGCCCATCCGCTCCGGCCCCGGAGGCGAACTTGAGCGCCCGTACCCCCAGCCCCTTCACCCCGGCGCACACCGGCGTGGAACTCCGGCTGCCCTGGTGGGCCATCGCCCTGCCCGCCCTCGCCTTCGCCGCGCTGCTGCTGCTGATATCCGGCCCCGCCCAGGCGGACCCGGCGCGGGGCGGCAGCGGGGCCCTCACCCACGTCCTCGGAGCCCTCCGGGAGACCGTGCGGCACCTGGGCCTGTGACCAGGCGGGCGCCGGGGTACCGCGGGTGGCGGGCGGGCTCCCAACGCCCCGCGCTCAGCGGCGTGTTTCGTGCGAAGCTGGGAGCCATGAGCGTCGATGTCCCACGAAGGATCGTCCTACTCCGACACGCCAAGGCCGACTGGGCCCAGGAATCCGACCACGAGCGGCCGCTCGCCGAGCGCGGCCGCACAGACGCCCTGGTGGCCGGGCGCTGGCTGGCCGGCTCCGGCATCTCCCTCGACCTCACCCTGTGCTCCACCGCCCTGCGCACCCGGGAGACCTGGAAGCTGGCCGTCGCCGAGCTGCCGCAGCGCCCGAAGACGGTCTACGAGGAGCGCATGTACGAGGCCTCGCTCGGCGAGCTGATCGCCCTGCTCAACGAGGTCTCCGACGAGGTCGCCGACCTTCTGCTGGTCGGCCACAACCCCGGGATGCACGCCCTCGCCGATGCCCTGGCCGGCGAGGCGGAGGGCGACCTGCTCTCCCGGATGAACCGCAGCGGCTTCCCCACCGCGGCCATCGCCGTGGTGACCTTCGACGGCTCCTGGAAGAGCGTGGAGCACGGCGTGGGCCGGCTCACCGCCTTCTGGACGCCGCACGAGTAGCCGCGCACCCGCCCCCACCGGGCCCCGCCCCGTACGGTGACGGGGCCCGCGGGGATGTCCGAGGCCCCCGGGATCAGTCGGCGTGCGTCTCCGCCGCCACGACCTCTTCCCGGGTGATCCCCAGCAGGTAGAGCACGGTGTCCAGGAACGGCACGTTCACCGCGGTGTGCGCCGCCCGCCGCACCACCGGCTTGGCGTTGAACGCCACCCCGAGCCCGGCCGCGTTCAGCATGTCGAGGTCGTTGGCCCCGTCACCGATCGCAACCGTCTGGGACAGCGGCACCCCGGCCTCGGCGGCGAAGCCGCGCAGCAGCCGTGCCTTGCCCGCCCGGTCCACCACGTCCCCGACCACCCGGCCGGTCAGCTTGCCGTCCACCACCTCCAGGGTGTTGGCGGAGGCGAAGTCCAGCCCCAGCCGCTCCTTGAGGTCATCGGTGACCTGGGTGAACCCGCCGGAGACCACACCCACCTGGTAGCCGAGCCGCTTGAGGGTGCGGATCAGGGTCCGGGCGCCGGGGGTGAGCCGCACCTCGGCCCGCACCTTCTCCACCACCGACTCGTCCATGCCCGCCAGCAGCGCCACCCGGGCGTGCAGGGACTGCTCGAAGTCCAGCTCCCCGCGCATCGCCCGGGCGGTGACCTCGGCGACCTCGGCCTCACAGCCCGCGTGCGCCGCGAAGAGCTCGATGACCTCGTCCTGGATCAGCGTGGAGTCCACGTCCATGACCACCAGCCGCTGCGCCCGGCGCTGCAGACCGGAGGAGACCACCGCGACATCCACCCCCAGCGCGGCCGCCTCGGTGGCCAGCGCGGTGCGCAGGTTCGAGGTCTCCGCTCCGGAGACCTCGAACTCCACCGCGGTCACCGGGTACTTCGCGAGCCGGAAGATGCGGTCGATGTTTCCGCCGGTCCCGGTGATACGGGCCGCGATGGCGGCCGTGGACCGGGCGGTGAGCGGATGTCCGAGCACGGTGACGTGCGAGCGGCCCAGGCCGCGCGGCCGGTTGTCGCCGCGGCCGGAGATGATCTCCGCCTGGAGCCGCAGCGAATCGGCCCAGCTGTGCACGGTCGCCCGCAGGTCGCCCTCGGTCACCCCGGCCGCGGTCGGCGGGGTCACCAGGGCGCACAGCACTATGCGCCCCCGGGTGACCACCTGCTCGATGTCGACGACGCGCACGTCGTAGGCGGCGAGGGTGTCGAACAGCCCGGCGGTGATGCCCGGGCGGTCCTTACCGAAGATCTTGACGAGCAGAGTGGGGTCATCTTCGCCCGGTACGGCGGTGGCAGGTGGGATCTGCGATGCGCTCATGGTGCTTCCACCGTATCGGGCGGACCGCCCTGATCGTGCGGGTGTCCGTGCTCCGGACTCCTGTACGGCGGAAGGCGTTCCCCGCGCGGTCACCGGCGCGTCACCCGTACCTGGCGAACGGGCTCACCTCTGGCGAACGGGCTCACCTGTCCACCCGCCACCCCCGTCGTCCAGGCGAGCAGCGCACCCAGCGCGCCCCCCAGCGCGCCCCACCCGGCGCCCAGCAGCACGGCGAGCGGAACGCTGCCCTGGAGATCGAGCGTGGAACCGAAGCCGTCGAAGCCCAGCACGGACAGCCCGGCTCCCGCCGACAGCCCGGTCAGCCACACCACCAGCGGCAGCGCCAGCGCGGTCGCCACCCCCAGCCGCAGCGCGCACCGCCCGGCGAAACCGTACGGGCCCCACGCTCGTCCGCCCCCGGCCCGGGACGGCACCGGGGTCCGCACCGCCAGCAGCACCCCGGCGGCCAGCACCATCAGCACCGAGGCGACCACCAGCAGCCACACCCGGCTGTCCAGTTCGGCCAGCCGCCCGATGGTGATCCGCTCCTTCTCCTGCGCGCCCAGCAGCTGGTCGAGCGGATCCGGCAGCACCTGCCGCAGCGCGCCGGTGGCCTGGCCGTGCCAGGGCACGAACAGCCCCAGCGAGACCCCGAGCCAGACCCCGTTCGGCGCCCCGAGCAGGGCGGTGCCGATGACCAGGCCGGGGCGGTCGTCCCGGATGGCCGCGTACAGACCGGCCGCGATGCCGGCGACGACGGCCAGCACCAGCACCGCGCACAGCGCCGAGACCGCCGGCCGCACCACCCGGTGCACCGCCTCCCAGCCGCGCGGCAGCGGGGTGCGGCGCGAGGCGAGCAGTGCGATCAGCAGCACCGCCAGGACCCAGACCACGCCCCCCAGCAGGGAGCGGCCGGTCCGCACGGTGTAGCCGACCCGCGCCTTGGCCCGCACCAGATCCGCCAGGGCGTCCGGCAGCTGCCCGGCGCCCAGGTCCCCCAGGTCGCCCAGTGCGCCGGCCAACCGGTCGAGCAGGCTGCCGTGACCGGTCCGCCCGGTGCCGCCCAGCCCGAGCGTGGAGCTGTCGATCGTGACCGTATCGTTGCCCACCCAGCAGAGCCCGCCCAGGATCAGCAGGAAGAGCAGGACGACCGCTCCCGCCCGGGCGGCGAGCTCCCCGCCGCCGATGACCGCGCCCGCCCCGCGCAGGGAGCGCAGGAAGAACCAACTCAGCAGGAGCGCTCCGACCAGCGAGACGCCCAGCGGCGCGATGTCCACGGCGCTGCTCGCCTGGGCGCCCCGCAGACCGAAGACATGCAGGTCTCCTGACGGTTCGACGGTGCCGCCCACCGCCATCGCCACCGCGGCGGCGGTCATCGGCCCCAGCGCCCCCACCTCGTCGGCCCCCATCAGATGCAGACTCAGCGCCGCCACACCCACCATGCCCAAGAACGCCCAGCTCACGGTGGCGAGTGCGGAGAGCAGCAGCTCACCGAGGTGCCGCGCGGTACCGCTGCCGGCCGTCATCGAGATTTCCCCGATCGTCGCGAGTTGCCCGGAAATTCATGATCCAGGCAGTACGTGGCCGCTCACCACTTTCCGGGGGCCTTTCGGATGAGCCGCAACTGCCCGATACGCGCTCTTGCCAACGCCCGACTTTCGGTTCAGGGACCGAGCCTGAAATAGTTCCTCACGATGATTCGCCATCCCTAGACTCCCTGTGCAGGGGGAAATTCGGGGGACAAGTAGTGGGGCATGGAGTGCCGGAACTCGTACTGGAATTGAACGGACAGACCTGGACACTTGATCCATCCAGGTCGTACAGCCTGGGGCGCGATCCACAGAGCGACCTGGTGTTGGAGGACGGCCGGGTCTCCTGGCGGCACGCCACCGTGCGCTGGGCGGGGCACAGTTGGGTCATCGAGGACCACGGCAGCACCAACGGCACCTACACGCAGGGCCAGCGGATCCAGCAGATGGAAATCGGCCCCGGTGCGGTGGTGCACCTCGGCAACGCGACCGACGGCCCCCGGCTGTCCCTGTCCGGCGCCGCGGCCCCGGCCGGCGGTGGGTTCAGCCACCAGATGGCCGCCCCACCGGCCCAGCAGGCCCCGCACCAGGCACCACCGGCCCAGCAGCAGGCCCCGCACACCCACCAGCAGGCCCCGCAGGCCCAGCACCAGGCTCCGTACGTTCCGCCCCAGCCTTCCCCCCAGCAGCCCGCTCCGCAGATGCCCGCCCAGCCCTGGGGGGTGCCGCCGCACATCCAGCAGCAGCAGGCCGGGCAGCAGGCCGCCCAGCAGGGCTGGCCCCAGGCGCCTCAGCAGGGCCAGCCGCCCCAGGGTTTCCCGCAGCAGCACCTCGCGGAGACCCGGCGGATGTCGACCCAGGAGCCGCAGCAGCACCCGGCCCAGAAGGTGGCCGCCCAGGGCCCCGGCGCGGGGGCGACCGGGCAGCCGGACCGCAACCCGACCACCTTCCACATGCTGGCCGTCGGCCGGGTGATGCGGATCGGCCGTGCGCTGGAGAACGACCTGGTCGTCTCCGACCTCCAGGTCTCCCGCCACCACGCGGAGTTCCACGTCCTGCCCGACGGGCGCTTCGAGATCCGCGACCTCGGCAGCCACAACGGCACGTACGTCAACGGTCAGCCGGTCCGGCAGCAGGTCATCGGCCCGCAGGACATCGTCGGCGTCGGCCACTCCACCTTCCGGCTGGTCGGCGACCGGCTGGAGGAGTTCGTCGACACCGGCGACGTCTCCTTCTCCGCCCGCCACCTCACCGTCACCGTGGACGGCGGCAAGCAGATCCTCAAGGACGTCTCCTTCGGCGTCCCCGAGAAGTCGCTCATCGCGGTCATCGGCCCCTCCGGCTCCGGTAAGTCCACCCTGCTCAAGGCGCTGACCGGGTACCGCCCGGCCAACCAGGGCGATGTGCTCTACGACAACCGGAACCTGTACAAGCAGTTCGCCGAGCTGCGGCAGCGCATCGGCCTGGTCCCGCAGGACGACATCCTGCACAAGGAACTCACGGTCCAGACCGCGCTCAAGTACGCCGCCAAGCTCCGCTTCCCCGGTGACACCGCGGAGGCCGAGCGCGAGGCCCGGATCGACGAGGTGCTGCGCGAGCTCAAGCTCGACGTCCACCGGGAGAAGAAGGTCACCTCGCTCTCCGGCGGCCAGCGCAAGCGGGTCTCGGTGGCCCTGGAGCTGCTCACCAAGCCCTCGCTGATCTTCCTGGACGAGCCGACCTCGGGCCTCGACCCGGGCATGGACCGCGACGTGATGCAGCTGCTGCGGTCCCTGGCCGACGACGGCCGCACGGTGCTGGTGGTCACCCACTCGGTGGCCGAGCTGGCCCTGTGCGACAAGCTCCTGGTCATGGCCCCAGGCGGATCGGTCGCCTACTTCGGCCCGCCGGAGGAGGCCCTCAACTTCTTCGGTTACGAGAGCTGGGCCGACGTCTTCTCGGCCTTCGAGAACTACCGCGACTACGACTGGGCCGGCCGCTGGCGCGGCTCGCAGCACTACCAGCTGTACGCCGCGGACATCGACGCGGTCGCCCCGCAGTCGGTCGCCGTCCAGCCGCCGCCGGCCCGGATACAGAAGCCGCAGAGCTGGGGATCCCAGCTGTGGACCCTGATCCGGCGCTACTGCGCGGTGATCGGGTCCGACCGCGGCTTCATGGGGCTGATGCTCATCCTGCCGATCTTCCTCGGCGGCGTGAGCTGTGTGGTGCCGGCCGACTTCGGCCTGGGCGCACCGACGCCCAAGCACTTCAACCAGGACGCGGGCACCATCTTGATGATCCTCGCGGTCGGTATGTGCTTCTCGGGCGCGGCCAATTCCGTACGAGAACTGATCAAGGAACGGGTGATCTACGAACGGGAACGGTCGGTCGGCCTGTCCCGCTCCGCCTATCTGATGTCCAAGGTGATCGTGCTGGGCGTGATCACCGCCATCCAGGGCATCATCCTCACCACCATCGGCCTCTCCATCCGGGAGCTCCCGGACGACGGCGTGCTCTTCAACGGCCTCCCGGCCGTCGAGATCTGCCTGGTGATCATCGCGCTCGGCTTCACCTCGATGATGATCGGCCTGGTGATCTCCTCGCTGGTCAAGACGCCCGAGAAGACCATGCCGCTGCTGGTCATGTTCGCCATCGTGCAGATCGTCTTCACCGGCATCATGTTCAAGATCTACGACTCGCCGGGTGTGGAGCAGTTCGCCTGGCTGATGCCCTCGCGCTGGGCCATCGGTGCCACCGCCGCCACCATCGACATGTCGCACATCATGGCGCCGATCGACAAGAGCGACCCCACCAACCTCGACCCGCTGTGGGAGCACAGCGCCGCGCAGTGGGGCATCGACGTGCTGGTGCTGATCTCCCTCGGCGTGCTCTGCGGCTTCCTGGTCGCGCGGCTGCTGCGCCGCAGCGAGCCGGAGGTCATGCGCAAGTAGTCGTCGCGGGAGTGGACGACGCCGCGGGGCGGCACCCTGGTCCAGGGTGCCGCCCCGCGGCGTGTGTAGGGGGGTTGCCGGGCTGTGGATCAGTACGCCGAGTTGACGTTGTCCATGGAGCCGTAGCGGTCGGCGGCGTAGTTGCAGGCCGCGGTGATGTTGGCGACCGGGTCGTAGATGTTCCACGAGGTGCCGTCCACGTGGTACGCCTTGAAGGTCGGGTCGATCACCTGGAGCAGGCCCTTGGACGGGATGCCGTTGACGGCGTTGATGTCCCAGTTGTTGATGGCCTGCGGGTTGCCGGAGGACTCGCGCATGATGTTGCGGTGCAGGCCCTCGTAGCTGCCGGGGATGCCCTTGGACTTCATGATGTCCAGGGACTCGCGGATCCAGCCGTCCAGGTTGTTGCCGTAGCTCTTCTTGGCCGGGGCGGTGTCGGCGACGGGCTTGACGGCCAGCGTGGTCCGCTCGGAGCGGTTGGCGGTGGTCTCCGCGGTCCGCTTCTTGGCGGTCTTCTCGGCCTTGGCCTTCTTGGCGGCCTCGGCCTTCTTGGCGTCGGCCTTGTCCGCGTCGGCCTTCTTGGCGTCGGCGGTGGTGTGCTTGGCCAGCGCGTCCTCGATGGCCTTCTTGGCGGCGTCGGAGGCGTCGCCCTTGGCCTCGGCCTGCTTCTGTGCGGGCTGGGGGAGGAGGTCGGCCTGCTGGATCTTGCCGCCGAAGGCGGTGTCGCTGACCGCGGCGACCGGCTGGGCGTTGAGGGCCTGGGCCTGCGGGGCGGCGTGGGCGGCGCCGGGCACCAGCGAGATGGCCAGTGCGGCGGTGCCGGCGGCGGCGATGCCGGCCGCGGAAAGCTTGTGGGTCTTGGTCAGACGGCTAGTACCGGAGATGCTGGGCAGACGCATGGGCGGTGTAGTCCTCTTCCAATCGCTCGGAGTCGCAGTGGCCGTGTGGCGCGGGTGAAGCGCCATTTCTCGGTCAACGGCGCCGTGCGACTCGAGCAATTGTTAGCGGCCGCAAAATCGCCTGGCAATGATGTGACGTACTACGCCGCTTAGTGGGAGCGGGGCCCGGTGGGAGGGGGTCG
>NZ_SRID01000510.1 GCF_004684805.1 Streptomyces palmae
GTGGCGTAGAGGGGGGACCGGGCCGGGTCCGCGCCGGCCGCAGCGGTCTCGCGTGCGGCGCCCGGGCGCGGGGCGCCGCCCTTGGGGGCCTTGCCCGCGGGACCGGCGAGCGGCTTGCCCTGCGGGGTGTTGCCGGCGGGCGTGCCGCTCCCGGGCGCGGTCGCCCCCGCCTTGGCGCCGGTGCTGCCGGTGCCCTGGGGCCGGGCCGCCTTCGGGGCCGCGCCGCCCTGGGGCGCGTCGGCGCGCGGCGCCTTGCCCTGGGCGCCCTGGCTCCCCGCGCCCTGGCTCTGGGCGGCGTTCCGGTGAGCGGCCTTGTTCTGGGGGGCGTTGCCCTGGGTGGTGTCATGCCGGGGGGCGCTGCCGGACGCCGCCCCGCCGGGCCGGCCCGCCTTGGGCTCCGCGCCGTCGGTCGCACCCTGGGCGGCGCGCTCGGCGGCGGGCCGCTTGGCGGCCGCGCCCTTGGCCGGAGTGGCGCCGGGCGCGGCGGTGCCCTCGGGAGACGTGGGGCCGGACGCGGGCTGGTCCCTGGAGGGTGCCTTGCCGTCCCGGCGCGCCGCGTGCTCGGAGCGGGACAGGCCGCCGGTGCGGCCGTCGCCGGACCGTGTGTCGCCGTCAGGTCGAGGGCCGCTGCCGGGGCGGGAGTCATGGGACCGCGCGTCGCCGGAACGGGTCATTCCGCCATCGGGGTCGGGGGAGTCGCTCGAAGGGGTGCCGTCCGCCTGCCGGGAGGCCCGGGTGGGGCCGGAGCGGGGACCGGAGCCGGGAGCGGATGTGGAACCGGACGGGGAAGTGGAAGGGGGACCACTTCTGTCCTCAGGGTGCCGGGGTTCCTGCTGGTGGGGCTCGTCGCTCATGTCTCCAGAGACTCCTCGGCCGCCGTAGAAGGTTGTGCTGCGGCGGAATGATGACCTGTCGGGCGAATAGCGTGGTACGCCCCATAAAACACTGTCGCATCATCCGCTACTGGGGCGCGCCGGTGCTGCCCACCTGTGACAGCTCTGTGACCGGCCGAACGGATGATCTTCGTCACTCCGTGCGGTGGCGACCCCGACCCTTCCCCCGGATCACCGCACCGCGCTCGTGGAGTGTGGCATGGGGTGGAGGGTGGGGTGCGTACGCGTGCGCCGCGAACGGCGGAACCCGACGCTACGCGAGGTACCGCACGGCCACTGCGGCAGGGTATCCGGCCCGGGAGGCGAGCGGTGCGGCCACCGGGGGGTAACCCGCCACGGTACGGCGGAACTCCCGGACTCGGGGCGGTCGCTGGGGATGCCGGGCGTGGACCGCGATGCCGCCGAACCGGTGTCCGTACCTCGTTAGGCTGTGCGCCATGAGCGACGACCTCCCCGAGATGCGGGCCTCCGATGCCGAGCGTGAGCGCGTCGCCGATGCCCTGCGGGACGGTGTCGCCGAGGGGCGGCTGACGATGGAGGAGTTCGAGGAGCGGCTGGACGCCGCCTACCGGGCCCGGACCCACCGGGAGTTGGAGCCGCTGGTACGGGACCTGCCGGTGCCCACCGGGACGGTGCCCGGCCGTGCCGTGGAGCGCTCGGGCTGGAGTGCGCGGATCGGCCATCAGCCCACCTCGAAGACCGGTATCGCGGTGATGGGCGGCTTCCTGCGGGGCGGCAACTGGGCGGTGGCGCGCCGCTTCACCGCCCTGGCCCTGTGCGGCGGCGGGCAGCTCGACCTGCGCGAGGCCCGCTTCGAGGACCGCGACGTGGTGATCCGCTGCTTCGCCGTCATGGGCGGGGTGGAGGTGGTCGTACCGATGGGTGCCGAGGTGTACGTGAACGGCGTCGGCATCCTCGGCGGGTTCGACGACAAGGGGGCGGGCGAGGGCACCCCCGGGGCGCCCCGGATCACCATCACCGGGCTCGCGCTCTGGGGCGGGGTCTCGGTGGAGCGCAAGGAGCCCAAGGCCGAGTTGCGGCGGCGGCGTGAGGAGCGCCGGATGGAGCGGTACCGGCGCCGCGAGGAGCGCAGGCTCCGGCACCGGGAACGGCACGGGCGGCGCGAGCTGGACGGTGGGAAGTAGGGCCGCCCCTCCCACGGCCGTCTGCCGGGCGCGAGTCGGCTTCTCCGGGAGCCACGGCCGTCTGCCGGGCGCGAGTCGGCGCCTCTGGGAGCCACGGCCGTCTGCCGGGCGCGAGCGGGCGTCTCAGGGGATCTGGACGCCCACCCGGCGCCGGGCGGGCATCCAGGGTGGGGCTCAGAGGGTGGCGTCCCGGGTCTGGCGCAGGATGTCGAGGTCGAAGGCGCGGGCCATCGCCTCGTAGCCGCGGTCGCTGGGGTGCAGATGGTCGCCGGAGTCGTACTCGGGGCGCAGCCGCTGCGGGGCCGAGGGGTCGCGCAGGGCGCGGTCGAAGTCGACCACCACGTCGAAGACCCCGCCGGCCCGGATCTCCCGGTTGACCTGCTGGCGCATCGCGTTGAGCCGCGGTGTGCAGCCCCGGTGGCCTTCGAAGGGGGTGAGGGTGCCGCCCACCACCTTGATGCCGCGGCTGTGCGCCAGCTCGGTGAGCCGTCGCAGCCCGTCCACGATCTGGCGTGCGTTGGCCTTGCGCGGCGGGCGGATGATGTCGTTGATGCCGAGTTCGACGATGACGGTGCGGACGTCGCCGCGGGACAGCACCTCGCGGGTGATCCGGTTCAGCGCGGCGGGGTTGTCGGGCGGGAAGCCGGGGCCGTCGGTGAGCACCTGGTTGCCGCTGATGCCCTGGTTGAGCACGCCGTACCGGGGCGCGCCGGGCTCGGCGCGCAGCCGCGTGGCGAGGTAGTCGGGCCAGCGGTGGTTGGCGCCCGCGGTGGAGGTGATCCCGTCGGTGATGGAGTCGCCGAGCACCGCGACGGAACCCTGGGCCTCCTTGGACCAGACGTCCACGGCGGTGACGTAGCGCCAGTACGGACTCTGCTCGGTGTAGCCGAGGCCGAAGGCGTCCTCGGTGCGGTCGCCGCGCGCCAGGTACGAGGTCTGCCGGGCGTGCGGATGGTAGGTGACCGAGCCGGAGGGGGTGGGGGAGTAGGTGGTGACCAGCAGGTCGGCGGCGTCCGGCACGGTGAGCCGTACCGCGTCGCTGACCACGCTCCGACCGGCCGGGATGGTCACCCCGGTGCGCTCGCCGAAGGTCAGCCGGCGCATGGTGCCGGAGGCCGCGGAGGGAGTGCTGGGGGCGGCGGCCACCGCCACCGAGGCGTGGGTGATGGAGAGCGGCCGGGTGCCGTAGAGGTTGGACAGATGGACGCGGACGCTGTTGCCGCCGATGCTGGTGTGCAGCACGTTGCGGATCGACATGCCGGGGTAGCCCTGGTACGAGTTGGGCTCGGCGGCGGCGGCCGAGGCGGACCAGGTGCCCACCCAACTGCCGGTGGTCGCCGGGGCGACCGGATCGTGCCGTTCCCGTGGGCGGGTGTCCAGCACCCCGGCACCGCGGCCCACTCCGACGAATATCGCGGTCGAGACCAGGGCCACCACCGCGACCAGCGCAGCGAGCACGGCGAACGCCGCCCGTCTGGGCATGGAGGGCACGGTCATCTGCGGAAGTCTCCTCGGGTGGCGTGCGGAGCCCTGGGGCTCCCCATGGACAGATGGACGCGGCGCGCCGCGAATAAGCGGGTGGCACCGCCGCCGTCGTCCGGTCGGCCCACCATGATCCCACGAACAGGTCATCGCACCGGCCCCGCCCCGCGTCGGCGGCACTGGTCGGCCGCCCCCGTGGGGGCATACCGGAGACGGCCGTTGGGCGCGCTCGAGGCGGCGCGGAGGCAGGGGCACCCACAGACCGGAAGAGGGTCGGAAGGAGATCGAAAGTAGGCCGTAAACAGGCCATGGCTGGGCTGGAAGCGGTTGTGGAGGCCGTCCGGAAGCGGATCCGAAGGTGCTTCGGGACGCGGGGTCGGCGGCGGACGCGGAGGCGGG
>NZ_SRID01000511.1 GCF_004684805.1 Streptomyces palmae
CGGCTGTGGGTGTTGAGGTGTCGGTCGCGGCGGTGAATGGTCCGGGCAGCGTCGTTCTGTCGGGTGAGGTGGAGGCGTTGCGGGAGGTGGTGGGTCCCTGGGAGGGCGACGGAGTTCGCGTCCGGTGGATCCCGGTGGATTACGCCTCGCATTCTCCGCAGATGGAGTTGGTGCGGGAGGAGGTCGAGGGGCTTTTGGCGGAGGTGAGCCCGCGTCCCGGGCGGGTCCCTGTCTACTCGACCGTCACCGGCCAGGTGCTGCCGGATGCCACGGTGATGGATGGTGGGTACTGGTTCACCAATCTGCGGCAGACGGTGGAGCTCCAAGCCGCGGTCAGTGCTGCTGTCGCCGACGGGCATACGGCGTTCGTTGAGTGCAGTCCGCATCCTGGGTTGGTGGTGCCGGTCAGCGACACGCTGGAGGGGTTGGGCATCCAGGGTGTGGTGGTGGAGACGCTGCGGCGTGGCCAGGGGGGTGCGGAGCAGCTGGCGCAGGCTCTGACCAGTGCGTTCGTGCAGGGTCTGGCCGTGGACTGGGCGGCCCTGTTCGCCGATTCAGGGGCTCGGCGGGTGGAGTTGCCCACGTATGCCTTCCAGCGGCAGCGGTACTGGATGGCGGCCCAGCACTCGGCCATTGCCCAGGGAGTCGGCTGGGGGCAGCAGGCGCTGGAGCATCCGTTGCTGGGGGCGGCGGTGGAGCTGGCCGGTGGCCAGGGGACCGTCCTCACCGGTCGGCTGTCGCTGGCCAGCCACCCGTGGCTGAACGACCACGCCGTTCACGGCACGGTGATCGTGCCCGGAACCCTCTTCGTGGAGCTTGCCCTGCGTGCCGGTGCCGAGCTGGGTTACGCGCAGGTGGAGGAACTGACCCTGCACACCCCCTTGGTACTGCCGCAGACGGGTTCCGTGCGGCTTCAGGTGACCGTCGGTGCGCCGGAGGAATCCGGAGGCAGGACGGTGACCATCCACGCTCGCCCTGAGGACGGTGCCTTGGGCGCTGCGTGGACCCAGCACGCATCGGGCGCCATGGTGCCGGCCGTCGAAGGATCGTCGGTGGCCGACAGTCTGGGAGAAGAACGGGAGTGGCCTCCCGCCGGCGCGGAGCCGGTGGACGCCGATGTGATCTACCAAGGGCTGGTGTCGGCCGGATTGGACTACGGGCCGGTCTTCCAGGGGCTGCGGGCGGCATGGCGCCGCGGGGGCGAGATATTCGCAGAGGTGGCACTCCCGGAGGAGGCCCAGGAGGATGCGGACCACTTCGGCATTCACCCCGCCCTGCTTGACGCCGCACTCCACGCCTGGCACAGCGGCCCCTCGGCGGTGGAAGGCGAGTCGCAGGCGCAGATCGCGTTCTGCTTTCGAGGGGTGGCGGTGTACGCCTCCAAGCCGACCGCGCTGCGGGTACGCCTGCTGACCTTGGGCGAGGACACGGTGGGGCTGAGGCTGACCGACACCTCCGGGCGTCTGGTGGCGTCGGTCGCGGCTGTGGTGGCCCGGCCCGTGGCGGCAGACCAGTTGCGGACGGCCGGCGGCGTACGGCGCGACTCCCTGTTCCGGGTGGAGTGGAAGCCCGCGGCACCGGAGTCCGCCGGGCCGGTGGACTGGGCGTTGGTGGGGGCCGACCCCTTCGGCCTGGTCGACCGGTTGCCCGAGCCGCAACTGCCGAGCGCACGGTACGCGGATCTCGGCGAGGCCGCCGCCGCTTCCGAAGGCGTCCCAGGTGTCCTGGTGGTGTGTGCCGCCGGTGCCGACGCGGATATCGCAGGGCTCCCGGCACGTACCCGGGAGGTCCTCGCCGACGTGGTGGAGACGCTCCAGACCTGGCTCACGGACGATCGCCTCACCGCGTCGCGCCTCGTCGTCCTCACCCAGGGGGCGCTGCGGGCCGACGATGGTGACACGGGCGACGCGGTGAGCGACCTGCCCGCGGCGGCCGTCTGGGGGCTGATGCGCTCGGCGCAGTCCGAACACCCCGGCCGCTTCACCTTGCTGGACATCGACGGGCAGCCCACCTCACTCGCCACACTTCCCATGGCGCTCGCTTCCACGGAGCCGCAGATCGCGGTACGTGCCGGACGGCAAGCCGTCCCCCGCCTGGCCGCGGTGGCGGCGACGGGGGCGACGGGGGCGACGGGGGGAGTGTTCCCCGCAGACGGAACGGTGCTGGTGACCGGCGGCACGGGGGGACTGGGCGCCCTGGTGGCCCGGCACCTGGTGGCCGCACACGGGGTGCGGCGGTTGCTGCTGGTGTCCCGGCGCGGCACGGAGGCTCCAGGCGCGGAAGCGCTGCTGGCGGAACTGTCGGAACTGGGCGCACACGTCACGCTGGCTGCCTGCGATGTGGGTGACCGCGCCGCGCTCGCCGCCGAGCTGGCACGCGTGCCGGCGGAGCATCCGCTCTGCGCGGTCGTCCACACCGCCGGAGTCGTCGACGACGGCATTGTCGAGACGCTGACCGTCGAGCAACTGGACCGATCGCTGAGCCCCAAGGCCGACGGCGCGCTGCACCTGCACGAACTCACCCAGCACATGGGACTGGCCGCCTTCGTGCTGTTCTCCTCGGGCTCCACCACGTTCGGCGGCCCCGGCCAGGGCAACTACGCCGCGGCCAACGCCTTTCTGGATGCCCTCGCCCAGCACCGCAGGGCTCTGGGCCTGCCTGCCGTCTCCCTGGCGTGGGGGTTGTGGGCGGAGTCCCGGGGCATGGGTGGGCGGCTCAGCGACACGGACCTCGCCCGGTGGGCACGCACCGGCGCGGTGGCGATGTCCGCGGAAGAGGCACTGACCCTGTTCGACGCCGCCCTGACCGCACCCCAGGCCGTACTCGTCCCGGCCCGGCTAGACCTGCGGGCCATGCGGGCCCGCGCCGCCTCGCTACCCCCGCTCTTCACCGATCTGCTGGGAACACCGGCACGGCGGCACACCGCAGACCACCAGGGCCCGTCGCTGGCCCGGCGGCTGGCCGAACTCGCCGAGGCCGACCGTACGCCCACCGTCCTGGAACTGGTGCGCACCGAGGCCGCGGCTGTTCTGGGACACACCACGACCAGCCCCGTCCATGCCGAACGCCCCTTCAAGGAACTCGGATTCGACTCACTGACGGGCGTGGAACTGCGGAACAGGTTGAATACCGCAACCGGCCTGCGCCTGCCCTCGACTCTGGTCTTCGACTACCCGAATCCCCTTACACTGGCGCGGCACCTGGTGACGGAACTGCTCGGTGACGCATCACCCGTACGGGTCACCGCACCGGCCCTCAGCGCCAAGGCCACCGACGAGCCGATCGCGATCGTGGGCATCGGCTGTCGCTTCCCCGGTGATGTGTCATCGCCGGATGACCTGTGGCGGCTGCTGGTCGCGGATGGTGACGCGATCGCCGAGTTCCCGACCGACCGCGGCTGGGACCTGGCGGCCTTGTACGACCCCGACCCCGAGCGATCCGGCACCAGCTACGCCCGCACCGGCGGTTTCCTCTACGAGGCCGGTGAGTTCGATGCCGAGTTCTTCGGTATCTCGCCGCGTGAGGCGCTGGCCATGGACCCGCAGCAGCGGCTGCTGCTGGAGACCTCCTGGGAGGCCATCGAGAGGGCTGGCATCGATCCGACCTCGCTGCGCGGCAGCCGGACCGGCGTCTTCGCCGGCGTCATCTACAACGACTACGGATCCCGGCTCAACGACGTACCCGGCGAGGTCGAGGGCTATGTGAGCTACGGGAGCGCCGGAAGTATCGCGTCCGGCCGAGTGTCGTACGTCCTGGGTCTGGAAGGCCCCGCCGTCAGCATCGACACGGCGTGTTCGTCGTCGTTGGTGGCGTTGCATTGGGCGGTGGGGGCGTTGCGTTCGGGTGAGTGTGATTTGGCGTTGGCTGGTGGTGTGGCGGTGATGTCGACGCCGGACTTCTTTGTGGAGT
>NZ_SRID01000512.1 GCF_004684805.1 Streptomyces palmae
ACACCCCGAAATCCCCACACCCACATCCCCGCACCCCTGCTTCCCTGAGGAGTTCGCCATGCCTTCCCGCAACCTCCGCCTCGGTGCCTCACTGCTCGCCCTCACCGCCGTGGCCGCGGCCTCCCCCACCGCCTCCGCCCGTACCGCCGCCGACCGCTCCCTCGCCGCCGAGGCGCGGCCGACCGCACGGGTCGGCACCGACTGGGGCCCAGGGTGGTCGGCGCCGGTGCAGCGCCCCAGCTCGGGCTTCGAGGAGAACTGGTCGGAGACCGGGTTCGCGGACCAGACCGTGCGCCAGGTGGTGCGGCTGACGAGCGGGGGCACCACGGCCCGCATCAAGCTCTCCAACCGTTACGGGCAGCGCCCGCTGCGGATCGCCGGGGCGACCATCGCCCGCGCCGCGCACGGCGCGTCCGTGCGACCCGGCACCCTGCGCAAGCTCACCTTCGGGCAGCGGCCCGCGGTGACCATTCCGGCCGGGGGAGAGGCCACCAGTGACGCCGCACCGCTGCGGGTCGAGCCCTTCACCTCGGTGACCGTGACGCTCCACTTCGCCGAGCCCACCGGACCGTCCACCTTCCACTCCCAGGCGTACGCGACCAGCTACCGCGCCGAGGGCGACCACCGCGCGGACCGCACCGGCGCGCCGTTCACGGCTCGTACCCACTCCTGGTACTACCTGTCCGACGTGGAGCTGACCGGTGGCGGGCGCCCGCACGGGGACACGGTGGTGGCCTTCGGCGACTCCATCACGGACGGCTTCGGGTCCACCGTGGACGGCGACCACCGCTGGCCGGACGCCCTGGGGCGGCGGCTGGCGGCCGCGGGCACACCGCGTCCGGTGCTGAACTCCGGGATCGGCGGGAACCTGCTGCTGCACGACTCGGCCTGGTTCGGCGACCGGGCGGCGGACCGCTTCCAGCGCGATGTGCTGGACAAGCCGGGAGTCCGCACGGTGGTGCTGCTGGAGGGGCTGAACGACATCGGCTTCAGCGAGGTGGACCTGCCGACCTACAAGCCGAACCCGCAGATCGGCGCCGAGCAGGTGATCGCCGGCTATCGGGAGCTGATCGAGCGGGCCCACGCCCGCGGCATCCGGGTCGTCGGCGGCACGATCCTGCCGTTCAAGGGGGCGGAGTACCACACACCGCGCTCCGAGGCGAAGCGCGCGACGATCAACGAGTGGATCCGCGACTCGGGGGAGTTCGACGCGGTGGCCGACTTCGCGGCGGCGCTGGCCTCTCCGAGCGACGCGCTGGCGCTGGACCCGGCGTACGACAGCGGGGACCACAAGCACCCCAACGACGCCGGCTACCGCGTGATGGCCGAGGCCATCGACCTGAGCGCGCTCTGAGCGGTTCCCGGGCGGCCTTGCGGGGCCGGAAGGGTGGGTGGGTGTCCGGGCGATCGGCTCGGGCACCCACCCGGTGCGTTCCGGGGTGTGGGTCAGTCGAGTGGGAGCTTGAAGCCCAGGTGGGACGCCTCGAAGCCGAGCCGCTGGTAGAAGCGGTGGGCGTCGAGACGGGTGGCGTCCGAGGTGAGCTGGACCAACCGGCAGCCGGCCTCGCGGGATGCCTCCACGGCCCACTCGATCAGCAGGGTGCCCAGCCCGCTGCCCCGCTCATCGGCATGGATGCGCACCCCCTCGATGATCGAGCGGGTGGCGCCGCGCCGGGACAGACCGGGGATCAGCGTGAGTTGGAGGGTGCCGACCGTACGGCCCTCTCGGACCGCGACCACCAGCCGCTGCTGGGGGTCGGTGGCGATCCGCTCGAAGGCGGCGCGGTACGGGGCGAGATCGTCGGGCGACTCCCGGCGCGCCCCCAACTCGTCGTCGGCCAGCATCGCCACGATGTCGGGGATGTCATCGGCGGTGGCGGGGCGTATCACGAAGTCGCTCATGGCCGTGAGCATAGGGCTGGGCGGCGGCAGGGGGTGGCGGTCGGCGGCCGATGGCCGGGCGCGCTCAGCGGTCGGGGAGAGAGCAGGCCTCCAGCCGGCGGGCCGCGAGGGCCCCGGCCGGCACACGCGGTGCGGTACGCCCCGCGGTCGACTCCCGCCGACGCCGGCCGCGGGCGGTGAGCCCCCAGGGCTTGAGCACCGAGATGGCGGTGAGGAAGAGGTAGATCGAGGTGGCCACCGTCGGGGCGGCGGCCAGGTCCGGGAACACATGGACCGCCTCCCCCGCCCGCAGCCGGTCCACCTCGGCGGCCGCGTCATGGATGCGGGGCCGCAGTGCCAGCAGCGAGGCGCCGGTGGCGGCCAGCGTCAGCCAGAACTTCGTGTAGACCCAGCGGTGCAGGGCCAGCCCCCAGGGCGTGCCCAGCGACAGCACCAGCCCGGTGACCAGCGACCCCAGGCTGACCGCCGGCAGCAGCCAGTCGGCGAAGATCCGCATGGCCCGGTAGCAGGCCGCCGCGGTCGCCGCGGAACCGGTGGTCACCGCCGTGATCCCCAGCACCAGCAGGCACAGGGTGATCCCCAACCACGCGACCGACACGACGACGTGTGTGACCAGCAGGGCCCGGCGCACCGGTCGGGAGAGCCGCCGCCCGCGGCAGGAGGTCTGGGCGCGGGCGGCGGACGCGGTCTGGTGGGGCGGGTCATGGGGGCGCTTCGGGTGCATGGCCCCCACCGTGGCGCGCGGTGGCCGGCGGGGGCGTCTGACGGGGGGCGTATCCGCGGATACGCGAATCCGAGTACGCCTAGGCTCGGCCCATGACGAGACTGCATCTGTTCGACCTCGACGGCACCTTGATCCGCGGGTCCGCCGCCGCCATCGAGATATCCCGCCAGCTCGGGGTGGAGCGCGAGATCGGGGAGTTGGAGCGGGCGTTCGCGCGGGGGGAGTTGACGCCGGGGCGGTTCGCCGAACTGGCCTGTGAGCTGTGGGAGGCGCTGACCGAGGCGCAGGTGGCGGCGGCCTTCGAACAGGCGCCGTGGTTGACGGGCATTCGCGAGGTTTGGGCCGACATCCGGGCGCGCGGGGAGCGGAGCGCGGTCATCTCCCTCTCGCCGGGCTTCTTCGTGGAGCGCTTGCTGGACTGGGGGACGGACGCGGCGCGCGGCTCCCGCTGGCCGGCGGTGCCGTTCCGGGAGCCGGTGGATCCGACGGGCATCCTCACCCCGGCCGCCAAGGTCCGCGTCGCCGGTGAACTCTGCGCGGAATTCGGTCTCAGCAGCGCGGACTGCGTCGCCTACGGAGACTCCCTGTCGGACACGGAACTCTTCGCCACGGTGCCCGTCTCGGTGGCGATCAACGCCGATCACCATGTGCGGGGAATCGCCTCGTACGCGTATGTGGGTATGGACCTCCGAGAGGCCTACGAACTCGTCGGTAACCACAGGTGATGAATGCGATTCCCGGGGTAACGGACAGCGAGAACACGGGGGTTGTGCAAACGGCGGTGCCGAGTAGGGTCGGTCCTGGTTCCACGCCAGGGCACTGACGCGGAGCCCATTGGCTGACCCAGCCGAACGGGAACGGGGGTTCTCCTTACGCGGGTTTCCGGCTCTGTGTTCACGCGTGCCATGGGTGAAGGGCACGCGTCGAAGACCGGACGGCACTGGCACTCCATTGCCGCACAGACCGATGCCGGCTGAACCAGCAGACCATCGCGGGGACATCGCGGCATTCCTTTGTCGGGGGTGCCGAGATCGAGAGAAAGTTGTTCGAGGCGAGGCCCATGGAAGCTCCGACCACCACGTCGCCGGCCGACGGCGACACCCATGGCGACATCGGTGGCCGCGGCTGGTTCACCCCGGACAGGACGGATGGGGAAGGCCCGGAGCCGGTGCCTCCGGCAGGGGGTGGGCGGACCGCCGGGGTGGCCGGTCCGGTCGGTGCCGGCGGTCCGCCCACCCC
>NZ_SRID01000513.1 GCF_004684805.1 Streptomyces palmae
GGTCTGGGCCGCGGGCTGGTCGAGGGGGCCGGGCTGGTACGTACCGGCCTGGGGCGCGCCGTGCGGCAGCGGTTCGGCGGCGGGCTGCTGCTCGTACCCGCCCTGCTGGTCGTACTGGTGCTGCCGCTGGTCGTACTGGTGCTGCTGGTACGGGTCCGGCTGCGGGTACGAGCCCTGCTGCGGATAGGGCTGCTGCTGGTCCATCCAGGCGCCCTGGGAGCCCGGCATCAGCAGCATGTCGTCCTCGTAGCCGGCGGTTTCCTGCGCCTCGTGGCCCTGGTGCGGGACGGACTGCGGGTCGGCGTAGGGATACGCGGAGTGCGGCGGAAGTACGGGATGTCCGCCCGCGCTCTCCGGCAGTCCCTCACCCGGGACCTGGCCGGTGTCGGTCATGCGTTCCCCTCGCCCATCGCTAGTGCTCCATCCAACCCGCCGACAGCAAGAACGAGCGTGCGCGATGTGCGGCACGTTGCACGTCCCCTACCCCGTCGTACCGCGGTCCGCCAAGGGAGCGACGCGATCCCGCCATTGGCGGATAAAGCGCCGAACACCGGGCGACGGTACGGGCGGTACAACAGTCCGCCAGCCTACCTCGGGCACGGGTCGGCCGAGGTCACGGGTGGGGGCGGTGACCGCACAGCAGGAACCGGACGGCGCGCTCGCGCTCGGTCCATCCCCGGGTGTCCAACTCCACCGACTGGAGCAGCACGCACTCGACGCCGTACCCCGCGTCGGCGAGCACCGCGCCCACCGCCTCCGCGGCGTCCCGGGTGGCGGCGTGGGTGACGATGCGCTCCGGGCGGCGGGCGGCGCAGGCGGCCACCACCGGGACCCCGCCGCCACCGATCCGGACCACATCGGGCTCCGGGAGGTCTTCCAGCACCTGCGGCGCGGAGCCGTGCACGGTCTGGAGCTGGACCCCGAAGCGGCGGGCGAGCGCCGCAACACGGCCGCAGGCGTCCGCGTCCCGGTCGACGGCGATCACCGCGGCGCCGAAGCCGGCCGTCTCCACGGCCGCCGCGCCGCTGCCCGCGCCGATGTCCCACACCAGGTCGCCCACCCGGGGACCGAGGCGGGCGAGTTGCGCGGCGCGCAGCTGCGGGGACTCGTCCTCGCCGAGCACGGTGGCGTACGCGGGGGCGGGCAGGGCCCAGCCGCGCAGCGGCGAGGGGTAGCCGGTGGCGCGTCCGGCGATCCAGCCACCGGTCCCGGCTGCCGGTTGGCCGCGCCCGGGGGCCACCGGGCGGGCGCCGGTGCCGCCGATGAC
This sequence comes from Streptomyces palmae, assembly GCF_004684805.1. Taxonomy (GTDB): domain Bacteria; phylum Actinomycetota; class Actinomycetes; order Streptomycetales; family Streptomycetaceae; genus Streptomyces; species Streptomyces palmae. The sequence goes on from NZ_SRID01000513.1 coordinate 1,268, forward strand.
GATGACCACGTTGGGGTCGCGCCAGGTGTGGTCGGCGACCTTGTCCGAGGTGAGGACCGTCACCTGCTCCCGCTCGGTGCCCAGTGCCTCGCAGATGACGAAGGTGCGGTGGACTCCCTGGAGCAGCAGGGCGAGTTCGGCGGGGCCGGCGCCGGGCGAGGTGAGCACCGCGACCTTGGTGTGCGCGCGGCAGACGTTGACCGCGCGGCGCAGGTCGCGGGTGTGCGCCACCACGACCTGGGCGTCGTCCCAGGGCATACCGGCCCGGGCGAAGGCGGTGGCCACGGAGGAGACGGCCGGCATGACCTCGACCTCGAGGCCGTGTTCGGGCGCGCGCAGGGTGCGGACCACCCCGAAGAAGCCGGGGTCGCCGTCGGCGAGGACCACGGCCGTGCCGCGGTGCTGTGCGATGCGGCGGGCGGCCAGGTGCACGCTGCCGAGCCGGACGCGTTCGGCGCCGGGCGGGATCTCGGGCAGGGCCAGATGGTGTGCGGCGCCGGCCACCAGGGTGGCGGCGGCGACGGCGGAGCGAGCCGCGTCCGTCAGCGGGGTACCGTCCCAACCGATCACCGTGACGCGGTCGGCCATCGTCGTCTTTCTCCCGGTTTCTTCGCAGGTCAGTCGCGGCGCGTGAGCGCGCGGGCGGGGGCTGGCCCGAGAGTACCCCGGCGGTTGGGACCGGCGGGGGGCGGTGGGTCAGCTCCAGTCGGCGAAGGCGCCGAATCCCGAGCCGGTCGGGGCGCCCGGGACGCCGTCCAGGTCTTCCGGGAGGAGACTCCAGACGATCAGATCGGTACGGATGTCCATCCAGCCGCCCAGCGGATCGTGGTCCCGCCGGGCGCGGGCTATCCAGGCGTTGCGCAGCACGCCCTCGCTGATGCAGCCGACCTTCTGGGCCACCTGCTGGGCGGCGGTGTTGTCGGCCGGGGTGCGCAGCTCCAGGCGTTCGAACTTCTGGTCGCCGAAGAGCCACCCGGCGACGCCGAGCACGGATTCCGAGGCATAGCCCTCACCGCGGGCCCAGGGGGCGGTGAGGTAGGCGATCTCGCTGGAGCGGCAGCGCCAGTCGGTGCCGTGCAACCGGGCGACGCCCACCAGGCGCTGGGTGAGGAACTCGGTGACCGCGAAGACGATGCCGCGACCGCTGGTGCGTTCGGCGGGGGCGATCCGGGTGATCCACTCGTGGGCGTCGTGGGCGGTGTAGGGGTGCGGGGCGGTGGTCCAGGCGGTGACGAGCTCGTCGTTCATCATCTCGGTCAGCTGCGGGGCGTCCTGCCCGGTGAAGGGGCGCAGCACCAGCCGATCCGTGTTGATGCAGATGTCCGGGAAGGTGGATGTCATGACTCGCTCCGTAACCAGGGCCTGGGCCTTCGGGAGAGCCCAGCATGCAGCATCGGCCCGGTGACGTGCAGCCGAGAGGGCCCGGTGGCGGGCCCGGTCCGTGCGGACCGACGCCCTCCACTCCGCCTGCGGGGGTTGGTTCCCCCGCCGCCCCGCCGCGGGGGGCTGGCTCCCCGCCACGCCCTCCGCGGGGGCTGGTTGCCCGCCGCCCCGGCGCGGGGCGGGCGGCGCGGTGGCCGGCCGCCGGGCGCCGGGGACCGGACGGACCAGGGGGACCTGAAGGGCCTGAGGGCCCAAGGGGTCGGGGATCAGAAGGAGGGGATGACCGCTCCGTCGTACTTTTCCTCGATGAACTTCTTCACCTCGGGCGAGGTCAGCAGCTTGACCAGCTTCTTGACCTGCGGGTCCTTCTCGTGACCCTGCTTCACCACGAGGATGTTGCCGTACGGGTTGTCCTTGGGGGACTCCAGCGCCAGGGCGTCCTTGCCGGGCTTGAGGTCGGCCTCGATGGCGTAGTTGCCGTTGATGACCGCGGCGTCCACGTCGTCCAGGGAGCGCGGCAGCATGGCGGCCTCCAGCTCCTTGAACTTCAGTCCCTTGGGGTTCTCGGCGATGTCGGCCGGGGTGGCTTCGTTGCCGGCGTCGCTCTTGAGGGTGATCAGCTTGTTGTCCTCCAGCAGCTTGAGGGCCCGCGCCTCGTTGGACGTGTCGTTGGGGATGCCGATGGTGGCGCCCTTCTCGATGTCCTTGGGGGACTTGGCGTTGTGGGAGTAGAGGCCGAGCGGCTCCAGGTGCACGGTGACCGCGGGGACGAGGTGGGTGCCCTTCTTCTTGTTGAAGTCGTCCAGGTACGCCTGGTGCTGGAAGAAGTTGGCGTCCACCGAGCCGTCCTCGGTCGCCGTGTTCGGCGTGACGTAGTCGGTGAACTCCCGCACCTCGAGCTTGAGGCCGGCCTTGTCGGCCAGGTGGTCCTTGACGTAGTTGAGGATCTCGGCGTGCGGGACCGGGGTCGCGGCGACCACCAGCGCGCCGTCCTTGCCACCGGAGTCGGGGCCGCAGGCGGTGGCACCGAGGGCGAGCGCGCCGACGGTGAGGGCGATGGCGGAGATCTTTATGGTGTTACGCACGAAAAGTGCCTTTCTATCTGGGTGTACGAGCCCGCCGCGGATGCGGGCTCGCATCGCGGTGCGGTGGGGTCCGTAGCCGAGGTGCCCGGAGACGGTGCGTCGGTGGGCGGGGTGTCAGTGGACGAGGG
>NZ_SRID01000514.1 GCF_004684805.1 Streptomyces palmae
GCCGTACGGCGGGCGGCCCCCGACGCCGCGCTTGCCCTCAGCGCCTGCCGAAGGGCCACCAGGACCGCTTCTGCTGCGGCGGGCAGCTGCAGCGCTGCCCCTTGGGGACGCCGGCCAGTACCTGGTCCACGTGGTTTCCGCACCCGGCGTAGGTGGCCTTGCCGCACCTGCCACACGTCACTCGACGACACATGGCTTACTCCTCTCCCGCCCGCGGGTATCCGCCGGGCCGTTCACTTACGCTGGCCATGATACCCCCATGGGTATTGTTCCGGGAGGAATCGAGCCTCACCCGCGGACCGGTGCGAGGGGGCGGCACCGACGCCCCCGGGGCACCCTGCGGACGGGCGGTACAGGGGCTGGGTGCGCGGCGGCCGGGCGGGCGCGGAGGGCACGCCCACCGGCGCACCCGGCGGGCCCCCGCCGACGGGGCGGTCGGCGGATGCGCCGGGCACATCGCACCTGCCGGGCCGGTTCGCGGTACTGGTGGGGACTGTCCGGCCCGGACTCACACCCCCGAGACGTGGGCGATCTGCCCGACCGCGGCGGTGACGGCCATCGCCAGCCCACCGCCCACGACGACACGCAGCGTGGGGCGCAGCGCCCCGATGCCGGCGGTGCGGGCGGCCAGCACGCCGGCGACGGCCAGGCCGCAGAGGGTGAGCAGCACGATCAGCCAGGCACGTGCGGCGCTGGAGCCCGCGAGGAGGCCGAGGAAGGGGATCAGCCCACCGGCGAGGAAGCTGGCCGAGGAGGCGAGCGCCGCCTGGAGCGGGCGGGCGGCGGTGTGCTCGCTCTGCCCGAGTTCGTCGCGCAGATGCGCCTGGAGCGGATCGGCCGCGTGCAGCGCTTCGGCGACCTTCCAGGCCAGTTCCGCGGGCACCCCGCGGGCGCGGTAGATGCCGGCGAGTTCGGCCAGTTCCGCCTCCGGATACTCGGCGAGCTCGCGGGTCTCCTTGGCTCGGTCGGCGTCCTCGATGTCGACCTGGGAGCTGACCGAGACGTACTCGCCCGCCGCCATGGACAGCGCACCCGCCGACAGGCCGGCCAGACCCCCGGTGGCGACCACGGAGGGGCCGGTGCCGCCGGCGGCCAGGCCGACCATGAGACTGGCGACCGACACCAGGCCGTCGTTCGCCCCGAGGACCGCGGCCCGCAGCCAGCCGGCCCGGCCGGCGCTGTGACCCTCGTCGTGCGGGTTGCGCAGCTGGAAGAACGTCATCGGGATCGCTCCTTCTCGGCCCTGTCGTGTCGATTGTCGGTGGCGCCCGGCCCCGGCGCCCGACGAGGGACGCGCGGGAGGCGACCCGGAGCGGCGGGCGCGACGTCCGCGGACGGCACAGGCACGGCCGGGCCGGCATCGGCTGCCGGACCGCGTCGCGCCCCGGGGCGGACACCGGCGGCGACACGCGGTCGGCCTCGATGCCGGGCGAGGGACCGCACCTCCCGCCGCGGCTCCTGCCCCCGGGTGGCCGTACCCCGGCCGGATCGCCCGGATGCCCGGTATCGGCGCAGACGACGGGTGGCGCCCCCGCCCGCGACGATCCGACCCGCACGCGGGTGGCGCGGGGCGGCGGGCCGGGTACCGCAAGGTACGCCGAGAAGTTCACCGGCCGGTGTTGCCGTCCGGCGTGCCGGTCCACTTCGCTGGGCCGGTGACCTTCCGCATGTTCGCGGCCCGCTCGCCCGTCCTGCTGCGGCTCGCCGTGCTCCCCGTGGACGCCCTGGCCGACCGTGCCCCGGGGCCGGAGGCCGAGCCGGCCGACTCCCTCAGGGCGCTGGCGGCCGACCCCTTCCTGCGCGAGGCCGTAGAGCTGTCCAGCGACTCCCTGGCCGGCATGCTGCGGCGGATCGAGGACGGGGCGGACCTGCCGCCCAAGAGGCTGGCCCGGGTCGCCGAGTCGCTGACCAAGTACGCCCTGCGGATCACCGGACGCCCCACGCCGTTCGGCCTGTTCGCGGGGGTGGCCGCCGCGGAACTCGGGCCCCGGGCGCAGGTCGGGACCGGCGCCGCGCACCGCAAGTTCGTCCGGCCGGACGCGGGGTGGGCCGCCTCGGTGAGCGAGGCGTACCTGGGCGAGGCGGAACCGACGGACCGGGTACGCGTCGTCTCCAACGACCTGTGCTTCGTACGGGGCGACAGCCTCCACTCGCCATGGGTGCCGGCGGTCGGCGGGGCCGCCGGGGTCAGGGCCTTCTCGGTCCGGTACGGTCCGGCGGTCCGCTTCGTGTACGAGCGGGCCGCCCGCCCGGTCGGCCTCCGCGGCCTGGTGGCGATGCTGGCCGAGCAACCGGACCTGGTGCGGTCCGCGGAGAGCGCCGAGCGGATCGTCCGGCGGTTGCTGCGCATGCGCTTCCTGCTGTCCTCCCTGGCACCGGAGGCCCTCGGCGGAGCGCGCCGCCCGGCACCGGACGGGCCGGAGGCCGACCCGCTGCCGGGCGAGGCCAGGGCGGCCCTGGAGCGGTACGCGAGGACCCCGGTCGGGGGCGGCCGCCGGGAGCTGGCGGCCGCCGACCGGGCCCTGCGCACCCGGCACGGCTTCCCCTGCCCGCCGTTGCAGGTGGACCTCCGCATGGACGCCTCGGTCACCGTGCCGGAGGCCGTCGGCGCCGAACTGGCGGAAGCCGCCGCCGTGCTGTGGCAGCTCACCCCCCGCGAGGGCCTCTTCCCGCACCTCGACGCCTACACCCGCGCCTTCGTCGAACGGTACGGGACGGGGCGCGCGGTGCCGGTGGGCGAGCTCCTGGATCCGCATGCCGGGCTCGGCCTGCCCGCGGGCTACCGCACCGGGGCGCCGCGTCCCGCCGGCGCCGGCGTGGACCGCCGCCGCGCGGCCCGCGACGCGCTCCTGGCCGAGCTGGTGCACGGCAGCCTCGCGGGCGGCGGTGAGGAGATCGTGCTGGACCAGGCGGCCGTTCTGCGGCTCGCCGGAGGACGGGCGGAGGACCGGTCCGCGCCCGAGTCCCTGGAACTGTGCGCCCAGGTCCTCGCAGCGGGCCTCGAGGAGCTGGACCGCGGGGACTTCCGGCTGGTCCTGGCCCGGCACGGCGGGTCCGAGGCGGCGGGCACCTCGGCCGGCCGCTTCGCCCACCTGCTCGGTACGGAGCGGATCCGTGCCCTGATGGCCCCGGACGGCGACGACTCCCGGCTGCACGCGCAGGTGTGCTACCAGCCCGCCTCCCCGCGGCACCTGAACATCGGCCAGGTGCCGCGGGTGCTGCCGTACCTGCTTCCCGTCGGGGTGTTCGCGGACCGTACGGACCGGCAGGTGATCGACTGGCGGGAGCTCGACGTCCTCGCCGACGACGAGGACCGGCTGCGGCTGGTCCGGCGGACGGACGGCCGGGAGGTCGTGGTGCGCAAACCCCATCTGCTGGGCGCCGACCGCTCGGCGCCGCCCCTGGTGCGCTTCCTGCTGGAGATCTCGGCCGGCGGCTCGTCCGTGTGGGCGCCCTGGAGCTGGGGAGCCCTGGAGGCCATGCCCTTCCTGCCCCGCGTCCGCTACGGCCGGGTCGTCCTCCGGCTCGCCCGTTGGAAGCTCTCGGCCCCTCTGCTGCGGGAGGACCTCCCGCCCGAGGAGTGGCGTGCGGAACTGGCCCGCTGGCGGGCGCGCCTGGGGGTGCCGCGCCGGGTGCAGTCGGCCGCGGCGGACGAAACCCTCTCCCTCGATCTGGACGACCCCCTCCACCAGCGGCTGCTCAGGCAGGAGTCCCGCAACCGGGAGGTGGAGATCTGCGAGGATCCGGCGGCGTACCCGGCGGCGTACGGCTGGATCGGTGGCCTGGCCCACGAGCTCACCCTCTCCCTCGTCCGCCGGCACCGGCCGCCCGCCCCCGCCCCACCGG
>NZ_SRID01000515.1 GCF_004684805.1 Streptomyces palmae
GGGTGCGGGTCGGGCATGTCGGTCCTCTCCTGGGGTGGGGCGTTCAGAAGCGCCCGCCGCCTGCCGCGATCCGTTGGCCGGTGATCCAGCGGGCTTGGTCGGAGGTGAGGAAGCCGACGATGTCCGCGATGTCCTCCGGTTCCCCCAGGCGGCCGAGGGGGGTGCGGGAGAGGACCTGGTGGACCAGTGCGTCGGTCATGTCCTCCTCGGCGCTGGTGCCCGCGGTCAGGCCGGGCAGCACGCAGTTGACGGTGATGCCGCGCGGGCCGAGTTCTTGGGCCAGCACCCGTGCCATCGCCTCGCCGGCCGCCTTGCTCGCCGCGTACAGGGCCAGGCCGGGCAGGTGTCCGGCCGGGTTCTGGGTGGAGATCACCACGATCCGGCCGCCGTCGCGCAGCCGGCGGGCGCCTTCGCGCAGGGCGACGAACGTGGGCCGCGTGTTGGTGTCGAAGTGGAGGTCGTACGCTTCGTCGTCGGCCTGGGCGAACGGGCTGGGGTGGCACACGCCGGCATTGCTCACCAGCACGTCCAGGCCTCCGTAGTGGTCCTGGGCGGTGTCGAACAAGGCGAGCAGTTGCCGGGGGTCGGTGACGTCGGCCTGGGCGGCGACCGCGCGTCCGCCGCCGGCCTCGATGGCGGCGACCACCTGTTCGGCGGCCGTGCGGCGGGAGCGGTAGTTGACGACCACGGCGGCTCCGTCGGCGCCGAGCCGTTCGGCGATCGCCCGTCCGATGCCCCGTGAGGCTCCGGTGACGAGCGCGACCTTGTGCTGCGTCATGGCAGGACGTCCTTTGCCTCGATGGGGTTGCCCGCTCGCCGCGCCCGGCCGGGCCGGTGTGCTGCGCCGTCGGTGAGCGGCCCGGCCGGGGGCGCGCGGGGGTCAGGCGACGCAGATCCCCTCGACGGCGATCTTCTCGTAGACGTGCGGGTAGGCCGTGATCCCTGCCGGGTACTTGGCCGCCGACTGCTGGAACTCAGGCTTGCTGAAGGCGGCCAGGAGGGCCTGGGTGGATTCCCAGACGGCCACGTTGACCAGCAGGCGGCTGCCCGCGGTGCCCTTGTGCAGCTGGGTGTGGATGCAGCCCGGACTGGCCTTCATGTACGCGGCGTCCTCCTGCCAGATCGTCAGGAACTGCTCGTACAGGTCGGGCGGTACGTCGAAGACGTTGACCAGGGTGATGGGCCCGGTCTTCTCCTGGAACTGCTGCGGCAGCGGGGTGGACGGATCCAGGGCTTCGATCTTCATGTGCTTCCTTCCGCCGGGGGTGGGGGTGCTCACAGCTGCTGCGGGTCGAGGTCATCGGGGGTGATCTCGATGACCGGGATGGGGCGGCTGGCGCGCTTTTGGAACTCGGCGATGAACGGGAAGACCTCGGTGAACTGGCGCCACCTGCGGTCGCGTTCGGCGCCGGTGAGGATCCGTGTGGTGGCCGGGAACTGCTCGGGGCCGATGTCGACGCTCACCTGCGGGGTCGCCCGCACGTTGTGGTACCAGGCGGGGTGGCTGGCCCGCGGGCCGCCGGGCACGTCGAAGTGGCCGGGGGCGGCGCACACGATGTAGCGGCCGTTGTCGTAGACGTACCCGACCGGCACGGTGCGCGGCAGGCGTGTCCTGCGGCCGGTGGTGGTCAGCAGCAGCGCGTCCAGGCGCCCGAAGTGCCCCATGATCTTTCCGCGGGAGGCGCGGTACAAGAACAGGTGCAGGCGCAGGAAGGAGGTGTTGACCTTCTTGACGTACTTGTTGGGCGGTTTGGAGTACAGGTAGACGTTCAGGCGGGTGAAGGCCTGGACCAGGGGGTTGGTGTTCTCCATCTGCGGGCGGGTGGAGGACCACGAGGACAAGGCGGCCTTGTCCTCGGCCTTGGGCTGGGTCTTGGGCTGGGTCTGCGGCATGGGCCGGTCCTTCTGGTGGCTCTAGAGCGGCTTCCTGCCCTTGAGGGCGGAGCGCAGGGAGCTGGTCACCAGCGAGCGGGCGATCTCCCGCATCTCGCCGGCGGGGGCCTTGCGCAGCGACCAGTTCATGAACTTGGCGACCATCGCGGTCGTCGGGTACACGAAGCGGGTGGACTCCTCGTCCTTCCAGCCGAACACCGGGTTCAGGCCCTCGCAGGAGCGCAGTGCCGCGAAGATGGTGTCTGCCGCGGTGTCCCCGTCGAGTTCGCCGACCTCGTACTTCTCGCAGGTCTCCGCGGTCAGCTCCAGGATCTTCTTGAACTCCTCGTGGGGCCACCACAGGCCCGGGTAGGGGGTGTTCTCCAGGTCCTTCAGGTGCTGCTCGTCGCCGTCGAGTTCGTAGTCGACGCGGGCCCGGTGGAGCCGCATGACGCCGGGGGTGAGGAATCCGCCCCACACGCGGAAGACCGCGTTCCACAGCCGGAAGTGGGAGAAGGCGATGTAGGAGGCGTTGACGAGGTCGTCGTTGTACTGGAGCAGGCCGCGCTCCAGTTGCTCGACGTAGGCGAACCGCTCCAGGGACCAGTCGTCGTCCTTTACGGATTGCAGGATGCGGGTGCACAGCGCGTACACCACCTCGAAGGTGTTGGACAGGCCGCGCGAGTAGAGGGGGTCGAGGAATCCGGCCGCGTGGGACATCAGGCACCAGCGGGGGCCGATCGAGCGGCTGGAGGAGTACTGCAGCCGGTCGGTGGAGACCCATTCGCGGACCCGCTTGGCGCCCACGAACTGTCGTTTGACCGCCGGATACCGGTCGAGGAAGGAGCGCCATTCCTCCTCGGGGGTCAGGTCCTTGGGCTTGGGGTAGGTGCGCTCGTCCATGGTCAGGCCCACCGAGCACATCGGGTTCTTCGAGCCCTTGACGTTGTCGAAGGGGATGATCCAGAACCAGCCGCGTTCGATGAGGTGGTGCAGGGTGCCGCCGTGCCAGGGTGCGGGCGGCCGCAGGCTCACCGGGTGGTGGGAGACCTCGTCGAAGGGTTTGACGCCGATGTAGTGGGTGAACATCGACCGGGCGTGGTGCTTGAAGCGGGTGGGCTGCTCGCGCAGGGAGAACTTCTGTGCGAGCGGGGAGCGGAAGCCGCTGGCGTCGATCAGGTACTTGGCGCGGAACACCTCGCCGTTGCGGCCGGTGACGGTGACCCCGTCGTCGTCGAAGTCGAGGTCGGTGGCGAGCCAGTTCTGCCGGGTGAGGCAGCCGTACTTGGCGGCGACGTTGAAGTAGTACTGGTCGCTGTCCTGCCGGAACAGGTGGCTGGCGTCGGTGAGGACCTTGGGGATGACGAACATGGTCGCCTCCCTGGGGTCGGGTTCCTTGCCGGCGTCGTGCTTGATGAACCCGAAACTCTGCTTCTTGCCGTGGTGCGGCCCCAGATGGTCCGCGACCGCCTTCACGTTCAGCAGATGGCCGATCTCGGGCACGTCGAAGCGGGACTTGAGGATGTGCAGCCACTCGATGAGCTGGGGCGTCATGGACTCGCCGACGGCGAAACGTGGATGCTGGCCGGCGTCGACCAAGACCACCTTGGCGCCCTGGCGGGCCAGGATCGCTCCGCTGACCGAGCCGGCCAAGCCCGATCCCAGGATGAACACATCGCAGTGCTGGACCTGTGCCGGCCCTGTGACCGGGCCCTTGGCCATGACCTTGCTGGGCATACGCGCCACCTTCTGTTCGGACGATGTCGGTGCCGTGCCCCTCGGGGCGCGGCCGGCGTTCACGGGGTGTACCGGCGCACGACCATGGCGGAGTTGAATCCGCCGTATCCGCGGGCGAGGACCAGTGCGGTGTCCACCCGGGCGGGGCGCTCCCCGCCGGTGACCAGGTCCAGGCGGTAGGCGGGGTCGGGGGTGATGTGGGCGG
>NZ_SRID01000516.1 GCF_004684805.1 Streptomyces palmae
CACCCACCCCAACGACCTCCACACCCACATCACCACCCAAGCCACCCAAGGCTTCGACCTCGCCACCCAAACCCCCCTCCGCGTCACCCTCTACCACCTCACCACCGACGAAGCACAGAACCAGAACACGGACGAGGTGACAGGAGAGTTCGTCCTCCTCTTCGTCCTCCACCACATCGCCGGTGACGGCTGGTCGGTCGCCCCGCTGGCCCGCGACTTCTCCGAGGCCTACGCCGCCCGAGCCAACGGACACGCCCCCACCTGGACCCCGCTCCCCGTCCAGTACGCCGACTACACCCTCTGGCAACGCGACGTCCTCGGCTCCGAAGACGACCCTGACTCCCCCATCAGCGCCCAGCTCACCCACTGGAAGAACGCCCTCGCCGACGCACCGGACGAGGTCGCGCTTCCGGCTGACCGCTCCCGCCCCACCACATCCAGCTACCGCGGCGAGAGCGTCACCTTCTCCATCAGCCCCGAGTTGCACAGCAGCCTGGAGAGCCTGGCCCGCACCACCGGGTCCAGCCTCTTCATGACCGTCCAGGCCGGACTCACCACGCTGCTCTCCCGCATGGGCGCCGGTGAGGACATCACCCTGGGCACCGCCATCGCCGGACGCACCGACGAGGCCCTCGACCCGCTGATCGGCTTCTTCGTCAACACCCTGGTACTGCGGACCAAGCTGGACGGCAACCCGACCACCACCGAGCTGATCGATCGCATCCGCGAACACGACCTGGCCGCCTACGCCAACCAGGACGTGCCCTTCGAGCGCCTGGTGGAAGTCCTCAACCCGACCCGCTCCCTGTCCCGGCACCCGCTCTTCCAGGTCATGCTGGTCTTCCAGAACACCCCGGAAGCCGTCATCGAGCTGCCCGGCCTCCAGGGGGGCGCGTACGAGGTCCCCGCGGGCGCGGCCAAGTTCGACCTGTCCTTCGCCTTCGGCGATGCCCCGCAGGGGGCCGGCCTGACCGGTGCCATCACGTACAGCCTCGACCTGTTCGATCGTTCCACCATCGAAGCCCTCGCGGAGCGCTTCCTGAACGTGCTGGAGACCATCACCGCCGAGCCCCACATCCGCCTCGCCGCCATCGACGTGCCGGAGATCGAAGGCCGGCCCATGCGCCTGCCCTCGCAGTGGGACGAGACCACCGCGGAGGAGACCGACGCCCCCGTGGTGGCCCGGCCCAGCCGCAACCCGCGGGAAGAGGTGCTGTGCGGGCTGTTCGCCGAGGCGCTGGGCGTGCCGAGCGTGGGGGTGAACGACAACTTCTTCCACCTGGGCGGCCACTCGCTGATGATCGTCCAGCTGCTGACCAAGGTGCGGGCCGCGTTCGGAGTGCGGTTGCCGATCCGGACGCTGTTCGAGGCCCCGACCGTGGCCGAGCTGGCGCTGCGCCTCGACGGTGACGCCGAGGACGGCATCTTCGACGTGGTCCTGCCGATGCGCACGGGCGGCTCGGGCGCGCCGCTGTTCTGCGTCCACCCTGTCAGCGGCCTGGGCTGGTCCTATGTCGGGCTGCTGCGGGAGGTCCCGGCCCAGCATCCGCTCTATGTGCTCCAGGCCCGGGGCATGAGCAGCGACGAGGCCCTGCCCACCTCCCTGGAGGAGATGGCGGCCGACTATGTGGCGCGCATCCGGGAGATCCAGCCCGAGGGGCCGTACCACCTGATGGGCTGGTCGTTCGGTGGCGCGGTGGCGCACGCCATGGCCGTACAGCTCCAGCAGGCCGGTGAGAAGGTCGAGCTGCTGGCCATGCTGGACTCCTACCCGGCGGATCCGGAGCTGGCCTCCCGCGCGCTCTCCGAGGAGCAGCTCCTCGACGCCCTGCTGCGCTACGCGGGTGCCGATCCGGCGGAGATCGAGGGCGGACTGACGGCCGAGCGGGTGGTGGAGGTGCTGCGCGAACGCGGCGGACTCTTCGGCAACTTCGACGAGGAGACCCTGGACCGGGTGGGCAAGGTGATCCACAACAGCATGGCGCTGGGCCGCGCGCACACCGCGGGCCGGTTCGACGGCGAGGTGCTCTTCTACCGGGCGATCAAGGACCGTCCGGAGTCCGCTCCGTCGATCGAGCTGTGGGAGCCGCACCTTACCGAGAAGCCGGATGTGCGGGACCTTCCGTTCACCCACGACGAGTTGACCGTGCCCGAGGCGCTCGCCCTGATCGGCCCCGGCATCCTCGAACGGCTCGGCGGAAACTGACCTCCCACGGCCTCGCCGTGGGACCCGGTGCGGGGGCCTCCCAGGCCCACAGCGAGGGAGGCCCCCGCACCACCCCGATCGTCGGCGGCCCGGACGAGTGGACCGACCGCCCGGCGTTGCCCCGGCCCCGACGGCGCGCTCCGGACTCGTCCGCCGGACGCCTTTCCCCGCTCCGTATGGTGAAGTCCACCGACTTCACCAGCGGTTGACGGGTAAGGGCCTTGATCCATTGGGGTAGAGACCTCCATGGGGCGTGCCATGGGGCAGCCGGCCTCGTTGCGAGTGTGAACCGTACGCACAGCGAAGGGAGAGCGGAGGAGGGATCCGCGAGGGTGCCGCGCCTCTGACGAACACATGGATACCCGGATAGGTAAATGGGCTGGATACGCGGTCGGCGTATGGGGGCTCCTGTTCGCGATTCCCAGCTTCATCTGGGCGATGGGCGGCACCTTCGGCGCCGAGTCCACCGTCTCGCCCGACCTGGTGGAGATGGCCGAGGACAGAGTCACCTGGTTCATGATCGTCCTGTGGGTGACCGCCTTCCTGAAGCTCTTCGGTTCGGTGATCGGCATGGGCCTGACGCGCCTGCGGGGCCTGTGGACCAGCCGCATGCTGGTGTTCTGCGGCAGTGGTGCCATGGCCCTGCTGGTCTGGCACGGCGGCTACTTCGTGATCTACGGTGTGCTGGTCAAGGCCGGCGTCCGGACCGTGGAGCCGGACCTGACCCCACTGATCGACTGGTACCTCTTCTTGTGGGGTCCGTACTTCGTCATCGGTGGCGTGGCTTTCGCCCTGGCCGTCCTCGGTTATGTCCGCCGCGCCGACGTGCCGCGTGATCTCCGGCGGTACGGCTATGTGGCCACCTCGGGCGCCGTGCTGCTGTCGCTGGCCTCGACGCTCACCGGTATCGGCTGACGCGCTTCGAGCCCGGCGCCGACCATCAGTCCGTTTCCCCGAGTTCCGGTGCGGTGGGCCGATTCCCTATACCACCGTCCACAGCCTGGGTAGTGTCTCGTCACATTCCTGCATAGGCCCGTCACATTCCTGCACGGCGTGACAGATTCCTGCAACCACGGCATGTCAGATTCCTGCAGCGACGTGGCCGGGCCGGTGGAGCTTGGCCAAAATGCATCCGCGTGGTGTTTGGCCAAAATGGATCCCACGTGGTGGAGGTGTCCTCCATCACGGACGGGGACATGCACTGTGGGGGCTTTCATGCATGAGCGCGAATTTCGGGCATTTGTATCGATCGCGGAACTAGGTCGTATGGATCAGGCAGCCCAAGCGTTGGGCTACTCCCAGCCAGCTGTGAGTTATCAAATCAAGTGCCTGGAACAGTCGTTGGGCACCGAGTTGTTCGTCCGGGACTCCACCGGGTCACGGCTCACTCGCGAGGGTCGAATGATCCTGCCGTCGGCGCGCGCCATGCTCGCCCTCTACGACAGCATCAAGAGCGTCGTCGCGGCCTGACACCGCAAGGGCGGTCCCGACGGCGTGGCACACCAGTCGGTCACCGCCCGATCCACCGCCCTGCCACGGTCGCGCACCAACGGCCCGTGGCAGGGCGTTTCTGTTTCGGGGGGCGCCTGCCGGCGGGGGTTCCGGGGC
>NZ_SRID01000517.1 GCF_004684805.1 Streptomyces palmae
CCACCCACCACCCCCGTTCGCACCCTTGTGCTCCCATCGGTCGGATAGCGGTCGCAGGCGCCAGGCGCGCACCGCGCTCATCGGGATACCGGACAAGCTGATGCCCCATGTCCGCCGGCCCACGATCCCCGGTGCCCGAAGAAAGCTGAGCGCGTTCGGCACCGTTGGTCATGGGTTGGCCGTCGCAACGACACTGCCGCCCGGCGCGGACGAACTCACCGAAGAGCAGGCGGAAGTGACCTGGCAGAGACCATGCGATCGGCCCCCGGCATGATGCCGGGGGCCGACGTGTGTGCGCAGAGCGGAAGCGGTGCAGAGCCCGGTGCCGGCCCAGGATTTCCCCGGTATGACGCCGTTGACCGGCCCGAGACGGACCCGAGCGGACCGGAAGCCGATCCTGGCCCGCGAGCCGTCGAAAACGGCCGCCGACCTGCGAAATCCCAGTTACGGCAGGTTGCGGGCCATGACGATCCGCTGGACCTGGTTCGTGCCTTCGTAGATCTGCGTGATCTTGGCGTCGCGCATCATCCGCTCCACCGGGTAGTCCCGGGTGTAGCCGTAGCCGCCGAGCAGCTGGACCGCGTCGGTGGTGACCTCCATCGCCACGTCGGAGGCGAAGCACTTGGCCGCGGCGCCGAAGAAGGTCAGGTCGGAGTCGACCCGCTCGGACTTGGCCGCCGCCGCGTAGGTGAGCTGACGGGCCGCCTCCAGCTTCATGGCCATGTCGGCCAGCATGAACTGGACGCCCTGGAAGTCGGCGATCGGCTTGCCGAACTGCTTGCGCTCCTGCACGTAGCCCTTGGCGTAGTCCAGGGCGCCCTGGGCGATGCCCAGCGCCTGGGCGGCGATGGTGATGCGGGTGTGGTCGAGGGTCTTCATCGCGGTGGCGAAGCCGGTGCCCTCGGCGCCGATCATGCGGTCCGCCGGGATCCGCACGTTGTCCAGGTAGACCTCGCGGGTCGGGGAGCCCTTGATGCCCAGCTTCTTCTCCGGGGCGCCGAAGGACACGCCCTCGTCGTCCTTCTCCACCACGAAGGCGCTGATGCCCTTGGAGCGCTTCTCCGGGTCGGTGACGGCCATCACCGTGTAGTACTGGGAGACGCCCGCGTTGGTGATCCACCGCTTGACACCGTTGAGGACGTAGAAGTCACCGTCGCGCACCGCACGGGTCTTCATGCCGGCCGCGTCCGAGCCGGCGTCCGGCTCGGACAGGCAGTAGGAGAACATCGCGTCGCCCTTGGCCAGCGGGGCCAGGTACTTCTGCTTCAGCTCCTCGGAGCCGGACAGCATGACGGGCAGCGAGCCCAGCTTGTTCACGGCCGGGATGAGCGAGGAGGAGCCGCACACCCGGGCGACCTCCTCGATCACGATCACCGTGGCCAGCGCGTCCGCGCCCGCGCCGCCGTAGTTCTCCGGCACGTGCACCGCGTGCAGGTCGTTGGCGACCAGCGCGTCCAGGGCCTCCTGCGGGAACCGGCCCTGCTCGTCGACCTCGGCTGCGAACGGCGCGATCTTCGCCTCGGCGAGCGCGCGCACCGACTCGCGGAGCATGTCGTGCTCCTCGGTGGGCCGGTACAGGTCGAAGTCCTGGTTCATGATCGGGAACCCCTGTTTCCTCACGTGGTCAAGCGCGCCATGGACACTACGGCACTCAGTACCCTCAAGTATGCACACTCAGTGCCATCCGACAATCCTGGTGCTATGTTCCGGAAGCATGAGCGAGGAGCACGGAACACCCCCGGGAGCAGGCACGACGCCCAGCAGACCCCCGATGCGGGACGCCCTGATCGCGGCGGCCTTCCAGCTCTTCCTGGAGCGCGGTTACGAGGCGACCACCGTGGACGACATCGTCGCCCTGGCCGGGGTGGGGCGCCGGTCCTTCTTCCGCTACTTCCCGTCCAAGGAGGACGTGGTCTTCCCCGACCACGAGCGCTGCCTGGCCGACCTGACCGCCTTCCTGGCCGGCTCGGACGAGGACGACGAACCGGTGGCCAGGGTCTGCGACGCGGCCCGACTGGTGCTCCGGATGTACGCCGAGAACCCGTCCTTCTCGGTCCAGCGGTACCGGCTCACCAAGAGCTTCCCCGCCCTGCGCGCCTACGAGCTGTCCGTGGTCTGGCGCTATGAGCGGGCCCTGGCCGCCTATCTGCGCCGCCGCTTCGCCGGCTGGTCGGACGGGGACCTGCGGGCCGACGTGATCGCCGCCGCGGTGGTCGCCGCGCACAACAACGCGCTGCGTTCCTGGCTCCGCTCGGGCGGCGAGGACGACGCCGAGGCCGGGGTGGACCATGCGCTGCGGTTCGTGCAGGACTCCTGGGCGCCGGGCGGCGAGGACACCGGCGGCGGGCAGCCGGAGGATGACGTGGTGGTGGTGATCACCAAGCGGCGGACCCCACTGTGGCGGGTCGTCCGCGAGCTGGAGACGCAGTCGGACGGCGCGTAGGGGCCCCTGCCCTCTCCTCCGCGGCGCGCCCGGCGCCACCCTGTTGGCACCCGGTTCCCTCACCAGGGCCGCGGTGAGTCGGTGGCACCTCGCGTCACCGTACCCGCCTGGGCCAAGGGGCGAGGGGAGCGCGGGCGGTCACCGGGAGCAGCGGCGCATGCCATGCTCACAGCCAAAGGGAACTGAGTTCCTTTACAGCTGGCACTGCGTGCCATACGCTCACGGGAGCGCTCTTCCGTTCCTCCGGCCCAGCGCAGGGAGATGACATCGTGTTCCACACCGTGGCCGAGATCGCCGACCATCCTCCAGTCCACGCCGCCCCGGACACCCACGGCGGTCTCGACCCGATCGAGACGCCGGTCGAGGGCTGGCCCGGAGGGACCTACCTCCAGGGCCTCCAGCGCGGCGAGTTGTACTACCAGCGCTGCCGCTGGTGCCACACCGCGGTCTTCCACCGCCTGCTCTGCCCCATCTGCGCCTCCCCCGACATGGACTGGGAGCACAGCTCGGGCATGGGTGTGGTGCGGCACGCCACCGTGGTGCGGCGCAGCAGCGGTTCCCTGCGTACGGTCGGTGTGATCGACATGGCGGAGGGCTTCCGCCTGCGCGCCACCCTCTCCGTCGGCGCGGAGCGCGTACGGCCCGGCACCGTGGTTCGCCTGGACCCGCACACCGCCCGGCCGCGCGAGTTGACCTTCCGGGTGAGCGAGGAGCGCACCGAGGACCGCTCCACCCACTGGCGTTGATTCCCGCCCCGGGCCCCCGGAGCCCGGTCCCCGAGGTGGGGAGCCGTTGGGGACCGGGCGTACGGCGTCGGTGAGCGGGGCGCCGGCGGCCGCCCGGAATCCGCCGCGAGGTCAGCGGGGGTGCGCCGGGGTGGCGAGCAGGTGGCGCACCACCCGCCCGAAGACCAGCCGTCCGGCCCAGGCGGTCGGCGCGTCGAAGAGCCGGGGCAGTCCGCGTACCCGGGCGTCCTCCTGCCAGCTCACCAGGGAGCCGCCGGGCACCGCCCGGACTTCGATCTCGGCCCAGCCGATGACCCGGGTGCCGCGCTTGACCAGTCGGCAGTGTCCCGGGCGGTCGGGCGCGGGCGGCGTCCAGCGCACCACTTCCATGGGGTCGTCGAAGGCCAGCCGCCCCAACCCGGTGCGCGCCACCACCAGGGTGCCCGGAGCGGTCGGCCCGGGCGGCTCGGCGGCGATGCGGGTCAGCGGCACCCAGGCACCGTGCCGCGGCCAGTCGGTGACGCGCCGCCATGCCTCGGCGGGCGGCAGCGGGCAGCGGTGCTCGGTGCGGAAGGCGGTCACCCGCGGATCGTAGGCGATCGGCCCGCGGCGGCCGCGGCACCCCGGCCGGAACCCGGCCC
>NZ_SRID01000518.1 GCF_004684805.1 Streptomyces palmae
GGACGAGGATGACGTCGGGACGGGGGCGGGGCGTGCGGATTCCCGGGCCGGCCAGTCCCACCGTGCGGGCATCGGGCCCGGCCGGCAGGTACCGGGCGACAGCGTGGCCGAGCAGCTCGGTGACGGGGCCGGCGGGAAGGATCACGGGGCGGTCCTCGACGGCTGCCACGAGGTGGGCCAGCGCGACCCCGAGCGCCGCCTCCCAGCGACGACTCCACGACCCGTCAGGTTCGACGGGTGGGACGCGGTGTTCGGTACGCTCCAGGTCGTCCCAGTCGGGAGGTGGACCGGCGGGAAGCCCCGAGGGACGGCGTACGACCGCGCCGGGCTCCAGCCACACCGTCTGCCACAGTCCGCAGTCGTCCATGCGGGTCGCCACGGCCCGCCCGCACCCCTCACAAGCCAGGTTGGGGCCGGCCCGGCCGTCCACACCTCGGCAGTAGCCCTCGCACTTCTCGGGTATCAGGGCCATGGACCGGGAGTCGCCGGGAGCGAGGACGATTCTGTTCCGCGCGCCGAAGGAGACGGAGTACACCGGCGCGTACACGCCCTGCCGGGCAGCCGCATCCTCTCCGACCTCCTCCCACAACCGCCACGGCGGTCCGGTGGGCCGGGGGTCGACGGCATACGTCGCGGGCTCCATCAGCGGAGGATGAAGCTCCTCCCATCCCCCGTGATGGGCGTGGACCGGGAGGGCCACTCGGGACACCGGCGCCGTCAGCTCCGTGCCGCACCCGGCACACGCAAACACGTCCAAACAAGCTCCCCCTCGCCCCGATTCTCCGGGAATTGTGCCTCGCCTACGGCGAAGGACCCACCCGATATTTTGAGGTAGGGCCGGTGGGCCGCGCCTACGTCGCCACATCAAGCCGCCGCCGTCCGCATCGCGTGTCGTGCACCGCAGCGTCCCAGAGCAGAGGCACTGACCACGACATACGTAAGGTCGCCTACCGCTCGTCCTTCGAGATGCCCGACAGAAGCGGCGTGGGCCAGGCACGAGCCCAGCCCTTCTGAGGAATCACGCCGTCCGCGACTTCCGTCGCCGACGGCGCCGCCTTGCCGGCGGCCTGCCGGTCGGACTGCCCGATCACGTGATCCGCGACGTTGTGGACCACCACCAGAACGGCCCCCACAGCCCCCAATGTCGCCGGCTCCGCGACCTGCTCGATGCTCGTCACCGGGCACCCTCAGCAGCGGTCATGGTGCGTTGCCCTCGCCCAAACCCGGGGTCGACCACCCAGAGTTCCCTGGCCGATGCTGCCATAGAGACTTTCGATTTCGACTCCGAGTCGCCCTTCTCGACGACCACGCACCACGAACCGCTGCGGGAGCGATAAGTCCTACGGGAGTTGGTGCAGAGTATCGAGGAGGTCACGCGGTAGCGCGTGGCCTCCTCGAACGGTTCGCGGCGGCGGAACGTCCCCGGGGGCGGCACCGTCCTGGAGACCACGGGCCGACGCGGATCGTTCCCGCGTGGCACGCCGTGGCCCGCCAACGGTCCGGGAACACGTCAAGGGCGGTGCCCCAACCCGGCCGCCCCGGTGACGGCCTCCCACCGGTCGGCCTGTGCCGCGCGTCCCCACTTGGCCCTCGTACCGCGCCGGCTGCCGCGGATGCCCCCGACGCCGGTGCGGCGTGCCAGCCCAGGTCTGCGGGAAGCCCGCGACCGCGCCGTGCCGGTCAGCCGGTTCGGCCGATCGTGCGACGTGGCCGAGGCGTCCGCGTCCTTCCGACCCCGTCGGCTCAGGCCGACTGCCCCCGCGTCCCCGACCGTGTGTGTGGTCCGCAAGGTCAGGGCCGCGGGGGCCTTCATGTCAGGGACGCGGGGGTCGGGGGGCTCGCTTTACGGTCCCGGGCCCGTGGTCGGTCTCTTCGGACCATCGGGCGGCGAGTTCGCCGGCCTGCCGGGTCGCGGCGGCCACCGCGTCGGGACCGCCGCCCGCCCGCCCCGCCGCGTAGCCGACCAGGAAGGTCGTCAGCGGGGCGGCGGGCCGGGCGACGCCGTGCGCGGCATCACCGGCGAGGGCCAGGAGCAGGGCCCGGTCGACCTCGAGGTCGATGCCCAGATCGGCCTGCACGGCGGCCGTCCATTCCCTGAGTACCTCGTCCATGATCGTCCATCAGTCGTACGTGTGACCTGCGAGCGGGTTGGCGCGGTGGCCGGTCGCCCGGCCGGGGGCCGGGCGGGGCCGCGGCTCATACGGCTCGCCGGGAGCCGGCCGCCGACCGGGGGCGGCTCCCGGCCGCCGGGGTCGCCGCCGCCCGCCTGCGGTAGACGAGATAGGGCCGGGCGAGGTATCCGATCGGGGCGCTCCACACATGCACCAGCCGGGTGAAGGGCCAGGCGGCGAAGAGCAGGCAGGCGGTCAGGGCGTGCAGTTGGAACAGCAGCGGCGCGTCGGCGACGGCCTCCGGCTTCGGCTGGAGGACGAACAGACCGCGGAACCAGACGGAGACGGTTTCCCGGTAGTCGTAGCCGGACCCGAACACGTTGTGGGCCCCGGTGGCGCTGATGCCCAGCAGGACGGTGGCGGCCAGCAGGGGGAAGAGGAACTTGTCGCTGCGGTCGGTGGTGAGGCGGATCCGGCGGGTGAGCAGCCGGCGGGCGCACAGCATGCCCAGCCCGGTGACCATGGCGACGCCCGCCACCGACCCGGCCCACAGGGACGCGGTGTGGTAGGCGTGCTCGGAGACGCCGGCGGCCTCGGTCCACGAGTCGGGAACGGCGAGTCCCACGGCGTGTCCGGCGATCACCAGGAAGGCGCCCAGGTGGAACAGCGGGCTGCCCCAGCGCAGCCAGCGGTGCTCCAGCAGCTGGCTGGTGTGGGTGGTCCAACCGAACTGGTCCTGGCGGTAGCGCCAGACGTGCCCGACCGCGAACACGGCGAGGCAGACATAGGGGATGGCGACCCACAGCAGGAGGTCGGTGCCACTCGCCGAGGCGGCGGCCGACAGGGAAAGGGACGCGGCGTTCATCGGTTGCCTTCCACACGGGTGAGGGTCGGGTCGGCGGGCGGCACACGGGTCGGCGGAGCGGCCATCGGTGGCACGAACGTGCCCGGCGGGGCGAACTCCCCGTCCTCGTACGTCCCATAGGGGTCGAGGCCGACCTCCTCGTTCGGCGGGCCCTCGGCGGCGAGCCGGGACACCGCGGCGCGATCCGCTTCGGTGGGCGGTGGCAGCAAGGTGAGCAGCGCGGCCAGGACGTGCCGGTAGGGGGAGTCGGCGTCGGTCAGGGCGTGCTGGATGAGTTCCAGGCCGCGCCGGTGCTGCCGCAGTGGTGCCTCGCCGCCGCCGGGGCCCGTCAGGGCGGCGAACTCCAGCACGACCGGCAGGTGGTCGGGGAGTTCACCGCTGTCGGCGTCCCAGCCCGCGGCCCGGTACCGCTGGTTCAGGGTGAGCAGGGCCATGCCCCGGCGGCGGGTGTCGCCGTGCAGGTAGTAGGTCAGATGCAGGCTGCTCTTGCGCCGCAGGTCGAACATCTCGACGTAGTGCCGCTCGAGCGCCTGTGTCTCCTCGGCCGTGAACCAGGCGGTGAAGGCGGCCAGTTGCTCGGCGGCGGGCGAGGGCGGCAGCCCCTCGACGTGGGACCCCAGCACCGGTCGGGCGGCCGTGATCTCGCTGTCCGGATACTGCAGGAACAGCGAGCACAGCCGCAGCAGCAGGGCCCGGGCCCCGGCCCCCTCGGGTGTGCACGGGGCCGGGCGCCGTGCGGCCCGGACGCGGGCGCGTGTGGCGGTGGGGGTCGGTCCGGGCCGGGTGTACTCCCGGTCGACGTG
>NZ_SRID01000519.1 GCF_004684805.1 Streptomyces palmae
GGATGGGTCCGCGCCCGGGGCGGTGGCCGACGGGCCGGGCCGGTCGGCGCGCTCCGCGGTGGTGTGCGGTGTGCCGCGGCTCGGCCGGGCGCCGGGGGCGTCCGTCGCCTCCTCGGCGCCGTCCAGTACCGAGCGCAGCGGGGCGACCTCGTCGTCTATGGCGACGAAGACCGAGTTCACCTGGTCGCGGAGGTCGGTGAGCTGGATCGGCAGGGCGTCCCGGAGCTTGCTCCAGCCCTCGCGGTGGTCGGAGGCGAAGGAGGACAGGGTCTCGATGGGGCCCAGCGAGCCGTCCCGCCGGTACGCCTCGTAGAGCAGCCGGTGGCCCTCGGCGGCATCGTGCCGCATCCCGGACAGCGCCCGGCGGATCTCCCCCAGCGACTCCTGGTCCAGCTCCCCGGAGCGGGCCCGCTCCATCAGCCGGCGGGCCTCGCTCATCCGGGTGGACGCCTGGTGGAGGTAGATCCGGCCGCGGTCGACATCGCCGTCGGCCATGCCCAGCTTCAGGTCCTCCATGCCGCGCTTGAGCCCGTACAGCGTGTCGCCCGGCAGGGCGTCGGAACTGGCCGCCGCGACGCCGCCCAGGGCGCCCGCGGCCACGCCGACGGTGAGCCCGCCCGCCGCGAGCCCCTTGGACCAGCGGGATCTTGGCCGGAACCGGCTGAGCGGGGTGGCCCGGTGGGCCCCCCGGCCGTCGCGCTGTTCCGGTACGCGTGCCGCCCCCTCGGCGAACGCCGCCTCCATGGCGGCGACCAGCTGGGCCCGCTGGGTGGTCCGCACCTCGGCGTCCAGCTCCGGGGCGGGCAGTTTCCCGAGCCCGCCCACCAGGGCCAGCAGCCGTGCCCGCTCGGCGTCGTCCGCCGCCCTGGCGGACCGCTCTGCCGTGGCGACCTGGGGACCCCCGTGCTGGTCTTCCAGGGCCTGGGCGAAGGCGTTGGCCCGCCGGTGTGCCGATACGTTCGCGATCACAGGCGGCACCTCCTCTCGTCTCATGACGCTCGACTCCCCCTGGCGCCTGGCAGGTTGCACACCTTGAGCACATCCACTCGATCGAGTGGGCCGGCGACGCGGTGTGGCGCCCCAGGGAGCCTGCATTCCGCACAACGAGCGGTGCCGGACAGGGGTTACGCACTCCGGATGACCGGGGCGCGCCGCCTTCGAGGGTTCAGCGGGCGTCGTCCGGGAGGAGCCGGGCCAGTGTACGGACGGCCCGGTACTGGAGGGTCTTGATCGCCCCCTCGTTCTTGCCCATCACCCGGGCGGTCTCGGCCACCGAGAGGCCCTGGAGGAAGCGGAGGGTGACGCACTCCTGCTGCTGGGGGTTGAGGCGGCGGACCGCCTGGAGCAGGGCCGCGTTGGAGAGCGACTCCAGGACGGAGTCCTCGGGGCTGCGCTCCACCTCGTTGGCGTCGAGCATCTCGCCGGTGGTGACCTCCAGCCGGAAGCGGCTGGACTTGAAGTGGTCGGCGACCAGGTTGCGGGCGATGGTCACCAGCCAGGCGCCGAAGTCGCGGCCCTGCCAGGTGAAGGTACCGATCCGGCGCAGGGCGCGCAGAAAGGTCTCGCTGGTGAGGTCCTCGGCGGTGGCCCGGCCGCCGACCCGGTAGTAGATGTAGCGGTAGACGGTGTCGGCGTACTGGTCGTAGAGGCGGCCGAAGGCCTCGGCCTCACCGGCCTGGGCGCGCTCGACCAGGTCCATCATCCGGCGGCTGTCACTGTCGGCGGCTGGGCGGCGGGCGGTGGAGGTGGTGGCGCGGGCCCGCCTGCCGACCGCCGCGCTGCCGTCGGCCAACGCGTAGCAGGGGCTGGCGGGGACGGCGGCTGCGGGCGTGGCGAGGGCGGGGCCGGCGTACGCGGTGGGGACAATTCCGCGCAGACAGTCGATGACCGTCGCGCGGAGCGTAGCCAGGCCCGAGGTGTCAACCCCGACGTGTGGGTACACGGGACTCCCAGAGGCAGAGCTTCCATCACGTGCAGTGCGGAACCGTTCACTCGTCGTAGGGACGTGTGGGAGCGGTTTGCGTCTGAGGAGAATAACGCTTCGTACAGGCGGCGCTACACCGAGTTGCTCAAATCATCGTTTCCGTCTGGTCCGTTATGGATTGACGTTCGATCAAGTAGCAGATGTTGACCATTGGTTGATCAAAAATGTTCGCGTTCTGCCCAGATGGAGGACATGTTGTGGCAAACCCCCGGTAGCCGGAGTGGTTGGAGCCATCTGGGGTATGCAGGAGGGATTGACCGATTACGTCAACCGCCCGGCCGGCGGCGCCGACCGGGCGAACGCGTCCACCGAACGGCCCAGTGCGGCGTGTCGTCGGCGTGTCGCCGGTTCAGCGGCGGCGCCGGTGCACCGCCACCGCCGCCGCGGCGCCGCCCGCCAGGG
This sequence comes from Streptomyces palmae, assembly GCF_004684805.1. GTDB lineage: Bacteria > Actinomycetota > Actinomycetes > Streptomycetales > Streptomycetaceae > Streptomyces > Streptomyces palmae. Next base: position 2,387 of record NZ_SRID01000519.1, read on the forward strand.
CGCCCACGCCGACCGCCGCCGGAATGCCGACCCTGGCCGCCTTGCGGCCGGTGCGGTAGTCGCGCAGCCGCCAGCCGTGCTCCCGGGCGTGCCGGCGCAGCCGGCCGTCGGGGTTGACGGCGTAGGGGTGGCCGACCAGGGAGAGCATCGGGATGTCGTTGGCGGAGTCGCTGTACGCGGCGCAGCGCGTCAGGTCCAGGGCCTCGGCCGCGGCCAGCGCGCGCACCGCCTCCGCCTTGGCCGGTCCGTGCAGCGGTTCGCCGACCAGCCGACCGGTGTACACCCCGCCCACCGACTCGGCCACCGTGCCCAGGGCGCCGGTCAGGCCGAGCCGCCGGGCGATGATGGTGGCGGTCTCCACGGGGGCGGCGGTGACCAGCCAGACCTTCTGTCCGGCGTCCAGGTGGGCCTGGGCCAGGGCGCGGGTGCCCGGCCAGATCCGCTCCGCCATGTACTCGTCGTAGATCTCCTCGCCGAGGGCCATCAGCTCGGAGACCCGGTGCCCCTTGACGATGGACAGCGCGCTGTTGCGGGCGTCCTCCATATGGGCCGGGTCCTCCACGCCGGCCAGCCGGAACCAGGTCTGCTGCCAGGCGAAGCGCGCCAGCTCCCGCTTGCGGAAGAAGTGCCGCTTGTAGAGGCCGCGCCCCAGGTGGAAGATGGCGGCGCCCTGCATCACGGTGTTGTCGAGGTCGAAGAAGGCGGCCGCGGTCACGTCCCCGGCCACCGGGAACTCCGGCTCGGCCGGCTTGGCGGGGGCCTTCTTGGCGCCCTTGGCGGCCTTCGCCGCCTCCTTCGCGGCCTTCGCCGCGGCCCGGGCCTCTGCCTGCTCCTGCTCGGACTTGCGCGCCGCTTCCGCCGCCGCCTCACCGGCCAGCACGCTCCGTGCGGTGGCGGCGCGCCTACGGGGGGTCAACCATCCCAGTGCGGACATGGCGCGAGCATAACCAGTCTGTTCGAGGACTCCGGAACCGGCGGGAAGCGAGGACGCGAACCGCGCGTGGACGGGGAGAGGGGAAGGGGCGCCGTCGTCGGTCCGTCAGCCGCCCAGGGCGGTGCGCAGCCGCTTGGGGTCCACCCGCCAGAAGTCGTGCTGGGCGCCGTCGACCAGGATCACCGGGATCTGCTCCCAGTACTTGCGGTACAGCTCCTCGTCCTGGGTGATGTCCTTCTTCTCCCAGGACGCCCCCAGCTCCCCGCACACCTGCTCGATGATCACCTGGGCGTCGTCGCACAGATGGCAGCCGGGCTTGCCGATCAGGGTGACGGTGCTCTCGGCGGGGTTCTTGCGGGGGGTGCGGCGCAACAGCGGACTCATGGGTCCATTGTCCACCGCGCGGTGGGGGTGACCGGGCGGGTG
>NZ_SRID01000051.1 GCF_004684805.1 Streptomyces palmae
GACCCCGTCCGGGGGGACCCCCAGCGCCCCTGAGGGGCTGGGCGTGTGGTTTGTCGTTCCCCTGGGGACCCGGGGTGGTGGGCGCCCTGGGGGTGTGCGGGGACGGCGCAGGGCCGTACGGGGGTTCCGTACGGCCCTGCGGCGCGTTGTCTCGGGCCTAGGCGGGGGTGCGCCGCGGCCGGGGACGGGGGTTACGCGGGGACGCTGGCGACGCCCTGGGCGAGGAACTTCTTGCCGTTCACCCGCTCGGAGACGCCCTCGCGGTCCAGGTACGGCGTGATGCCGCCCAGGTGGAAGGGCCAGCCGGCGCCGGTGATCAGGCACAGGTCGATGTCCTGGGCCTCGGCCACCACGCCCTCCTCCAGCATCAGGCCGATCTCCTGCGCCACCGCGTCCAGCACCCGGTCGCGCACCTGCTGCTCGGTCAGCACCACGTCGCCCTGCTTGAGCAGCGCGGCGACCTCCGGGTCCAGCTCCGGCTTGCCGGAGTCGTAGACGTAGAAGCCGCGCTTGCCGGCCTTGACCACCGCGGCCAGGTTCTCGGAGACCTTGAAGCGCTCCGGGAAGGCGCCGTGCAGCGTCTCGGAGACATGCAGGCCGATGGCCGGGCCGACCAGCTCCAGCAGCACCAGCGGGGACATCGGCAGACCGAGCGGCTCGATGGCCTTCTCCGCGGTCTCGACCGGGGTGCCCTCGTCGATGACGTTCTGGATCTCGCCCATGAAGCGGGTGAGGATGCGGTTGACCACGAACGCCGGGGCGTCCTTGACCAGCACACCGGTCTTCTTCAGCTTCTTGGCGACCCCGAAGGCGGTGGCCAGCGAGGCGTCGTCGGTCTTCTCGCCGCGCACGATCTCCAGCAGCGGGAGGATGGCGACCGGGTTGAAGAAGTGGAAGCCCACGACCCGCTCGGGGTGCTTGAGCTGGGAGGCCATCTCGGTGACGGACAGCGAGGAGGTGTTGGTGGCCAGGATGGCGTGCTCCGGCACGACCGCCTCGACCTCGGCGAACACCTTCTGCTTGACGCCCATCTCCTCGAAGACGGCCTCGATGACGAAGTCGGCGTCACCGAACGCGGCGGCCTTGTCCAGGACACCGGTCACCAGACCCTTGAGGCGGTTGGCCTTGTCCTGGTTCACCCGGCCCTTGAGCAGCAGCTTGTCGATCTCGCCGTGGACGTAGCCCACACCCTTGTCGACCCGCTCCTGGTCGATGTCGGTCAGCACGACCGGCACCTCGAGGCGGCGCGCGAACAGCAGCGCCAGCTGCGAGGCCATCAGGCCCGCGCCGACCACGCCGACCTTGGTGACCGGGCGCGCCAGCGACTTGTCCGGCGCGCCGGCGGGACGCTTGCCGCGCTTCTGCACCAGGTTGAAGGAGTAGATGCCGCTGCGCAGCTCGCCACCCATGATCAGGTCCGCGAGGGCCTGGTCCTCGGCGTCGAAGCCCTGGCGCAGGTCGCCGTTCTTGGCGGCCGCGATGATGTCCAGCGCGCGGTACGCGGCCGGGGCGGCGCCGTGCACCTTGCCGTCGGCGATGGCCCGGCCGCGCTGCACGGCCTGGTCCCACGCCTCGCCGCGGTCCACCTCGGCCCGGACGACCTCGGTCTCGCCGCGGAGCACGGAGGCGGTCCAGATCAGCGACTGCTCCAGGAAGTCGGCGCCCTCGAAGATCGCGTCCGCGATCCCGAGCTCGTGCACCTGAGCACCCTTGAGCTGCTTGTTCTGGTTGAGCGAGTTCTCGATGATCACGCTGACCGCGCGGTCGGCACCGATCAGGTTCGGCAGCAGCACGCAGCCGCCCCAGCCCGGCACCAGGCCCAGGAAGACCTCGGGCAGCGAGAAGGCGGGCAGCGCCTTGGAGACGGTGCGGTAGGTGCAGTGCAGACCGACCTCGACACCGCCGCCCATGGCCGCGCCGTTGTAGTAGGCGAAGGTCGGCACGGCGAGCCCGGACAGCCGCTTGAAGACGTCGTGGCCGCCCTTGCCGATGGCCAGCGCGTCCTCGTGCCGGGTGAGCAGCTCGACGCCCTTGAGGTCGGCGCCGACGGCGAAGATGAACGGCTTGCCGGTGATGCCGACGCCGACGATCTCGCCGTCCGCCGCCTCCTTCTCGACCTGGTCGATGGCGGCGTTCAGGTTCGCCAGCGAGGCCGGGCCGAAGGTGGTCGGCTTGGTGTGGTCGAAGCCGTTGTCCAGGGTGATCAGCGCGAAGCGGCCGGCGCCCTGCGGCAGGTCGAGGTGGCGCACATGCGCGCTGGTGACGACCTCGCCGGGGAACAGCTCGGCGGCACCCTTCAGAAGCTCAGCGGTCGTACTCACTTGTTGCCTCCGTCGAAGTGCGGGTTCTCCCAGATCACGGTGCCGCCCATGCCGAAGCCGACGCACATGGTGGTCAGGCCGTAGCGGACGTGCGGCTGCTCCTCGAACTGCCGCGCCAGCTGGGTCATCAGACGCACGCCGGAGGAGGCCAGCGGGTGGCCGTAGGCGATGGCGCCGCCGTACTGGTTGACGCGCGGGTCGTCGTCGGCGATGCCGTAGTGGTCCAGCAGCGACAGCACCTGGACCGCGAACGCCTCGTTGATCTCGAAGAGGCCGATGTCCTCGATGCCCAGCCCGGCCTGACGCAGGGCCTTCTCGGTCGCCGGCACCGGGCCGATGCCCATCACCTCGGGCTCGACGCCCGCGAACGAGTAGCTGACCAGGCGCATCTTGACCGGCAGGCCGAGCTCCCGGGCCACGTCCTCGGCGGCGATCAGCGAGGCGGTGGCGCCGTCGTTCAGACCGGCCGCGTTGCCCGCGGTCACCCGGCCGTGCGGACGGAACGGGGTCTTGAGGGACGCCAGGTTCTCCAGCGTGGTGCCCGGGCGCATCGGCTCGTCGGCGGTGGCCAGGCCCCAGCCGAGCTCGCCGCCCTCCGGGGTGGTGCGCCGGATCGAGATCGGCACCAGGTCCTGCTGGATCTTGCCGTCGGCGTACGCCTTGGCGGCCTTCTCCTGCGAGCGGACCGCGTACTCGTCGGCGCGCTGCTTGGTGATGTGCGGGAGGCGGTCGTGCAGGTTCTCCGCGGTCATGCCCATGAACAGGGCGGACTCGTCGACCAGCTTCTCCGAGACGAAGCGCGGGTTGGGGTCCACGCCCTCACCCATCGGGTGCCGCCCCATGTGCTCGACACCGGCCGCGACGGCGATGTCGTACGCGCCGAAGGCGATGGAGCCGGCGGTGGTGGTCACCGCGGTCATCGCGCCGGCGCACATCCGGTCGATGGAGTAGCCGGGCACCGACTGCGGCAGACCGGCCAGGATGCCGGCGGTCCGGCCCAGGGTCAGGCCCTGGTCGCCGATCTGGGTGGTGGCGGCGACGGCGACCTCGTCGATGCGGGCCGGGTCCAGGTCCGGGTTGCGGCGCAGCAGCTCCCGGATGCACTTGACGACCAGGTCGTCGGCGCGGGTCTCGTGGTAAATGCCCTTCGGGCCCGCCTTGCCGAATGGGGTCCGGACGCCGTCGACGAAGACGACGTCCCTAGCGGTACGAGGCACGTTGGCTCTCCTCCAGGTGCGGGATGGCACTGCTGCGGGCAGCACGCCTTGGGCGCGCCGTCACCCCCTCATGCTACTTGTGGGTAACCAAGCTGCCCAGCCCCCCGTCCGGGAGCGGTGAAGGTCACATGGATCTGCGCGCGTACCGCCGGTAACACCCGGCGGTCCACGCGCGTCGCCATCAGGCCGAGTGCGCCGTGAGCGCCCGGGCGAGGGCCGAGGAGACCTGCTCGATCTGCCAGGGCCTGGCCCCGTACCCGGCGAGCGCCGCGGCCACCCCGGCGGCCGACGCCTCGGCCGGCGGCTCCCAGCACAGCCGGCGCACGGTGTCCGGGGCGATCAGGTTCTCCTGCGGCATGACCAGCCGCTCGGCCAGCGTGGAGACCGCGGTGCGGGCGGCGGACAGCCGGGCCGCGGCGACCGGGTCCTTGTCGGCCCAGGCGCGCGGCGGCGGCGGACCGGCGACCGCCTGGCCGGGCTGCGGCAGCTCGGACTCCGGCAGCGCGCGCGCCCGGTCGATGGCCGCCTGCCACTGCTCGAGCTGGCGGCGCCCGGTGCGGCTGCCGAATCCGCTGAGCGCACCCAGTGCCCGGATGTTGGACGGCAGCGCCAGCGCCGCCTCCACGATCGCCGCGTCGCTCAGCACCTTGCCCGGGGAGACGTCGCGCCGCTGGGCGATCCGGTCACGGGCCGTCCACAGCTCGCGCACCACCGCCATCTGCCGGCGGCGGCGGACCTTGTGCATCCCGGAGGTGCGCCGCCAGGGGTCCTTGCGCGGCGGGGCGGGCGGCGCCGAGGCGATGGCGGCGAACTCCTGCTGGGCCCAGTCGAGCTTGCCCTGCCGGTCCAGCTCCTCCTCCAGCGCGTCCCGTAGGTCGACCAGCAGCTCCACGTCGAGCGCGGCGTAGCGCAGCCAGGGCTCGGGCAGCGGGCGGGTGGACCAGTCGACGGCGGAGTGCCCCTTCTCCAGGGTGTAGCCGAGGACGTTCTCCACCATGGCGCCGAGCCCGACCCGGGGGAACCCGGCCAGCCGCCCGGCCAGCTCGGTGTCGAAGATCCGCGCCGGCACCATGCCTATGTCGCGCAGGCAGGGCAGGTCCTGGGTGGCGGCGTGCAGGTCCCACTCGGCGTCGGCCAGCGCCGCGCCGAGCGCGGACAGGTCCGGGCAGCCGACCGGGTCGATCAGGGCGGTGCCCGCCCCCTTGCGGCGCAGCTGCACCAGGTAGGCGCGCTGGCCGTAGCGGTAGCCCGAGGCGCGCTCGGCGTCCACGGCGACCGGGCCGCTGCCCGCCGCGAAGGCCGCGATCACGGCCTCCAGCCGGACCGGGTCGGCGATCACCGGCGGGACGCCCTCGCGGGGCTCCAGCAGCGGAATCGGTGCGGGCGGGACTGCGACGCCGTCGTCCGGGGGGCCGCCCCCGGTGGTTCGCAGAGTCGTCTTGGCTGCGGTCTCTTGGGCGTCGGTCACCAGTCAAGGGTATCCGTGTGTGTGCCGAATGCAGGGCGCCCGCCGACGGAACGTTCCGTCGGCGGGCGTGGCGGTTGGTCCGGAAGGGGTGCCCTTCGGGCCGCGGTGCTGCCCTCGAGGGTCGCGGATCAGTGGATGATGCCGGTGCGCAGGGCCACCGCGACCATGCCGGCCCGGTCCCCGGTGCCCAGCTTGCGGGCGATGCGGGCCAGGTGGCTCTTCACGGTGAGCGCGGAGAGTCCCATGGAGACCCCGATGGCCTTGTTGGACTGGCCCTCGGCGACCAGCCGCAGTACCTCGACCTCCCGGCCGGACAGCTCGCGGAAGCCGCCGGGGTGGCCGGGCGCGCCCGGTGGGCGGCGGTGCAGCCGGGCCGCCGCGGAGCCGATCGGGGCCGCGCCGGGGCGCCCGGGCAGCCCCAGGTTGGTGCGGGTGCCGGTGACCACATAGCCCTTGACGCCGCCGGCCAGCGCGTTGCGCACCGCGCCGATGTCGTCGGCGGCGGAGAGTGCCAGGCCGTTGGGCCAGCCCGCGGCGCGGGTCTCGGACAGCAGGGTGAGCCCGGAGCCGTCCGGCAGGTGAACGTCGGCGACGCAGATGTCGCGGGGGTTGCCGATGCGCGGGCGGGCCTCGGCGATGGATGACGCTTCGATGACATCGCGGACACCCAGTGCCCACAGGTGGCGGGTGACGGTGGAACGGACGCGGGGGTCGGCGACGACGACCATCGCCGTCGGCTTGTTCGGGCGGTAGGCGACCAGGCTGGACGGTTGCTCAAGGAGAACAGACACCAGGCCTCCTGAAGGGGAGTCGGGTGGGGACGGGTCATCAGATCCTTCGGCACCCCACCGGCCCGGCTTTAGGGGATGATCACGATCGAGTGAGTAACAATTCGGACAATTCAGACGGCTGATCGATCGGCGGAACCGGGCCCGGCGGATCGTTCCGCCTGGCCCGGTGGTGTGCCTCGGACTTGCTCCGCGGCGTGCCGTGCGGGTGCCTCGCGGCGTGCCGTGAGGATGCCCCGGCGATGCCCGTCGCGGTGTCCGGAGAGGGCTCGCCGGGGTGCCGTCCCGGTGCCCGGAGTGGACGCGTCGGCGCCGCTCAGCGGGGGCGCGGGCCGCGGCGCTGCGGCAGCGCGACGACCCCCGGGTCCGGGTTCCCGGCCGGCGGCAGCCCGGCCAGCTGGCACAGCAGGTCGCACCAGGCCGCCAGGTGGGCACCGGTGTCCGGCACCCCGGAGTCCTCGACCGGCGTCCAGGAGGCGCGGATCTCGATCTTCGTCGAGGAGTCGCGCTCGCCGATCCCGCCGAAGTGGTGGGAGCTCGCCAGCGTCACCGTGCCGCTCGGCTCCAGGTACGGGACCCCGCGCGCCTGGAGCGCGCCGGTCAGCCAGGACCAGCACACCTCCGGCAGCAGCGGGTCCGCGGCCATCTCCGGCTCCAGGTCCGCGTGGACCAGGGTCACCAGCCGGAAGGTGCCGCGCCAGGCGTCGTGCCCCTCCGGATCGTGGAGCAGGATCAACCGCCCCTCCGCCAACTCCTCCTCCTCGTCCGGGGCGACCACCGCCTCCAGCGCGTAGGAGAAGGGCGCCAGCCGCCGCGGTGGCGCGGTGGGGTCGATCTCCACCTCGGCCCGCGGCCGCGCGCCGCGCAATCCGGCTACCGCGTGCCGGAAGGCCAAGGGTGCGCCGTCCTGACCGCCTGTGCTGTCCGCACCGTCCGCGAGGTGTCCCTGAGCCGCTGCCATGCCCGGAAGACTAGGCGTTCCAGGCCCCTGAACGAGGTAGGGACACCCGGGTTGTCGGGTCACTCGTTCGGCCCGTGCGAAAATCGGGGGCATGAGCGTCTCGGACGGGCCGGAAGGCCAGCAGCAGACCGGTGGCGGCGCGGCCCCGGCGGTGAAGGACTCGGCGTTCCTGCGGGCCTGCCGGCGAGAACCGGTGCCCCACACGCCGGTGTGGTTCATGCGCCAGGCCGGACGCTCGCTGCCGGAGTACCACAAGGTCCGCCAGGGCATCCCCATGCTGGAGTCCTGCATGCGGCCCGAGCTGGTCACCGAGATCACCCTGCAGCCGGTGCGCCGGCACGGCGTGGACGCCGCCATCTACTTCAGCGACATCGTGGTCCCGCTCAAGGCCATCGGTGTGGACCTGGACATCAAGCCGGGCGTCGGCCCGGTCGTCGCCCAGCCCATCCGCACCCGCGCCGACCTGGAGCGGCTGCGGGCCCTGGAGCCGGACGACGTGGCGTATGTCACCGAGGCCATCGGCATGCTCACCGCGGAGCTGGGCGGCACCCCGCTGATCGGCTTCGCCGGCGCCCCCTTCACCCTGGCCAGCTACCTGGTCGAGGGCGGGCCGTCCCGCAACCACGAGCACACCAAGGCGCTGATGTACGGCGACCCGCAGCTGTGGGCCGACCTGCTGGACCGCCTCGCCGACATCACCTCCGCCTTCCTCAAGGTCCAGATCGAGGCCGGCGCCTCCGCGGTCCAGCTCTTCGACTCCTGGGTCGGCGCCCTGGCCCCGGCCGACTACCGCCGCAGCGTGCTGCCGGCCTCCGCCAAGGTCTTCGAGGCGGTCGCCGGCTACGGCGTGCCGCGGATCCACTTCGGCGTGGGCACCGGTGAGCTGCTCAGGCTGATCGGCGAGGCCGGCGCGGACGTGGTCGGCGTCGACTGGCGGGTGCCGCTGGACGAGGCCGCCCGCCGGGTGGGCCCCGGCAAGGCGCTCCAGGGCAACCTGGACCCGGCGGTGCTCTTCGCTCCGCGCGAGGCGATGGAGGGCAAGGCCCGCGAGGTGCTGGACGCGGCCCGAGAGCTGCCCGGCCACGTCTTCAACCTGGGCCACGGAGTGCCGCCGAACACCGACCCGGACGCCCTCACCCGCCTCGTCGAGTACGTCCACACCCAGACCGCGGGCTGAGGCCCGAGCGCGCGGTGGCGTTGCGCGGTGGCGCGGTGGGTGGCTGATCGCGCGGTGGGTCGGCTGCGGGTCGGTGGGTGAGCGCGCAGTTCCTCCCCCAGACTCCGTCCGGGGGCACCCCCAGCGCCCCTTTCGGGGCACCCGGCAGCCCGAAGGGTCACGGGCCGCCGCACGCAGGCCGCACGCTGACGCCGACCGTCCCCGCGCCCTTTTAGGGACGCGGGGAACTGCGCGACCAGCCGCAGCGGACCCGCGGCCGGCAAGATCTGCGTCCGCACCCCACGCACGGAGCGCCCTGCGTTCACGGTGGCAGGCCGACCCCGACCGTCCCGCCTCGTCGAGTACGTCCACACCCAGACCGAGCGCGGTGGGTCGGCTGCGGGCCGGTGGTCGCTGATCGCGCAGTTTCCGCGCGCCCCTCAGGGGCGCGGAGGCTGCGGGAGGAGCTGCGCGGCCCGCCACGACAGGCCCGCACATCTCGGCGCGCACCCCCCACCCCGCGGAGCGTCACCGTTCCAGGACCAGTGCCTGCCCCTGCCCCACCCCGATGCACAGCGTGGCCAGCCCCGTGCCCGAGCCGCGGGCGGCCAGCTGGTGGGCGACGGCGCCGACCAGCCGGGCCCCGGAGGCGCCCAGCGGGTGGCCGATGGCGATGGCCCCGCCGCGCGGGTTGACCTTGGCCGGGTCGAGCTCGGGCCAGGCGGCGAGGCACCCCAGCACCTGCGCGGCGAAGGCCTCGTTCAGCTCCACGGCGGCCAGCTCCTCGAAGGAGCGTCCCGCCTTGGCCAGGGCGCGGCGCACCGCCTCCACCGGGCCGAGCCCGAAGAGCTGCGGCTCGATACCGGTGACCGCGCTCGCCCCGATCCGGGCCAGCGGCTCCCGGCCGGTCTCCCGCAGCCCCTCCTCGTCGCACAGCAGCAGCGCCGCGGCCCCGTCGTTGAGCGGGGAGGCGTTGCCCGCGGTGACCGTGCCGCCGTCGCGGAAGGCCGGCTTCAGCTTGGCCAGGGCCTCCATCGAGGTGCTGTCCCGGATGGTCTCGTCGCGGGCCAGGTCGGTGCCGGGCAGCGCCACCACCTCCGCGTCGTAAGCCCCCCGCTGCCAGGCCGCCGCCGCCTTGCGGTGGCTGTCCAGGGCGTACGCGTCCTGGGCCGCGCGGTCGATGCCGTGCTTGTCCGCGATCAGCTCGGCGCCCTCGCCCAGGGCCACCGTCCACTCCGGCGGCATCGCCGGGTTGGTCATCCGCCAGCCCAGGGTGGTGGAGTACAGCTCCTGGTGACCGGCCGGGAACGCCCGCTCCGGCTTGGGCAGCACCCAGGGCGCGCGGGACATCGACTCCACCCCGCCGGCCAGCACCACCCGGGCGTCGCCCACCGCGATGGCCCGGGCGGCCTGCACCACCGCCTCCAGGCCCGAGGCGCACAGCCGGTTCACGGTGGTGCCGGGGACCGACACCGGCAGCCCGGCCAGCAGCACGGCCATCCGCGCCACATCGCGGTTCTCCTCGCCGGCGCCGTTGGCGTTGCCGAAGTAGACGTCGTCGATCCGGGCCGGGTCCAGCCGCGGGGTGCGCTCCACCAGGCTGCGCACCACATGGGCGGCCAGGTCGTCGGGGCGCACCCGGGAGAGCCCGCCGCCGTACTTGCCGACCGGGGTGCGGACGGCGTCCACGATGTACACGTCCCGTATGCGATCGCTCATCAGATCCTCTTCCACGAAGTCCGGCAGCCCGACGGCGCCTCTGCACGGCCACCCCACCGACCGTTCGGTCGTGATCGTGCGTGACGAGTCTCAGTGTGCCGAGCGGCGCTGTCAATGGAACCCCGCCGCCCGGGCGCGAGGGCGGAAACGGGGTTTGAGAGAGTGGGGACATGAACGCACAGCGGACTCCGGACAGGGGCCACGCGGTCGTGATCGGAGGCGGGATCTCGGGTCTCGCCGCCGCACACCGGCTGCTGGCAGATGGGGCGCGGGTGACCGTGCTGGAGGCTTCGCAGCGACTCGGCGGCAAGCTGCACGCCGGCGAGATCGCGGGCGTGCCGGTGGATCTCGGGGCGGAGTCGATGCTGGCCCGGCGGCCGGAGGCGGTCGAGCTGGCGCGCGCCGTCGGGCTGGCCGACCGGTTGCGGCCGCCGGCGACCACCAGCGCCAACCTGTGGACCCGCGGCGGGCTGCGGCCCATGCCCAAGGGCCATGTGATGGGCGTTCCCGGCGGCCCGGAGCCGCTGGCCGCCTCCGGGGTGCTCTCCGAGGAGGGCCTGGCCGGCGTCGCCCGTGAACCGCAGCTGCCGCCCCTGGAGCTGAGCGAGGACGTCAGCATCGGCGACTTCGTGGCCTCCCGGTTCGGCCGCGAGGTGGTGGACCGGCTGGTCGAGCCGCTGCTCGGCGGGGTCTACGCGGGGGACGCCTACCAGATCTCGCTGCGCGCCGCGGTACCCCAGCTGTTCGAGGAGGCCCGCACCCACGCCTCGCTGACCGAGACCGTGCGGGCCATCCAGCAGCGCGGCACGTCGGCGCAGCAGCCCGGCGGGCCGGTGTTCATGGGCATCGACGGAGGCGTGGGCCAGCTGCCGCCCGCGGTCGCCGAGGCGGTACGGGCGGCGGGCGGGCTGATCCGCACCGGCACCCCGGTCCGCGGACTGCGGCCCGGCACCCGGCCCGGCGACGCCTGGACGGTGGTGCTGGACGACGAGGTGCTCACCGCCGACGCCGTGGTGCTGGCGGTTCCGGCGCCGGCCGCCGCCCGGCTGCTGGCCGACTGGCTGCCCGCCGCCGCGGCCGAGCTGAACACCGTGGACTACGCCTCGATGGCCCTGGTCACCATGGCCTTCCGGCGCGCCGAGGTGGCCGGGCTGCCGGACGGCAGCGGCTTCCTGGTGCCCTCGGTGGACGGCCGCCGGATCAAGGCCTCCACCTTCTGCAGCCGCAAGTGGGGCTGGGTGCGGGACGCCGATCCCGAGCTGTTCGTACTGCGTACCTCGATCGGGCGGTACCAGGACGAAGCCGATCTGAAGCGCGAGGACGCCGAGCTGGTGGAGATCTCGCTGGCGGACCTCCAGGCGGCGGTCGGACTGGCCGCCCGCCCGGTGGCCACCGAGGTCACCCGCTGGATCGACGGACTGCCGCAGTATCCGGTCGGACACCTGGACCGGATCGCCCGGATCCGGACCCAGGTCGACGCCGTGCCCGGATTGGCCGTGTGCGGCGCCGCGTACGACGGCGTGGGCATCCCGGCCTGCGTCGCCAGCGGCCGCAACGCGGCGGGGCGGCTGCTGCCGACCCTGGCGCCGGCCGTCGCACAGGGAGAGTGAGAATAGGGTTATGACTGCTCCAGACACCGAGACCACCGGCCGGACTCCCAACGCGGGGAAGAAGGCAAAGGACCTCAACGAGGTCATCCGCTACACGATGTGGTCGGTGTTCCGGCTGCGTGAGGCGCTGCCGGACGACCGCACCGGTTTCGCCGAAGAGGTGGACGAGCTCTTCGAGCAGCTGGACGCCAAGGGTGTCACGGTGCGCGGCACCTACGACGTCTCCGGCCTGCGCGCCGACGCGGACGTCATGATCTGGTGGCACGCGGAGGTCTCGGACGACCTCCAGGACGCGTACAACCGCTTCCGCCGCACCCGGCTGGGCCGTGCGCTGGAGCCGGTCTGGTCCAACATGGCGCTGCACCGGCCGGCCGAGTTCAACAAGTCGCACATCCCGGCCTTCCTGGCCGACGAGGTGGCCCGCGACTACGTCTGCGTCTACCCGTTCGTGCGCTCCTACGAGTGGTACCTGCTGCCCGACGAGGACCGCCGCCGGATGCTGGCCGACCACGGCAAGATGGCCCGCGGCTACCCGGACGTGCGGGCCAACACCGTCGCCTCCTTCGCGCTGGGCGACTACGAGTGGATGCTCGCCTTCGAGGCCGACGAGCTCCACCGGATCGTGGACCTGATGCGGCACCTGCGGGGCTCCGAGGCGCGCCGGCACGTCCGTGAGGAGATCCCGTTCTACACCGGCCGCCGCAAGGCCGTCGCCGACCTGGTCGCCGGGCTGGCCTGACACCCGTCCCGGGTACGCGCCCCCTGACCCGCCACACGGCGGATCAGGGGGCGCGTCGCGTGACCGGCCGCGGCCGGGGTCAGGGGGTGCGCGGCATGACGGGCAGCTGCGGCGCCTGGCGCATCTCGCGGGTGGTTGCTCCGAAGGGCTGCGGCGCCGCGCGGCCCGCGCAGAACAGGTCCTGCCGCGGGGTGCGGCCGGTGAGCAGATAGGCGTTCACCGCGCTGTTCACACAGGAGTTGGGGCCGCCGAAGGTGCCGTGGCTGCCCGCGTTCCGCTCGGTGACCAGGGTGCTGCCGGCCAGTCTGCGGTGCAGCTCCAGCGCTCCGGCGTACGGCGTGGCCGCGTCCCGCTCGGCGGCCAGCAGCAGCACCGGGGGCAGCTCGCGAGGGGCGGTGCGGATGTCGAGCGGCTGCTGCCGGTCGCGCACCGGCCAGTAGGCGCACGGCAGGTTCATCCAGGCGTTGTCCCAGGTCTCGAAGGGGGCGCGGCGGGCCAGCTCGGTGTTGTCCCGGTCCCAGGTGGACCAGTCGGTCGGCCACTGGGCGTCATTGCACTCCACGGCGGTGTAGACGGCGTTGCCGTTCTCCTCCTCCACGGCGTCCTCGGGGTCGCGCGCGGCCAGGGCGACCAGCGGAGCGGTGTCCCCGCGCAGATAGGCGGCCAGCGCCCGGGCGCTGGGCTCCCAGTAGGCGTCGTGGTAGGTGACCTTGAGGAAGGCGGCCTGCAACTCGCCGGAGCCGACCCGGCCGTCCGCCGGCTTGCGGTCCAGGCCCTGCCGGGCCCGCTCGTAGGAGTCCGACACCTGCTGCGCCGTACGTCCCAGGTGGAAGACCCCGTCGTGCTGGGCCACCCAGGCGCGCCAGTCCGCCCAGCGCCCCTCGAAGGCCAGCGACTGGTCCAGGTTGTCGCGGTACCAGATGCGCTCCGGTTCCGGGTTGACCACGCTGTCCAGCACCATCCGGCGGACATGGCCGGGGAAGAGGGTGGCGTACAGGGCGCCGAAGTAGGTCCCGTAGGAGGCGCCCAGGAAGGTCAGCCCGGGTTCGCCGAGGGCGGCGCGCAGCACCTCCAGGTCGCGGGCGTTGTTCAGGCTGGTGTAGTGCGGCAGGGCCGCTCCGCCACGGCGGGCGCAGCCGGCCGCGTAGGCGCGCGCCTGCCGGATCCGCTCCCGCTGGTACTCGGCGGAGGGGCGCGCGGGCGAGGTGCTGGGGGCCTTGGCGAACTCGGCGGGATCCTGGCAGGACAGCGGCGCCGAGCGGCCCACTCCGCGCGGGGCGTAGCCGATGAAGTCGTAGGCGGCGGCCAGCTCGCGGTACTGGGGATCGCCGGCGTGGGCGGGGAAGCGCATGCCGGAGCCGCCGGGCCCACCCGGGTTGTAGATCAGCGCCCCCTGGCGCTGCCGCTTCGGGCCGCCGGCCTCCACCCGGCTGACGGTGAGCCGGATCCGCCGGCCGTCGGGGTGCGCGTAGTCCAGCGGGACGGTCACGGTGCCGCACTCCACCTGGATGGGCAGGTCTTCCACGGCGGGGCAGGGGCCGAAGGCGATACCCCGCAATTCGGCCCGTTCCACGGCCACGGCCACCCCTCGGGCCTCGGCGGAGTCGTCCCGCGGCGGGGCGGGCGTGGTGCCGGTGGCCGGGGCGACCGCGAGCGCGGTCATGGTCAGCGAGCCGAGGACGCCGTACAGCGCTGCTGCTCTCACAGGACATCCCTTCATGCGGTACGCAACAAAAGGGATATTTGGTCCGATGATTGGTGAAGTAAAGCACCAGCGTCCGGTGTCGTCGGCAATGCTCCCAATGCCGTGCCCGGCCCGGGCGGGGGAGGAGGGGAGGAATCAGCGTTCCGGGGTGCCGCCGCGCAGTGCCGCCCGGAGCTCCGGTTCGGGCAGCGCACTGGTGCCGTGCACGGCCAGCGCGGTCAGCGCGGTCGAGTCGTCCGCGCGGCGGCCGGCGCCGTCGGCGGAGCGCGGCGGGCGCGGGGGCACGGTGATCCGGCCCAGCACCTGCTGGCCGGCCGGCGAGGCCCAGCGGGTGTACGGGTGCACCTCGGCCCGCGCTATGGCCAGGGATCCGGCGGTGAGCAGCAGCGGCAGTGCGAACCAGGGCAGCACCGTGGCCGCCCCGCCCGCCGGGGGGACCATCACCAGGGCCACCAGCGCGCTGAGCAGCACCAGCGCCAGGGCCGCCCGTACCTGGCGCACCGCGTCGGCCACTCCGGTGCGCGCCCTGGCCGGGACCGCCAGGCCGGCGGCCACCAGCCGGTCGCCCAGCGCCCGCACCGCGTCCCCGCTGCCGAGCGCGGCCCGTACCGGAGGCACCGGGGACTGGCCCTCGGGCCCTATCGCGGAGATCAGCGACCGCTCCAGGTCGTCCCGGCCCTCCGGGTCGACCACGGTGACCCAGCCGGTGTGCGCCAGCAGCAGGCGTCGCTGACGGTGCATCGACACCAGGGTGAGGTCACTGACCCGCTGCGGGCCACCGGCGAGGAACGCGGTCTCGTACAGGTCCAGGCTCCGGCCGGGTGGCGCGCCGGGGAGTTCCGCACCGTCGGCCGCGCTGATCGCGGCGACGCACAGCCGGGCGCAGCTCAGTATCGCCGCACCCCAGGCGACGAGGAGGAACAGCAACCACAGCATGGCGGAGTTCTACTCCCTGGAACTCCGCCACGCCATGGGTTTTCCACGGGGTGGACGCGGAAGGCGGCACCCTCGGCTCAACTGCCGCCGCCGCAGCCGCCCCCGCCGCAGCCCCCTCCGCAGCTGGAGCCGCCACCGCAGCTGGATCCCCCTCCGCAGCTGGAGCCGCCACCGCAGGACGGACCCCCTCCGCAGGAGGAGCTGCCGCCGTCGGAGGAGCCGCACCAGGTGGTGGAGGTGTCACCGGTCGAACAACTCGCCGCCGAGGATGACGAAGACGATGACGAGCTGGAGCTGCCGGCCAGCGATCCCTGCGCCCGCAGCAACTCGTCCCGCAGCGGAAGGCCGTCGTCGAGCACGGCGACACCGACCAGGGCCACCAGGATCGCGATGTCGACGCCCCCGGCGCCGCCCGACCGCCGGCCGGGCGGCGGCACCGAGACGAGCCGGGCGCGCCGGTAGCCGGCCAGCGCCGTCCGGCCCGCCCGGGTGATCCGGCGTTGGCTGACGACGGAGCAGACCACGCCCACCAGGGCGGCCACGAACGCACCCGGCATCACCTTGACGAAGGCGGGGATGTCCGAGCCCCCGCCGCCAGGCGGCTTGACCGCCACCACGACCAGCAGGACCGTGCAGCCCATCGACTGTATTCGGCCCAGCACGCGCCACAGCCGGCCGGCGGTCGGCGGCACCAGCATCCCGCGCTCGGCGAGCCGGTCGCCGATGGCCTGGACCTCGGGGCTGCGCATCAGCATCCGGCGTGCCGTGGCCAGCCGGCCGTCCGGAGCACGCCCGAGGATGTCCAGGAGGGCGCGTTCGACCGGATGCCGGGCCTCGGACCGCCGTACCGCGAGCACCCCCGGATCGGCCGCGGCCAGCCGGCCGTCCTCGCACATGGTGCAGATCACGGTGTCCGCGACCCTCCCCGGCCCTCCGGCCAGGAACGCCGCCTCCAGCACATTGCGCACCTCGTCCGGCCGACCGGACCGGTGCCGCGTCCGGGAGGTGGTGGTGCCGATCACCAGGCCCACCGAGCAGGCCAGCAGTACCAGGTAGGTTGCCACAATCCAGGTGTCCATGACGGATCATCTCCTGCGCAGTACGTCGAGGGCGGCACGGGCGAGTCGGGCCATACGGCCGGTGGGCAGCGGCGCCGGGCCGGACCGCTCCAGCCACCAGGTGCGCAGCCGCTGCCGCACCTGGGGATCCTGCGGAGGGTCGACGGCCAGCAGGTACTCGACGAAGGCCAGCGCGTCGCGGCGGTAGCCGCCGGTCATCGGACGCGCCCCAGCGTATGCGGAGAAGGTGCCGCCGAACGCGTCGCCGAGGATCTCCGGCAGCTCGGGGGCGACCTTGGCCACCACCGAGGCCCGCTTCGCCACCAGCGCCCGGTGCTGCACACGCAGCCGTGCGCGGTCGAAGCCCTCGGGCGGTGGGGCGCCGGCCACCAGGGCGGACAGCAGCGAGGTCTGCGCGCGCGCGAGCCGGGCGCGCACCGCGTCCGGGACGTCCGGCGCCACGTCAGGGGCCCCGTGCCGGGTCGGGGTTCCGGCGGCGGGCCTGTCGCCCGCACCGGCCCGACCGGTGCCCTCGCGGGCTCCGACGGTCCCCGCGCCGGCTGCCGTGCCGGCCTCGGCCCCGGCACCGTCCTCGTCGAGGGCCCCGCCACGCCGCACCCGTCCGTCGGACAGGGGCGAGCGGGGCGCCGGGATGGCCGGCAGGGGGCCCCGCCCCGGCGAGCCCGTCGCGCGTGCGCCGCCCGCCGTACCGCCCGTGGTCGATGCCGTACGCCCGGCCCGTGCCGTCGCCCCGGCCTCGGCGAGCTCCGTCGCGGCCGTCACCGCCGCGCTCAGTGCCGCGCCCTCGGTCACCGCCCGGATCGTGTCCAACTCGGCCGCCAGCTCACGGTAGTCGGGGAAGTCCTCGTCGCGCTCCAGGAGTACGCCCGGGGGCGTGGTCCGTGCGCACAGCTCGGCCAGCACGTCCAGCACCGGGGCGGACACCGGGTGGGCGTGGCTGTCGTGCCACACCCCGCCCCGCTCCACGCCGCCGGCCACATGCACGTAGGCGATGGCGGAGGTGGGCAGGGTGTCCAGCGCCAGCAGCGGGTCCTCGCCGCGGTTGACGTGGTTGGTGTGCAGGTTCGCCACGTCGACCAGCAGCCGCACCCCGGTGCGCTCCACCAGCTCGGTGAGGAACTGCCCCTCCGTCAGCTCCTCGTCCGGCCAGCGGAACAGGGCCGCGATGTTCTCCAGGGCCAGCGGCACCGGCAGCTCGGCCTGCGCGATACGGACGTTGGCGCACAGGACGTCCAGCGCCTCCCGGGTGCGCGGCACCGGCAGCAGGTGCCCGGCCTCGACGACCGGAGGTCCCCCGTGTTCGAGCGGAGTCGAGAGCGTGGGAGAGGCCAGCGGCCCGCCGGCCCGGACGAAGGCGATGTGCTCGGTCACCAGCGGCGCGCCCAGCGCCTCCGCGCGCTCGGCCAGGGCCGCCAGCCGGTGCGCGTCGGGCCGCGCCGCGCCGCCGAGCCCCAGCGACACACCATGCGGTACCACGGTGGTGCCCCGATCGCGCAACTGCCGCAGGGCATCGGGCAGGTGGCCGGGGCAGATGTTCTCCGAGACCACCTCGACCCAGTCGATCCCGGGCAGCCGCGCTATGTCGTCGGCTATCTCCGGTCGCCAGCCGATCCCGGTTCCCAGGCGCATGGCGAATCCCCCCTTTCGTTCGTGCGAGAGTGATGACCCCGCTGGGAAGGGACGAATCTCGGGCAGCCGCGGTTCAGAGCTTCATTTGAGCTTCCGGGCCCGGCACACGCGGCCTCGATCCGCGGCGCCGCGGACGGCATGGGCCTTCCACCGCTACGGCCTGCCGGGGGACCGGCACCGGGGAGCCGCGGCCGCGCCCCGGCACACGCGGGCCCGGCCCGGATCGCGGTGATCCGGGCCGGGCCCGCCGGCGACCGCCGTCTACTCGAACGAGGCGAACATGCCGGGCTGGTAGGAGCCGCCCCGCTGGTGCACGATCACGGCGAGCCGGTTGGCCGCGTTGATCAGGGCGACCAGGCAGACCAGCGCGGCGACCTGGTCCTCGTCGTAGTGTTCGCGCACCTCGGCCCAGGTCTCGTCGGACACGCCCTGGTGGGCGTCGGCGAGCCGGGTGCCCTCCTCGGCGAGCGCCAGCGCGGCCCGCTCGGCCTCGGTGAACACGGTGGACTCACGCCAGACGGCGACCAGGGCGAGCCGCACCGCGGTCTCCCCGGCCTCCGCCGCCTCCTTGGTGTGCATGTCGACGCACCAGCCGCAGCCGTTGATCTGGCTGGCCCGCAGCGACACCAACTCCCGCGTGGACTTGGGCAGTGACGACTGCTCGAGCACCAGGTTGGTGTTGGCGAACCGCTTGCCGAACTTGAGGGCGATCTCGTTCTCGAACATGTTGAACCGGGCGTTCATGCTGGTGTCCTCACTCGTGGTCGCGCACCGAACGAACACAAGACCCCGGCGGGCCGATCCCTGTGACAGTGCCGCCGTGTGAGGCGGGACACAGCCCGGCGGCGGTGCCGGTGGTATACGACCCACACCCCCCAGCGCCTCCCCGCCGCCGCACCCCGGAGCCGGGCAGCGGGAATCCGACGCGGCCCGGGTGTCACACAACGGCGGGGTCCGGCATCTGATGGGCGACACCGTCGAGAGCGAACAGGAGCCGAACATGGCCGGCACGCCGCACACCGCACCCGAGGACCGTGGCAGGGACAGCAGCCGCGGCGACCGGCCGGACGAGGCCACCGAGGCGTTCCTCGCCCACCGCAACCTGCTGTTCACCGTCGCCTACGAGATGCTCGGCTCGGCCGCCGACGCGGAGGACGTCCTCCAGGAGACCTGGCTGCGGTGGGCGGGCGTCGATCTGGGCACGGTGCGGGACCAGCGTGCGTACCTGGTCCGGATCACCACCCGTCAGGCGCTCGGCCGGCTGCGCAGCCTCGGCCGCCGCAAGGAGTCCTACGTCGGCTCCTGGCTGCCCGAGCCGCTGCTCACCGCGCCCGACGTGGCCGAGGACGTCGAGCTGACCGACAGCGTCTCCATGGCGATGCTGCTGGTACTGGAGACGCTCGCACCGGTGGAGCGGGCGGTCTTCGTGCTGCGCGAGGTGTTCGCCCTCGGCCACGACGAGATCGCCGAGGCCGTCGGCAAGAGCCCGGCCGCGGTCCGGCAGATCGCGCACCGGGCACGGTCGCACGTCGCGGCGCGCAGGCCGCGCGGGGCCGTCTCCCGGGCCGCGACCCAGAACGCGTTGGACGCCTTCCAGCGGGCGGCCGACACCGGCGATCTGCAGGGCCTGCTCGACATCCTCGCGCCGGACGTCGTCTACCTGGCCGACGGCGGCGGGATCAAGAGGGCCGTACCGAAGCCCGTGGTGGGGGCCGCCAAGGTGGGCCGGCTGCTGACCGCCGCGCTGGGCCGGATCGGCGCCTACTCGATGCTCCCGGCACAGGTCAACGGCTACCCGGCGCTGATCCTGCGGGAGGACGAGGCGGTCGACACCGTGCTGGCGATGCGCGTCGAGGACGGCCTCATCACCGGGCTCTACGCGGTACGCAACCCCGAGAAGCTGTCGCACATGGAGCAGGAGACCGCGCTGCGCCGCTGAAGCCCGCCCGGCGCCCCCGGTTTCGGCGCGTGCCGTACCGGGCTCCCTGTCCGCCCGGTGGACACCGGCCGGGGTGCACGGGTGAGGCCCCGCGATCGGGGGGATGCCGCGGGGCCTCACTCTGTGGAACGGAGCAGCGCGGGCCGGGGTTCCCGTACCGGTGGGTCGCGGACGGGACCGGAGCCGGGCCCGTGGCCGCCGGGCGGTCACGGCCCCTCGCCCCTCCTCCGGCTCAGTCCGCCGTGCGCCGCAGCACCAGGCTGACGAAGCCGAACACGCCGCGGTAGCCGCGCAGCCAGCCCGCACGGTGCTCGTCCGCGGCCTCGAGCGCGGCGGCGCTGTCCGGGTGGTCGGGGTTGTCGAGCGCCCAGCGGGACAGCGAACCGGTCCAGGACCACTCGTACATGTCCCACTCGCGCAGCGAGCTGACGTGCGCGTACACCGGGGTCCAGCCCTCCGCCCGCACCCGGTCCACGGTGGTCGCCAGGTCGCTGAACTCCTCGGCCTCGGCTCCCAGGCCGGTCAGCGCCGCCGGGTCCGGCTCGCGCTCCCAGAAACCCTCGCCCACCAGGGCCGTGCCGCCGGGCGCCAGATGCTCCCGGAGGGCCGCCAGGGTGGGTACCAGCCCGCCGTAGGCATGGGTGGAGCCCACGCACAGCACCGCGTCGAAGCGGTGCTCCGGGCGGTATGCCGCCGCCTCGCACCGGTGCAGCGCCAGCCGGTCGGCGACCCCTGCCTCCTTCGCGGCCTGCTCCGCCCGCTCCAGGGCCGCCGCGGAGACGTCCACCCCCTCGGCGCGCACCGCGGGATACGCCGTCAGCGCCTGTACCGGCCAGGCCCCGAAGCCGCACCCCACATCCAGCAGCCGGCCCTCGCCCCGCGGGAGGGCGTGCTCCAGCAGGGTGCGTATCGAGGCTTCGTCGAGAGGGGCGGCGATCGGATGGTTCCGGTGCGCGATGGAGCTCATCAGTTGTCGGTCCATAACGGCGAACTGTGCCGGGAGAGGGGAGGGGAGGGCGAATCATTTTGCCGGGTGTCCTCTTGCTACAACATGAAGGGCCGTCCGGCGACAGACGCTCTCCAGTGGGCATAGGGTCAGACCGTCCGGGGGGAACGACAGGAGAACTCCGAGCCGCGCGAATGCGGAGCGTGGGGGGAACGTGCAGGGCAGCAACCACCAGGCGGGCACACACCGGCGTCCGCGGCACCGCCGCAAGCCGTCGTCGTCGGCGAAGGGCTGGGCGGTGCGCCGTTGGGCTTTCCAACGCCTGCACCTGGACTATCCGCGTACCCGAAAGAGAGGCGTCCGGCGCTGGCTGCCCTCCTGGCGCCAGATGTCGCTGTTCTTCGTGTTCTGCCTGAGCGGACTGATCGCCGCACTCAGCTATGTCTACTGGCAGACCGAGATACCCGAAGACCTCAATGACTTCGCCACCCAACAGGACAACGTCTACTACTGGGCGGACGGCACCGAAATGGCGCGCACCGGGCCGGTGAACCGGCAGGACATCGCACTGGAGAAGGTGCCGGAGAAGGTGCAGTGGGCGGTGCTGGCCGCCGAGAACGCCAGCTTCTACTCGGACAGCGGTATCTCGATCAGCGGTATGACCCGCGCGGTCACCCGGATGGTGACCGGAGGCGAGACCCAGGGCGGTTCCACCATTACCCAGCAGTATGTGAAGAACGCCTACCTGAACCAGCGCCAGACGTTCTCCCGCAAAGTCAGCGAAATGTTCATCGCGATGAAGCTGGACGACAAGCTGAGCAAGGAGGAGATCCTCGAGGGCTACCTCAACACCAGCTGGTTCGGACGCGGCACGTACGGCATCCAGCGGGCCGCCAACGCCTACTACGGGAAGAACGTCTCCGAACTGAACCCGAGCGAGGGCGCCTTCCTCGCCGCCCTGCTCAAGGGCGCCGGCTCCTTCGACCCCGCGATCAGCGAGAAGAACCGCTCCCGGGCCGTGGAGCGCTGGTCGTGGGTGCTGGACCGGATGGTGGAGATCGGCAGGCTCTCCGCCGAGGAGCGCGCCCGGTACAAGAAGTTCCCGGAGCCCATCCCCCCGCCCCGCCCGGACGGACTGACCGGTCAGACCGGCTACCTGGTGGAGACCGCCCGCGCCTATGTCGCCTCGCACACCGACATCAGTGACGCGGAGTTCGACCTGGGCGGCTACCAGATCCACACCACCTTCCAGAAGCCCCAGGAGGAGGCGCTCACCCAGGCCGTGGAGAAGGCGCGCGGGCAGCTGGACCCCAAGCTGCGCACGGCCGACCGCAATGTGCGCATCGGTGCCGCCTCGATCACCCCGGACGGCGGCATCACCGCCCTCTACGGCGGCCCCGACTACCTCAAGCAGGGCTTCAACGACGCCAACGCCTCCAATGTGCCGGCCGGCACCTCGTTCACGCCCTTCGTCTACGCCGCCGCACTCCGCGACGGGGTGCTGCGCGAGCGCGGCGGCCCGCGCACCCCGGTCTCGCCGGAGACCGTCTACAACGGGGACGACGAGGTCGCCGTGCACACGCCCGAGGGGCCGTACTGGGACCGCAGCGGCAAGATCGTGCGCGGCTCCAACGACGGGGACCGGTCCTGGGGCAAGGTCACCCTGCGCAAGGCGGTGGAGCAGTCCATCAACACCCCGATGATCCAGCTGGGCATGGACGTCGGACTGGACCGGGTGCGCCAGGCCGCGGTGGACGCGGGCCTGCTGCCCAGCAGCCTGAGCGGCTCACGGGTGCCGGCCTTCTCGCTCGGTACGGGCACCCCCAGCGCCATCCGGATGGCCAGCGCCTACGGGACGTTCGCCGCGGGGGGAGTGCACCGGGCGCCGTACTCGGTGGCCTCGCTGTCCCGCAACGGCGACCGGGTGGAGCTGGAGAAGCCGGGCGGCAGCCGGGTGTTCAGCCCGCAGGTGGCCACCGAGGTCGGCGAGGCGCTCCAGGGCGCGGTGCGCGGCGGCAGCGCCAAGCGGGCGGCCGAGGCGGCACCCGGCGCGGCGGGGAAGCCCGGCACCGCGCCGGACAACAAGGCCGCCTGGTTCGTCGGCTACACCGATCAGCTCTCCACCGCCGTCTCGCTCTCCCGGCTGGACCCCAAGACCCAGGAGCTGCTGCCGCTGGACGGACTGGGCGGAAGGGACCCGGAACAGGTGGGCAGCAACTACCCGATCCAGATCTGGACCGACTACATGAAGGCCGCGGGCACCGTCCAGGAGGCCGAGAAGGGGCAGATGGCTCCGTAGCGGGTCGGTGGGCCCGGGCGCACCGGGCCCACCGCTCGGCGGCCGCGCTCTCGCGGGCGGGCCGGATCCGGGACGTACGCCGGGCCGGCACAGGAACGCGCCGGGGCCGGGGAAGCGCGCCGGATGGGCCAGGAACGCGCCGGGGCCGGTCCCGTACAGCTGTACGGAACCGGCCCCGGCGCGTTCCTGCTCGGCCCGGCGGTCGCTTCGGGCCGCGGTCACTGCCGCGGTCACTTCAGATAGGTGCCCCAGTCCGGTGACTCGGCCGGGTCCAGCATCCGCAGCTTGTTCAGCACCTGCGGGTCCTGGGCGTCCAGCCAGTCGGCCAGCTGCCGGAAGGACACGCACCGCACGTCCTGGCGCCGGCAGACGCTCTTCATCACGTCCTCGATGGCCTGCATGTAGATGCCGCCGTTCCAGGTCTCGAAGTGATTCCCGATGAACAGCGGTGCACGGCTGCCGTGGTATACCCGCTGGAATCCGTTGAGATAGCCGTCCCGGGTCAGCTTCTCCCATTCCGCGTAACGGGCCGGGTCGCCTTCGGTGCTGTCCCCGGACTGGTTGTAGAGGAAGTTGAAGTCCATCGACAGGACCTGCTTCTCGCTGTGCGGGTAGGGCACCAGCTGCAGCGGGAAGTTCCATATTCCGTCGATCTTGGACGGCCATATCTGGAAGTCGCCGGGGGAACTGGCGTCATAGCGCCAGCCGAACGACTTGATCGCCGGAATGAGGTTCTTCTGCCCCTCCAGGCAGGGGGCGCGGCCACCCACCAGTTCCACGTCGTAGTCGAAGGGCAGCGGGTCGATGTCGGTGAATCCGGTGTTGGTCTTCCAGTTCTTCACGAACGAGTACGCCTGCCGGATCTCGCTCTCCCACTCCTGCGTACTCCAGTCACCGCCGCCCTTCGCCTCGCAGAAATGGCCGTTGAAGTGCGAGCCGATCTCGTTTCCTTCTTTCCAGGCGCCGCGCAACTGCTCCAGGGTCTCCCGGATGTGCTCGTCGGTCGCGAAGGATATGGCGGCGGATCCGGGCTTGTGCTGCGGCGGGTGGTACAGGTCGCGCTTGGATTTGGGCACCAGGTACATGCCGCTCAGGAAGAACGTCATATCGGCGTCGTTCTCCTCGGCGACCTTCCGGAAGTGCGAGAAGAGGTGGTCCTGGTTCTCCAGCGCGCCGTCCCAGGAGAAGACCACGAACTGCGGCGGCTTCTCACCGGGCTTGAGCTTCTTCGGCTTGGGCTGTCCGGGCTGGGGGCCGGTGTAGGCGGTGGAGCCGTCACCCAGCACCTTCACCTTGCCGTCCCAGTTGGCGTACTTGTCCGCCTTCTTCGGTGGCGCGGGGGTCTTGCGGTCCGGCCGGATGTTCTGACGGCGCGGTGCCTCCGGCTGCGAGTCGTCCTGGGAGTCGCCTCCGCCGCCGGTCAGTGACATGACCAACGCGACCACGACAGCCACGACGACCAGCGCCGTTATGCCGTACACGCGCTTCGCCCGCAACGCTTTCAAGGTGTCCCGCCCCTCGGCACCGATCCCGAACCCAACCTCATGCGGCTGGGCCGACCAGTATCACAGAAGCATTACCACGCCTTCACACAGGAGCTCAGTATTCGGGCACCGGTGCGAAGCCCAGACCGCCTCCGGGCCGCCTCCGGGGCGGCTCCAGTGGGCGCCACCGGGGCCTCGCCGCCCGGGCCCGTCACCATCGGGACCCGCCCTCCGCAGGCGCTGCCGGGAGCGCTCGGCGCGGGGACCGCGGCCCTTGGACGGCCCAGGCGGCACCTCGCGCGTTCCGCCCCGGCCACTCCGTGATGCGGGGCCGACGGGTCTGGGCGATCCTGCTGGAGAGGCCATCGTCGAGAGGCAGAGATGCTCACCACTGATCTGACATCCAGCACCCTGGCCGAGCTGCGCGAGCGTCGGCCCTACCCGGCGGTCACCGTCACCCTTCCCACGGACCGGCGCGCCACGCCCGCCACCACGCCGGACTCGGTCCGGCTGCGCAACCTCGTCGCCGAGGCCAAGCGCCGGCTGGAGGTGGATCCCGAGGTGTCCCGCGAGGCCCGGTTCGGCATCAGCGAGCAGCTGGACCAGGCCCTGGCCGAGGTCGAGCCCCGCAACTTCGGGGACGGCTTGGCGGTCTTCGCGACCCCGGGCGAGCACCAGCTGTGGTACCTGCCCCGGTCCACGCCGGAGCGCGTGGTCTTCAGCGACACCTACCTCACCCGCAACCTGGTGGCCGCCCATGAACGGGTCCGCCCCTACTGGGTGCTGGTGGTCGCCGCCGACCGGACGACGCTGTGGAGCGGCAGCGACGGGAACCTCCAGGAGGAGAAGGCGCACGGCTTCCCCGCGACGCCCCCCACCGTGGAGCCGGACCCCGAACGCTTGCAGCGGACCGGCGAGCCCCTTGACCCGTACGGCGGCGAGATCGCCCGGATGTACATGCGGCAGGTGGACGGCTTCATCGACAAGCTGCTGGCCTCGGATCCGCGCCCGCTCTACCTGATCGGCGCCACCCCGGCCCTCAGCCTGCTGGAGGACGTCGGCAACGCCTCCAAGGCGGCGGTGGCCAGGATCGTCAAGGGCGGGCTGACCGGCGGGCCCGCCTCGGCGCTCACCGAGGTGGTCGCCGAGGCCCGTGCCGAGCAGTCGGCGCGGGACGCGGAGCGGGTGCTGACCCGGATCGACCAGGCGCAGGGGCGCCGGACCTTCGCCGCCGGGCTGGACGAGGTCTATCAGGTGGTCAAGGAGCGCCGGATCGACCTGCTCGCCGTGGAGGAGGACTACCAGCGCACGGTCCGGGTCACCGAGGAGCACCTGGTCCCGGTGGATCCGGAGACCGCGACCGCCGAACTGGGTTCGCAGGTCATGGAGGACATCGTCGACGAGATCATCGAGGCGGCGCTGGACGCCGGCAGCGAGGTGGTCTTCGTGCCGGAGGGCACGCTGGCCGCGCACGACCGCATCGCGGCGGTGCTGCGCTTCTGACCGCCCGCTCCCGACACGGTGACCGGACACCGGCGGGACCGGGTGCCGCGCCGGTGTCCCGGGCGGCCGGCGGAGGGTGTGCCCCGTGCGGTGCGATGGGCGCGGGGCACGCCCTCCGGCCGCCCTCAGGCGCGGGTCGCGCGCAGGGCCGGGTGGTCGGCGATCACCGTGCAGGAGCCGGGCGCGATCTCGGTGAACCCGGCGTCGCGCACCACCGGCAGCCCGGCGGTGGTCAGCCGGGCCCACCGGGCCGGATCCGCGGTACGGACCGACAGCGCGAACCCCGTCTCCCGCCAGGCGGCGCGCTGCCGCTCGGTCAGGTCCCACCAGGCCAGTTGGGCGCCGTGTCCGGCCTGGGCCATCGCCTTCCCGGCCGACATCCGCAGGTCGGGGCTGAGCCAGAGCACCGGGGCGTCGGCGTCCGGCTCGGCCACCGGCTCCGGGTCGTCCAGTTCGGTACCGCTGACCTGGAGCTTGGCCAGATCCTTGGGCCACCCGTCGAGCGGCACCGGCGGGAACACGCGCACCTGCGCGGCGCGCCCGGCGACCGTGATGCCGGGCAGTGCCTCCGCGCGCCGCCACTCCCCGCCCCGCGCCCGGCGCACCACCTTGCGGATCCGGGCGTCCTGCCAGTCGCGCACCGCCTGCGCCCACTCCCCGTCCGGGTCGGTGGCGCGCTCGTCCGACAGCAGGGTGAGCACCGCGCGGGCCGCGGTCTCCAGCGCGTCGGTCCTGGCCGGGGGAGCGGTCTTCTCGATTCGTACCACCAGGGGCAGCACGAACTGGGGTGCCGCGTCCCGGTCCGTCTCCTCGTGCCGGAACGGGCTGGTCTCCCGGTCGGTGCCGTCGGTCCTGGTATCACTGGCGTCAGAGCTGGTCACCGGTCCAGTGTGCCAGCCTGCCGAAGCCCCGATACGGACTGCCGACCGCGTGAGGCGCCCACCGGCGGCACCGCGGCGAGGGGGGAGCGTGCCCGGTCGGGGGCGGCGCGCATAGGGTCAACAGCCATGAGACTGCGCGGAGTCGGACGCCGCTACGGGCTGGGCGGGCCCTGGGTGCTACGGGGTGTCGACCTCGAACTCGCCCCTCGCACGCTGCTGCGGATCGAGGGTGCCAACGGCAGCGGCAAATCGACCCTGCTGCGGCTGCTGGCCGGTATCGACGCGCCCAGCGCGGGCCGGATCACCGGACGCCCGCGCACCGCCTACGTACCCGAGCGCTTCCCCGTGGAACTGCCGTTCACCGCCCTGGGCTACCTCACTCACATGGGCCGGATCCACGGTCTGGGGCGGGCGGCGGCGGAGCACGCGGCGGCCCGGTGGCTGGAGCGGTTCGGAGCCCAGGGGCATGCCGCCACGCCGCTCGCCGAGCTGTCCAAGGGCACCAGCCAGAAGGTGGCGGTCACCCAGGCACTGCTCGCCGAACCCGGGCTGCTCGTCCTCGACGAGGCGTGGACCGGACTCGACCAAGCCGCCCGGGCCGAGCTGGACCGGGCGGTCGCGGAACGTGTCGCCGGCGGCGGCACGGTGGTCTTCGTCGACCACGACCCGCGCCGGCTGGCCGGTGCCGAGGACGCCGCCTACCGGGTGGCCGGCGGCCGGCTCACCCCGGTGGCACGGACAGCGGGCAGCCGCCAGGCCCCGGCCGCCGGGCCCCGGGTGCTGATCGAGGCCGAAGGCCCACCCGGCGCCGCCCTGCCCAGCGC
>NZ_SRID01000520.1 GCF_004684805.1 Streptomyces palmae
GGCCGGGGCTGGCCGGGGCTCGGGGCAGGCCGGAGGGTTGGTCAGCTCCCCCACATTCCGCGCTTGCGGTAGCTCGATTCCCAGAAGAGTCTGTTGAGGATCTTCACCGGAGCGGGCATGGTGTCCAAGAACGCCTTGCGTTCGGTGGCGTTCTGTCCGTCGGTGATCCAGGGGAAGTAGACGGCCGCGCCCTTGGGGCCCTGTTTGCGGGCCATGGCGCCGCGGAAGGCGTCCCAGTCCTTGGGGGTGAGTACGTCCTGGATGAGCGGCAGTGCCTCGTTCTCCTCGTGTGTCATGTGGTCACCCAGGACCTGTGCGAGTTCGGCGACGCGGGCGGGCAGGTCGGCGGCGCCCCGGGTCATTCCGTCGTCGACCGCGGCGAGGACCGGGCCGAGCTGGGCGTGCTCTGCTTCCATCTCGCGCAGGAGCTTTTGGTCGGCCGGTCGGCCGGCGACGGCGCGGGCGACCCGCGGCCACAGGTCGGAGTCCTCGACGGTGTGGTGCAGGTGCAGTTGGAAGGTGAAGTTCTCCCAGCCGTCCCGTACGTGCGGGGTTCCGGCGCGGCCGTCGGCCACCGCCGCGGCGAGTCGCTGAAGGTCGCGTCGGAAGGCGTCGTGCGTCGCGTACATGACGGCAAAGTTGATCGGGGCCTGCTGTGCGACTGCCATGGTGTGCTGTGCCTTTCGTGGGTGACCGGTCTCGGGCCGGTCGGCGGGTGGGTGTCGTGCTGTCGCGAGCGGGGGTTGGTCCCTTCCTGGCGAGCTCCCCACGCCTTGCGGCCCGGGTTGCCTCGCGAATGAGAGGGGTCGGCCATGGCTGGGTGTGACACGAAACCCATAGCTGCGAGATGGATCACATTTGTGGTGGGGATGTCACATTTCCCGCGGCTTCAGCCGTCTGGGGTCCGAGCTCATTGACAGGGGAGGCGCACGATGTCAGACAGTCCGGCGGGCGACTACACGGCAAGCTCCGTCGAAGCCTCGACGGAGGTCTTCGTCGGGTACCGCGAGTTACTCTTCTCGATCGTCTACAACCTGCTGGGCACGGTCGCCGACACCGAGGACGTCCTGCAGGAGACCTGGTTGTCGTGGTCGGCGAAGAAGAGCCGCTCCCCGCACCAGGAGATCGACAACCCGCGGGCCTACCTGGTGCGGATCGCGGTCAACCACGCCCTGGGCCGCAAGGCCGCGATCAAGCGGCGCCGTGAGACCTACGTGGGACCCTGGCTGCCGGAACCGCTGGTCGGCCGTGTCGCCGACGAGCAGCCGACCGCCGACGCCGCCCACCGGGCGCTGCAGGGCGAGTCGGTGTCCATGGCGCTGATGGTGGTGCTGGAGACCCTCTCCCCGCTGGAGCGGGCGGTGTTCGTCCTGCACGAGGTGTTCGGCTACGAGCACGCCGAGATCGCGGGCATCTTGGACCGCACCTCCTCCTCGGTGCGCCAGCTCGCCCACCGGGCCCGCGCCCACGTACAGGCGCGCCGCCCCCGCTACCAGGCCGATCCGCAGGTGCAGCAGCAGGTCACCGAGCGGTTCATCGACGCCGCTCTCGGTGGCGACCTGGATGCCCTGATGCAGATGCTGGCGCCCGATGTGACCATGTGGACCGACGGCGGCGGCAAGGTCCGCACCGCGGGCCTGCGTCCGGTCATCGGCCGGGAGAAGGTGTGCCGGCTGCTGGCGGGCTACGCCGGGCGGGCGCCCCAGGACATCGACATCCACTACCGGCACGTCAACGGCGATCCGTCGGCGGTGGTGTTCTCCGAGGACTCGCCGTACGCGGTCCTGGTGATGGATCTGCAGCCCGAGACAGACCAGGTGCGGGGCATCTACGCGGTGATCAACCCGGACAAGCTGTCCAGTGTGCGGCCTGGTGGTGAGGAGGACTGACCTGGGGCGGGCCTCAGCTCGTGCTGTGGCCGTGGCCGGCGGCCGCCTCGGCGACGTCGGGGCGGACGCCCGCCGCCCCGGTGCCGCCGGGGTGGGCGTCCTCGGTCGCCACCAGGGTCTGTCCGGTGCGGTCCTGGAGCAGCAGATTGAGGACGGGCGCCGCGATGCCGGTGGTGACCAGCGCCATGAGCACCATCGCGGAGAACAGCTGCACCGTCAGCAGGCCCAGGCTCAACCCGACGTTCAGCAGGACCAGTTCGGTCAGTCCGCGGGTGTTCATCAGTACGCCGAGCACGGTGGCGTCCTTCCAGCCCATGCCGGTCAGGCGTGCGGACAGGGCGACGCCGCCGAGCTTGCCCAGGCAGGCCACCACGATGATGGCGCCGGTCTGCGCGACGCCGCCGGCGGTGAGCGTGGTGAGGTCCACGGACAGGCCGGTGACCACGAAGAAGACCGGCAGCAGCAGTTTGCCGGCCGCCTCCAGGGGCGGCAGGGCCACCCGGTGCAGCAGGCTGTCGCGGCGCCTGGGCATCACCAGGCCGAACATGAACGCCCCGAAGATGGCGTGGATGCCGATGTGGGAGGTGACGAACGCGGACGCGAACGCGCCCGCGGCGGTGAACACGGCGACGTACGGCGTGTGGGCGACCTTCAACCGGCCGCTGATCGCGGCGAGCACGGGGCGCACCAGCCACAGCATGGCGGCGAGGTAGACCGCCGACCAGGCCATGACGGTCAGAAACCCGGCGGTGCCGGAGGCGGTGGTCAAGGCGACCACGACGGCCAGCATGCACCAGGCGAGCAGGTCGTCGGCGGCCGCCAGGCCCAGGGCCAGGGTGCCGGTCCGGGTCGACTGCAGGTTCTGTTCGGTGATGATCCGGGCCAGGACCGGGAAGGCGGTGATCGACATGGCGACGCCGAGGTAGAGGGCGAACTCGGTGAACGGCACGGTGCGGCCGTTGACGACGTCGTGCGAACCGTAGATCAACCAGGCGAGCCCGATGCCGAGGGCCATGGGCAGTGCCAACGAGCTGATCCAGATGGTGCCGGTGGAGCGGAAGCGGCCCTTGAGGGCGCCGCTGTCGAACTCCCAGCCGATGATGAACATGAACAGGAGCAGGCCCACCTGGGAGACGACGCCCAGGTGCGGGCGTATCTCGGCGGGAAAGAGCCGCTGGGGCCAGTCGCCCGGCAGCAGGCCGAGCAGGCTCGGTCCCAGGCAGATACCGATGGCGATCTCGCCGATGACGGCGGGTTGTTTGACGCGGCGGCACAGCGCGGTGACGACCGCCGTCAGGGCGAGGATCAGGGCTATGCCGCCGATCGCCGTGACGGTGATCCACTCGGAGTGGGGCACAGCAGTCTCCAGTCAGCGGGCGCGGTCATGGCCGAACCGGCTCGGTCGCCGGTGTCTCGACGGGGCGCAGTTCGATGAAGTCGAATGCCTTGAACCGGCGCAGCAGGGGCCTGAGCGGGGCGGGTACCACGGTCTGCTGCGGGTCGGTGAACACGTGGGGTTGGTGCAGGCGGATGTGGCGGCCTCGGGTGTGCAGTTCGCAGCCGCCGGCGGCGATGGTGTTGCGTACCCAGTCGGACTGGGGGCCGTAGGGCAGTGACATGACGTAGTGGGGGCCGCGTTTGAACACCTTGACCGGGGTGCGGTAGGCGCGCCCGGACTTGCGGCCTCGGTGGATGATGGCGCCGAACCCGGGCATCCGGGTCAGGACGGGGCCGACGACGCGGTTGGCGAAGGTGCGGTTGAAGCGGGCCAGACGCCTTTGGACGGCGGACATCCATGGACTCCTTCGGGCCGGTCTGGACGTGGGACGTGGGAGGGATGG
>NZ_SRID01000521.1 GCF_004684805.1 Streptomyces palmae
TCCCTGGTGCGCGGGAGGGGGCGGGGTACTCGCGGCCTGGGGGACGCCTACTCGTCCCGTTTCTGCGGGGGGCCGTATCCGCCGCCGCCTGGGGTGTGGATGACCAGGGTGTCGCCGGGGCCGGCGTCCGCCGTGTCGCAGCCGGCGAGGGGTTGGACGGTGCCGTCCGCGCGTTCCAGGAGGTTGGCGCCGCACTCCCCCGGGCACCCGCCGGCCATGCCGTAGGGCGGTACCCGGCGGTGGTTGCCGAGCAGGGCGACGGTCATGGGCTCCAGGAAGCGAAGGCGCCGGGTGACGCCGTCGCCGCCGTGCCAGCGGCCCGCGCCCCCGCTGCCGTGCCGGATCGCGAAGCCCTCGACACGCACCGGGTAGCGCCACTCCAGCACCTCGGGGTCGGTGAGCCGGGAGTTGGTCATGTGGGTCTGCACCGCGTCCGCCCCGTGGAAGCCGTCGCCCGCGCCGGAGCCGCTGGCCACGGTCTCGTAGTACTGCACCCGGTCGTTGCCGAAGGTGAGGTTGTTCATGGTGCCGGAGCCCTCGGCCTGGACGCCCAGTGCCGCGTACAGGGCCCCGGTGACCGCCTGCGAGGTCTCCACGTTGCCCGCCACGGTGGCGGCCGGGAATTCCGGGGCCAGCATGGAGCCGGGTGGGATGCGGATCTCCAGCGGCTTCAGGCAGCCGCTGTTGAGCGGGATGTCCTCGGCGACCAGGGTGCGGAAGACGTAGAGCACCGCCGCGGTCACCACGGAACTGGGTGCGTTGGCGTTGCCGGGCTGCTGGGGTGAGGTGCCGCTGAAGTCCAGGACCGCGCCGCGGGCCGCTCGGTCGACGCGCAGGGCGACCTGGATGACCGCCCCGCTGTCCGTCTCGTACCGGTACGAGCCGTCCGCCAGGTCGGCGACGATACGGCGCACCGACTCCTCGGCGTTGTCCTGTACGTGCTGCATATAGGCGTGCACCACGTCCAGGCCGAACTGCTCGATCATGCGGTGCAGCTCCTGGATGCCCTTCTCGTTGGCCGCGATCTGGGCGCGCAGGTCGGCGAGGTTCGCCTCGGGGGCGCGGGAGGGATACGGTCCGGCGGCCAGCAGTGCGCGGGTCTCCGTCTCGCGCAGCCGGCCGTCCCGTACCAGCAGCCAGTTGTCGAAGAGCACCCCCTCTTCCTGCACGGTGCGGCTGAAGGCCGGCATGGAGCCCGGGGTGACCCCGCCGATCTCGGCGTGATGGCCGCGGGAGGCCACCAGGAAGAGCAGGTCCCGGCCCGCCCGGTCGAACACGGGGGTGACCACGGTGACATCGGGCAGGTGGGTGCCCCCGTGGTAGGGGTCGTTGATGGCGTACACATCACCGGGCCGCATCCGGTCGCCGTTGCGCCGCAGCACTTCCTTGATCGAGTCCCCCATGGAGCCGAGGTGGACCGGGATGTGCGGGGCGTTGGCGATGAGGTTGCCGCCGGCGTCGAAGAGCGCGCAGGAGAAGTCCAGCCGCTCCTTGATGTTGACCGAGTGGGCGGTGTTCTCCAGTCGTACGCCCATCTGCTCGGCGATGGCCATGAAGAGGCTGTTGAACACCTCCAGCAGCACCGGGTCGACCTCGGTGCCGACCGCGCTGCGGTGCGGGCGCGGGCGGGCGCGGGTGAGCAGCAGATGCCCCGACCGCGCGGCTTCGGCCTGCCAGCCGGGGTCCACCACGGTGGTGGCGTCCGGCTCGGCGATGATCGCGGGTCCGCTGATCCGGTCGCCGGGGCGCAGCCGGGTCCGCTCGTACAGCGGGGTGGGTCGCCATCGACCGCCGACGAACATCCGCACCGTGGCCGCCGGCCGCGCCGCGCCCTCGCCCTCGGGCGGCGGCTGGGAGGCGGTGCCGGCTCCCGCGCCTTCCGCCGGTCCGACCGCCTCCGCCGTGACCGCCTCGGCGACCAGCGGTTTGTCCATGGTGAAGGCGTAGCGGGCGCGGTGTTCGGCCACGAACGCCTCGGTCATGGCCTCGGCCGAGTCCAGGGGTACCGGGATCGCGGCGTCGGTGCCCGCGTAGCGCAACTGCACCTTGGCCGCGACCGTGACGGCGTGTTCCGGTACGCCCTCCGCGTGCAGCTCGGCCCGGGTGCGTTCGTCGAGCTCGGCGCAGACCGCGCGGATGCGGGGCATCGCCTGCTCGGTCAGCTCGGTCTCCACGGCCTGCTCGCGCAGTGCGGTGGCGTCGGCCACCCCGATGCCGTACGCGGAGAGCAGGCCGGCCAGCGGGGGCACGATCACGGTGTCCACGCCGAGTGCGTCGGCCACCGCGCAGGCGTGCTGGCCGCCCGCGCCGCCGAAGCTGGTCAGCGCGTAGCGGGTGATGTCCCGGCCGCGCTGCACGGAGATCTTCTTCACCGCGTTGGCCATGTTGAGCACGGCGATGTCCAGGAAGCCGGACGCCACCTGCTCGGGGCCGCGGCGGTCACCGGTGGCGCGGGTGATCTCGGCGGCCAGCTCGGTGAAGCGGGTTCGGACCAGCTCGGCGTCGAGCGGCTGGTCGCCGTGCGGCCCGAAGACCGCGGGGAAGTGGTCCGGCTGCACCCGGCCGAGCATCACGTTGGCGTCGGTGACGGTGAGCGGCCCGCCGCGCCGGTAGCAGGCGGGGCCGGGGACGGCGCCCGCCGAGTCGGGCCCCACCCGGTAGCGGCGGCCGTCGAAGTGCAGTACCGAGCCGCCGCCGGCCGCCACGGTGTGGATGTCCATCATCGGGGCGCGCATCCGCACCCCTGCCACCTCGGTGCCCCAGACCCGCTCCAGCTCCCCGGCGTAGTGGGACACGTCGGTGGAGGTGCCGCCCATGTCGAAGCCGATCACCCGCCGGTGGCCGACCTCGGCGGAGGAGCGTGCCATTCCCACCACCCCGCCGGCCGGGCCGGACAGCACCGCGTCCTTGCCCCGGAAGTGGGCGGCCTCCCGCAGCCCGCCGTTGGACTGCATGAACATCAGCCGGATGCCGGGGAGTTCGGCCGCCACCCGGTCCACGTAGCGGCGCAGGACCGGCGAGAGGTAGGCGTCCACCACGGTGGTGTCGCCGCGCGGCACCAGCTTCATCAGCGGGCTGACCTCGTGCGAGCAGCTCACCTGGGTGAAACCGAGGTCCCGGGCCGCGGCGGCGACCGCCCGTTCGTGCGCGGGCTGCCGGTAGCCGTGCAGCAGCACCACGGCCGCGCTGCGGAAGCCGTCCCGGTGAGCGGTGCGCAGTGCCTCGGTGGCGGCGGCCGGGTCCAGCGGTCGCACCACCTCGCCGCGGGCGTCCAGCCGCTCGGGGATCTCCACCACCCGGTCGTACAGCGCCTCCGGCAGCAGGATGCGCCGGTCGAACAGGCGCGGCCGGTTCTGGTAGGCGATGCGCAGGGCGTCCCGGAAGCCCTCGGTGACGACCAGCACGGTGGGCTCGCCGGTACGCTCCAGCAGCGCGTTGGTGGCCACCGTGGTGCCCATCCTCACCACCGAGACCTGATCCGCGGGGACCGGCTCGCCGTCCCCCAGCCCCAGCATCGCGCGGATGCCGGCCACCGCCGCGTCCTGGTCCCGGCCGGGGTCGTGGGAGAGCACCTTCCGGGTGACCAGCCGGCCGTCCGGACGGCGCCCGATGACATCGGTGAACGTACCGCCACGGTCGATCCAGAACTCCCAGCGTCCGGCCGTCATCCGGCCATTGTCCCTTCCGGGAGGGGGGCTGACGAGGGGTGCGGTGCCGGGC
>NZ_SRID01000522.1 GCF_004684805.1 Streptomyces palmae
GGGCTCAGGCGGGGGCGGGCTTGGCGGAGAACGCGGCGCGGTAGTCGCGCGGGCTGACGGCCAGGCGGGCGGCGAAGTGCTGCCGCATGGTGACTTCGCTGCCGAAGCCCGTACGGCGGGCCACCTCGGGGATGGCCAGGTCGGTGCGTTCCAGGAGCTTCTGCGCGGCGGCCAGGCGCTGCTC
Organism: Streptomyces palmae; assembly: GCF_004684805.1. GTDB lineage: Bacteria > Actinomycetota > Actinomycetes > Streptomycetales > Streptomycetaceae > Streptomyces > Streptomyces palmae. The sequence continues at coordinate 185 of NZ_SRID01000522.1, forward strand.
CAGCAGCCACCGGATCGGAGTGGTGCCGGTGGTGGCGGTGAAGTGGCGGGCGAAGGTACGGGGGGACATGCCCGCCCAGCCGGCCAGGTCGGAGACGGTGAGCGGTTCGTGGAGCCTGTTCAGCGCCCGTTCGCGTACCGCTGCCAGCGCGTCGGCGTCCCGGTCGGCGGCCGGGGTGGGGCGTTCGATGAACTGGGCCTGGCCGCCGGTGCGGAACGGCGCGGTGACCATGGCGCGGGCGATGGCCGCGGCGGTCTCGGCGCCATGGGCGGTACGGACCAGATGGAGGCAGAGGTCGATCCCGGCCGCGGTGCCGGCGGAGGTCCACACCCCACCGTCCTCGATGAACAGGGCGTCCGGCTCCACCCGGACGGCGGGGTACGCCTCCTGGAGACGTTCGGCGAGGTACCAGTGGGTGACCGCGCGGCGGCCGTCGAGCAGACCGGCCCGGGCGAGCACGAACGCCCCCGCGCAGAGCGAGGCGACCGGGGTTCCGGCGGCGTGGGCCCGGCGCAGCGCGTCCAGCACCGGCTCCGCTACCGGGACGGCCGGGTCCGCCACCCCGGGGACGACCACCAGATCGGCCTCTTCCAGCCAGTCCAGCCCGCGGTCCGGGGTGAGGCTGAATCCGCCCGGCATCGGTACGGGGCCCGGCTCGGCGGCGGCCCGGCCCAACTCGAACGGGGGTACCCCGCGGGCCTCCCGGGCGATGCCCCACACCTCGGTGATCACGGAGACGTCGAAGGGGCGGATGCCGGGGAAGGCGGTCAGTGCCACGCGGTACATGCCGCCCAGTGTGGCAAGCCCGGCGATCGGGGGACGGCCGGACGGCGGAGGGTGTGGCAGTAATCCATCGAACCGCGGCATTGCTGCCACTGTGCGGGTCGTGCGGCCGCGAGCAGCATGGAGGGCATGGAAATCATGGAGAACGCGGCGCTCATCGTGGTGGATGTCCAGAAGGGCTTCGAGGAGGAGTACTGGGGACGCCGGAACAATCCGGAGGCCGAGGAGAACATCGCCCGGCTCATCGACACCTGGCAGGCGTCCGGCCGGCCGGTCGTCTTCGTACGGCATGACTCGGCGGACTCGCGGTCCCCGCTGCGGACCGGCCACCCGGGCAACGACCTCAAGGACTTCGTGGCCGAGCGCCGGGGCAAGGGCAGCGGGCCCGAGGTACTGGTGACCAAGTCGGTGAACTCGGCGTTCTACGGAGAGCCGGACCTGGACGCCTGGCTGCGGGGGCTGGGCGCGGAGGGTGCGGACGGGGGCGCCGGGGAGGCGCGGCGTCAGCAGATCGTGATCGTCGGGATCCAGACGAACATGTGCAACGAGACCACCGCGCGGATGGGCGGCAACCTGGGCTACGAGGTGTTCTTCCCGCTGGACGCGATGCACACCTTCGACCTGGTCGGCCCCTTCGGCTGGACCGCGACCGCGGACGAGCTCGCCCGGGCCACCGCGGTGTCCCTGCACGGCGGACGGTTCGCGCAGGTCGTGACCACGGAGGAGCTGGTGGCCGCGGCGGGCTGACGTCCCGTGGGGCGGGCGCCGGCGGTGCGGTCGCCGGGCGCCCGGGCCCCAAGCACACGGTCGTCGCGGTGCGGGGGCGCCCGCAGGGCGGGCGATCACCAGCGGTGCGGGGCGCCCCGCACCGGGCCGGCTGGGGCCCGCCGGACCGGACGAGGCCAGGCCGTGCGGGGTCGCACCCCACCCCGGCGGGTCAGCCGTTGCCGGAGGCGAGTTCCTGGCTGCGGTCGCGGGCGGCCTCCAAGGCGGCGATGAGCGCGGCGCGCACCCCGTGCCGCTCCAGTTCGCGGATCGCGCTGATGGTGGTGCCCGCCGGGCTGGTCACCGCTTCCCGCAGCTTCACCGGGTGCTCACCGCTGTCCCGCAGCATCACCGCGGCGCCGATGGCCGCCTGCACGATCAGGTCGTGGGCCTTGTCGCGCGGCAGGCCGAGCAGGATCCCGGCGTCGGTCATCGCCTCGACCAGGAAGTAGAAGTACGCGGGTCCGGATCCGGAGAGCGCGGTGGCGGCGTCCTGCTGCGCCTCCGGGACCCGGAGCGTCTTCCCCACGCCGCCGAAGACCTCCTCGGCGTGCGCGAGGTGCTCGGCGGTGGCGTGGCTGCCCGCGGAGATGACCGACATCGCCTCGTCCACCAGGGCGGGGGTGTTGGTCATCACCCGTACCACCGGGATGCCGGCGGCCAGCCGGGCCTCCACGAAGGAGGTGGGGATGCCCGCCGCGCCGGAGATGACCAGCCGCCCGGCCGGCACATGCGGGGCGAGTTCGTCCAGCAGGGCGGCCATGTCCTGCGGTTTGACGGTGAGGATGAGGGTGTCGGCGGCCTTGGCGGCCTCGGCGTTGGAAACCGTCTCGACGCCGTAGCGGGCGCGCAGTTCGGCGGCCCGCTCCGAGCGGCGGGCGGTGACCAGTAGGTCGGACGGGGCCCAGCCGCCGCGGATCATCCCGCTGAGCAGTGCCTCGCCGATCTTTCCCGTGCCGAGCACGGCGACCTTCTGCGCCATGGTGTCGTTCACCTCGTCCGATGTGGTGCCTGTGCGGTGGTGCGTACGGGTGCTGCGTCGGTGCCGGCGCCAGGGTCCGTACCGGGTGCCGAACGGTGGGGCGGGGTGCGGAGCCAAGGGTTCCGGCCGCCGCCGGACGGCATCCCGCTCATCCTCGCACCCCAGGTGGCGGCGGGGCCCGAGCGTCCGGGTGGCGATACACGGCCGGGGCACCGACCGGTGCCCCGCGGGCCGATCCCCGCCCTCGCGGGCGCGTGGCGGGAGCTCGTTCGCGACGGCGTCCGCCGGGGCGAACGGAACTGATCCATCCCTTTTGCTGACTCCCCGTTTACACGTACGTAACGCAACGGCCGCACATCGACGCCGCACTCCCGACAGAATGAGGACCGGAAGTCGAGGTGCGCCGGAGGGGGGCGACCATGGCGGCGATCGCGCGTGCGTGCCGAATGGTGATGGTCACCGTCGCCGCGCTGCTCGCCGCCTTCCTGATCCTGGACTCCGCCGCGAACTCCGCGGTGGCGCAGTCGAGTTCGCGTGGCGGCCAGAGCGTCGGGAGCAGCTACACCGACGCCTCCCGGACCGCGGCCTCGCGCACCGTCGAAGTGCTGCCGACCGGCGAGCGGGACCTCGAGGGCCGCCGGCCCAGCCACGTCCCGCTCGCGGTGCCCGCCCCGCACGGCAAACACGGTTCCGTGTGCGAATGCGACGCGGGACGCCCCGGAACACCGGTTCGGTACGCCGCCACCGCGGCCACCGCCGCCCAGCGGTCCGGCGCCGGCGTGTCCCTCTCGGGCGAACTGTCCATCACCTTGCAGACCTTCCGCTGCTGAGTCGCCGCCCCGGCGGGCGCTGAGGGTTCGGGCACGTTGCTTTTCGCCGCGCCCCCTCGATCCGCCGGGTACGCCAGGTCTCCCGTCCCCATCCGGCCGACGCCTCGGTGCGCGGTGCCGTGCGGCAGGCGTGCCCTGGCGCGGCCGCGGACCCACC
>NZ_SRID01000523.1 GCF_004684805.1 Streptomyces palmae
CCACCGCACCCGGTGAGCACCGCCCCGGCCAGCAGCCCCACGGCCACCCGTGTCGCCCCGAACCGCCTCCGCCGCGTCAACCAGCTCCCCATTTCCCGCCGGCCCCCTTCGCGTATCTTTTCGCACAGACGCCCACACGATAAGGACCCTGGATGGACACGGCCGCCGAATCCACCCCCGGCCCCACCACCGACACCGGCCCCGCCGATGTCGGCTCCGCGGGCCGGCGGCGGCTGAGCGACCGGGCCGCCGCCCTGCGCCGGCCGGTGCTGGACCCGTACTGGCTGGCACTGGGGCTGTTCGCCGCCTACGCCACGCTGTCCGTCTGCCGCTACCGGCGGATGGAGACCATGTCCTGGGACCTGGGCATCTTCGAGCAGGCGATACGCGGCTACGCGCAGCTGAAGGCCCCGGTGGCCGACCTCAAGGGCCCCGGCGCGAACATACTCGGCGACCACTTCAGCCCGGTCACCGCTCTCCTGGCCCCCCTCTACCGGCTGTTCCCCGGACCGGTGACCCTCCTGGTGGCCCAGGCCGCGCTGTTCGCGCTCTCCGCGATACCGGTCACCCGGATCGCCGCCCGACTGCTGGGCCGCGGCCGGGGTCTGCTCATCGGCGTCGCCTACGGGTTCTCCTGGGGCGTCCAACGCGCGGTGGACTTCGACTTCCACGAGATCTGCTTCGCCGTGCCGCTGCTCGCCTTCGCCCTGGAGGCGGTACTCGCCGAACGCTGGCTCAGGGCCGCGCTGTGGGCCGCCCCCCTGGTCCTCGTCAAGGAGGACATGGGAGCCACGGTGGCCGCCATCGGCACCATCATGCTGATACGCACCTGGCGGCTCCGGGACAGCCGGGTGTCGCTGACCGCCATCGGCCTGATCGGCTTCGGAGTGATCGCCGCCGCGGTGGCGCTCGGCGTCATCATCCCCGCCTTCAACAGCGGCGGCTCCTACGACTACTGGCAGAAGATGGACAGCGGCACCACCACCGCCACCATCCCGCTGGACACCGCGCTGCGCACCCTGGCCTGGGTGCTGCTGCCCACCACCGGCCTGCTGGCGCTGCGCTCCCCGCTGCTGCTGGCCGCGCTGCCCACCCTGGGCTGGCGGTTCGTCTCGCACGACGACCACTACTGGGGCACCGACTGGCACTACAACGCGGTGCTGATGCCGGTGGTCTTCCTGGCCCTGGTGGACGCCTGCGACCGCTCCCGGCGCAGCCCGCGCGCCTGGCTGAGCGGCTACGCCCGCCAACTCCCGGTGGCGGTGGCCGGGGCGGCGCTGGCCCTCAGCAGCTCGCTGCCGCTGTACGGGCTCACCGTGCCGGACACCTACCGCAAGCCGGACTCGGTGCGGGCGGCCGAACACCTGCTGGCCACCATCCCCGACGGCGCCTCGGTGGAGGCCAACGTGCCCCCGATCAGCCGGCTCGCCCACCGCTGCCGGGTGTTCTGGGTGGGCGACACCAGGGGAATCACACCGGACTACCTGGCGTTTCACGAAGACCCCCCGCGCACCCCGCAGGACATGGCGGACTACGCCCGCCAGCTCCACCCGGACGCGGAGTACCAATACATGGGCACGGCGGGAGGGGTCTACCTCCTGAAACTGAAGGGATCACGGTGACACAGCCGTTCTCGGTGCGGATCACGGTCCGCGGCTATGAGACCGATTCGCAGGGCCACCTCAACATGAGCGTCTACCTGCAGTACGCCGAGCACGCCCGCTGGGAGCTGTTCCGCGCGGCGGGCATCACCCAGAAGTCGCTGCTGGACAAGGGCATCGGCCCGGTCAACCTGGAGACCACCATCAAGTACCGCCGGGAACTGCACGCCGGCGAGGAGGTGGACGTCAGCTGCGCGGTCCTCCACAAGGAGGACAGCAAGACCTTCACCATCGAGCAGCGGATCCACAAGGCGGACGGCACCCTGGCCGCCGAACTGACCAGCGTCGGCGGCATCCTCGACCTGGCCGAGCGCCGCCTGGTCGCCTCCCCGCAGGACTCCCTGCGCGCCCTGGCCCACGACCCCGCGATCATCGGCCTCTGACCTCCGGTCGGCCGCGGGGGATCCGGGGGATCCGGAGGAACCCTGGGATCCGTTGTCCGCCGCGCCCCGATGCCGAGGGACCTGGAAGGCTCCGGGGGACCCCGGGGGATCCGGAGGCACCGTTGCCTCCGCGCCTCAATGCCGGGGACCTCGGACACCCCCGCCCGGGTCCCGCCGCGGCCGACCCCGTCAGCCGAGGTCGGCCCGGTCGGCCGCCGCCTCGCCCTGTTCCCAGCCCGCCGCGTCCCGGCCCCTGAGCCGGTGCGCGGTGGTGGCCGGGAACATCCGCTCGGCGGCCTCCCCCACCGCCACCTCCCGGGCGGCCAGCACCGGCAGCGCCTCGGCGGCCGTGTCCAGCCCGGGGCCGTGTGCCCGCTCCCGTACCGCCTCTTCGGTGGCCTGCCGGGTGGCCGTGGTGAGCCGGTCGCGGATCCGGCCGGCGTAGGCGATCAGGAAGGACTCCCGGAAGTCCCGGGTGCGCCGGGACCTGCCCCGGGCGTGGTGCCGGTCGGCGGCCCGGTTCATCGCGGTGGTGCCCTGGAGCAGCAGCGAGGTGTAGAGCATCTCCACCAGCTCCAGGTCGGCCTCGAAGCCGACCACCGTGGAGAAGCCCAGCTCGGACGACCACACCGCACGGCAGCGGTTGGCCTCGGCCACCGCGTCCAGCAGCAGCGCCTTGGCCGACTCGTACGGCGCGTCCACCCCGATCCGGCAGGCACCCGGCCCCTCGCCCCCGGCGGCGCCGCGGGCCGCCCCGAGCAGCGCCTCGTCGACGCTGTACCGGGCCATCAGCTCCTGCGCCTTGGCCGACAGGGCCTCGGCCTCCTCCGGGAAGCCGGTGGACTCGGCCTTGGCCAGCAGCGCGCGGATCCGGCCGAGCATCCGGTGGTCGCCGACCGGCCGGTGCGCGGTGCGCGGGGCCACCGGAGGGATCCGGGGCAGCCGGTGGATCACCCGCAGCACGTCCAGCACCCGGCCGGCGGTCTCGAAGCGGCCGGCGCGCGCCCGCCCGGCCAGCGCCGCGAGATAGCCGCCGTCGCCCTCCCACCAGATCCGCGCCTCCAACTCGCGCAGCTGCTCCGCCCAGCGCTCGTCGCCGGTGCCCGGTCCCGGGCGGCCGGCGCGGTCCCGCTCCTCGGCGGCGATCATGTCGACCAGGAACGGCACCGGGTCGGCACCCCGCTCCCGGCGCAGCATCCGCACCAGGTCGGCGGGGAGCCAGCCGCCCTCCCAGCAGCGCCGTACGTCCGCGACGGCGGCGGCGACCAGGGCCCGGCCCACCGCGTCCTGATCCTCGGCGGCGGTCAGCGCGGAGGCGCCGGCGTCCAGCGCGTCGTCCAGGGCGTCCTCGGCGGCGTAGCGCACCGCGCCCAGCACCCGCTCCAGCAACTCCCGTGCGTCCGGCCCGGCCTGCCCATCGGGTCGGCCCTGCCCGCGCTGCCGCCTGCCGCGCTCGCCCATCCGCTCTCTTCCACTCCTCGCGGGGCCGCTCCCGTGCGGGCCTCCTGCTCGCGGGCGCGCTCCCCCAGGGGGTTCTCTTGATGGGCCGCCCGCCGCGCCCGCTGTCTCTTATCCACATCTGACGCAGACGACGAACGCATAAGTGTAAATCTCGGTGGTCGCGGTCTGACCAAAAAAA
>NZ_SRID01000524.1 GCF_004684805.1 Streptomyces palmae
GGGACCGGGTGGTCCGGCGAGCCGGGCGACTCGAGCCGGTGCCGGTCGTGGATGGGGTGTCAGTCGTGTGCGGGGGCGAGCACCCGTGCCAGCGCCGGCTGCAGATCGCGTACGGCCCGGTTGCTCCGGAACCGGGAGAGTTCCCGCGCGAGACGCCGGACGTCGCTGTTCACCGTCGCCGAGGGCACGGCCGGCATCACTCCCAAGAGTTCTCCGGCGATCGTGCAGGCATGCTCGACCTCTCCCGAGGCGGCGTGGGCCAAGGACCTGCGAAAGCCGTACCGGGCGCGAGTTCGTAGCGCGTGTGGCGGGAGACGGCGGTACTCCCGGGGAAGCCCGCTTTCGCCAGCACCGGGACGCCGAGATCATCCTCAGCATGCCCGGCATGGGCCCCACCACCGGCGCCGAGTTCATCGCCGCGACCGGCGGCGACCTCAGCGCCTTCGCCAGTCCCGACCGCCTCGCCGGCTTCGCCGGACTGGCCCCAGTCCCCTGGGACTCCGGAAAAGCCAGCGGCAACCTGCGCGGGCCCCGCCGCTACCACCGCGGCCTCCAACGCGCCCTCTAGCTCTCCACCCAGGTCAGCATCTTCTTCTGCCCGGTCTCGAAGGCCTACTACGACCGGAAGAGGAAGGAGGGCAAGGGGCACAAGCAAGCCGTCATCGCCCTCGCCCGCCGACGCGTCAACGTTCTGTGGGCCGTGATCCGCGACCACACCCCCTTTCAGACCGCCCCAGTCGCTGGTGCCTAGGACGACATCCAAGCAGCCACGGCACCGGCTCCGCTGGCCCGGTAAGGAACGGTCTGAAACAGCCCCTCCTTGGACCTCGTGGTGCAGACATCCGCATCCGCTCCCTGTCCGACCGCCTTGATAGAAGCTCTTCATGACATTCCGATTCACTGCCCGCGTCGCCGGAGTTGAGATCGATCCCGACGGTTACTTCACCGAAGCCGGCCTCTCGGAGACCGAGGACGGCAGCGGCTTCATCCTGTCGTTCATGTCAGGCGAGGAAGATCCCGACGACCAGGAGGTCGAGCTGGGGATGGACACTCACTGCCTGGTCACAGCTGGGCAGGGGACGGCCTACGGCTGCGTGCGCGAAGCCGTCATGGAGGGCAATGTCCTTCGCGTCGTGCTGGACCCCGAGGCACTGGAGAGCCTTCGGCTGGAGGACAGCGAAATCGAAGCTGTCATTGAGGCACCGGCGCAAGATGTGGCCCGGTTCCGGGAAACCCTCGCTCAGGTACTCGCCTATGGGAGGACGGATGCCTTGCCTACCCGGGTAGCGATCTGATCCGAGGAGTAGGGCCCACCGGGCTTGACAGTCGGCATTGGGAAGTCGCCTCTTCTCCGTCTGCTCCTCGACGTGACCAGCGTCGCTCGCGATCGGGACAAAGCGATCGAGAGCAAGAGCAGATGAGGCACACAGGACACCCCTGTCACCTGTCACCGGCATCATCGAGGGCGACGGCTGTGCCGGCAGTCCTCGCCACGCACCACCTGGGGGTGTGAGCGAATCCGGCGCCGGTGTCAGTGCCATCCGCTTCAATGCCCGCCATGAGCGACGCAGCACACGAACACCGGGAGCAGAAGGAGGTCCTCACAGCCGTCCAGCGGCTGGCCTGGGCCGATCCGGGCGATCTGCGGTGTGAGGAGGCGGGGCACCCGGCGGGCCACATATGCCTGCTGGCACCGTGGGACCTGACCGACCTCCCCGCGATCCAAAGGGCCCTGACCGAACACTTCGGGCGGCCGCGCGACCTCGCGACGGACGGATACGCCGATCCCACCGTCACCCGGCGCACGGGGCTCCCCCTGCTGGCCCCCTTCGGCGAGCGGGTCGTCGAGATGCGCGCGTGGGCGCACGGAGGGCGCTGGATCGGGTGCGGTGCCGCACGTTTCGACGACGGCATACGGCCCGTGGTGCTCGTCGCGGAGGGGCGAAACCCGGCGGTGGACACACCCGAGGCGGCCTCCTGGGTGGAGAGGGTCGTCGCCGTCACGGGGCAGGACGCCTCCCGCGCGCGTACCCACGACTGGCCGGAGATAGAGTCCCGGCTCGGCACGGCCCTGCCCAGCGACTACAAACACCTTGTCGAACTCTTCGGGCACGGCGCGTTCGACGGCTACCTCGAGATCCACGTACCCGGCGCCTGTTTCGAGGGCTCGGACATCGTCCGGCACACCAAGCGGCTCAGCGAGTGGGCGGCCGGCAGCCGGAGCGGCCTGTGGGATCCGTACGGGCTCTACCCGGCCCCCGGCGGGCTGCTGCGGTGGGCGAGCACCGAGCAGGCCGACCAGTTCTTCTGGCTCACCGAGGGCCCCGACCCGGACCGGTGGCCCATCCTCGGCAGGGAGGACATCCCCGATTCCTGGGTGCGCTTCGACGGGACGACCAGCGAGTTCATCCACCGCATGCTCACCGACCGGCAGCACCCCTTCTCCACGGCCCGCCACTTCGACAGCCACTGGTTCGAGAGTTACGAGGACGAAGGTGAGTGAGGTGTCCCTGATCGGGATGCCGGCTGCGGATTCGGCACGTGCGCGTCGACGAACTGGTTGATCTCGCGTTCTCCCACTCCTGAGGCGGGTGCGGGTCCGGGGGTGACGACCGGCTGCTCACCTGTCGGGTCTGCCCGAGCATGCGTGTCGGCAAGGGACGGCGCGACCACTTCCGACTCCCGTGCCGTGGTGGCGCCGGTTCCCGGTGCGGCACAGGTGATCACTGCTGGAGGGGCTGGTCAGCGCGTGCGGCGGGTGGGGTGGTCCGGCGCGCCGACCGCGCGGGCTTGGCACATCCTGGTGAGAAGGAGACATGTGCCTTCGTACCGGGAGGGCGCGAGATGGGTGAGGCGACGCCGCGGCCCGGCGGGCGGCGGGCGGCGGGCCCGGGTGCCGGTGCAGGGCGCCGGGCCGGGATCGAGGACGTCCTGGCACCGCATGTGAACGAGGCGGTACGCCGCGCGGGCGGCTACGGCGGCGGTATCTACCTGCGCTCCCGGGACCGGCGCTCACTGGTGCTGGCGGTGGTCGCCGGGGTGCCGCGCACGGTGCTCAAGATCTTGTGGCGGCTGCCGGTCAGCGGCGCACTGCCCGCCGCCGAGGCGTACCGCACCGGCATCCCGATCCATCTGGCGGACGAGGGCGACACCATGCGCCGCTACCCCCAGATGTCGGTCGGCCTGCCCTATCACTTCGCCTCCGACTACCGGCCCCTGCGGGTGGACGGCGAGGCGGTGGGGGTGCTGGTGGTGCTGTGGTCGCCCGCCGCGGAGTCCGCCTCCGGCGAGGACCTCGACGCGGTCGCCGCGGCGGCGGGGGCGATGGGCGCCGCGCTGGCCGAGCTGGCGGAGCAGGGCTGGCCGGTGGAGTACGAGGGGGAGCCGGTGAGCGTGCGGCTGCCCGGGGAGCCGCACGCGGTGCGGGTCGGCTTGATCGACTGGAATCTGGACACGGGGGAGTTCGTCGCGGACGACGAGGCATGTCGGGTGCTCGGCTCCGATCCGGAGGCCTTCGGCGGCACCATCGAGGACGTGAGGGCCCGCGTCTACCCGGAGGACCTGCACGAACTGCGGGCGGGCGAGCAGGAGGCGGCTGACCAGGGCTTGGTACGCGGCCGGGTCTTCCGGGTGGCGGACACGGTGGGTTTGGGACGTGGCGACGAGGG
>NZ_SRID01000525.1 GCF_004684805.1 Streptomyces palmae
TCCGTCGGCTTCGTCGGCGGGTCCGTCGGCTTGGTCGGCGGGTCCGTCGGCTTCGTGGGCGGGTCCGTCGGCTTGGTCGGCGGATCGGTCGGCTTGGTGGGCGGGTCCGTCGGCTTCGTCGGCGGGTCCGTCGGGATGGTGGGCGGGTCCGTCGGAGTGGTCGGCGGGTCCGTCGGAATGGTGGACGGGTCGTCGTCCGGGGCCTTGACCGCGCTGACGTTCAGGCCGTTCTGGTCGACACTGGCGTGGGCCGCCGTGCCGCCGATGCCCACGTCGATTCCGGCGGCCGAGGCGGCACCGGCGGCGGTGAGGGACGCGCCGGCCGCGATCACCGCACCTGCCGCGATCCGCGCGACCCGCAGCCGCGTCTTCTTCGTCATCTGCCTGCTACCCCCAGTAGCTGAGCTGGTTTATAGGGCAGCGCTCGGGGCATCGGCCTGCGGGGGTTCTGGGTCGCGGACCCGGCCATGCGGCGGTCCGGCGCCCCCCATCACACGCGCCCCAGAGATACGCATGCCGCGCGTCAGCTTTCCCAGTTTCCGACAACCCGTCAAGAGCATTGCGTACGAGATGTCCCGTATGCGGGGGCTTGACAGCCATACGGGTACGCGACTGTGACGAAAAAGGGGCTGGCGGTGGTGGGGAGCGGCACGCTCAACGGCTGCCGCACCGGCGGTTCCTGGCCGGATGGCCGCTGCGCGCGGCCGGGCCGCGGGGCACCGTGGATGTGGTGTCTGCGGCGTGGGAGCCGGTACGCCGCGGGGCGCTGTGCCGACTCGGCCTCGACCTGGTCTCGGCTCAGCCCCGGCTGCGGCTGTTCGGATCGGCTCAGGCCCGGCGCGAGGCCGGGCCCTGGGCAGTGGCGCGGGGCGCCGCCCGACCGCCGACTACTTCTCCTGCTGCTTGCGCCAGCGGATGCCCGCCTCGAGGAAGCCGTCGATCTCCCCGTCGAGCACCGACTGCGGGTTGCCCACCTCGAACTCGGTGCGCAGGTCCTTGACCATCTGGTACGGGTGCAGGACGTACGAACGCATCTGGTTGCCCCAGGAGTTGCCGCCGTCGCCCTTGAGCGCGTCCATCTTGGCCTGCTCCTCCTGGCGGCGGCGCTCGAGGAGCTTGGCCTGGAGGACGTTCATCGCGGTGGCCTTGTTCTGGATCTGCGAGCGCTCGTTCTGGCAGGAGACCACGATGCCGGTCGGGAGGTGGGTGAGTCGCACCGCCGAGTCGGTGGTGTTCACGCCCTGGCCGCCGGGGCCGGAGGAGCGGTAGACGTCCACGCGCAGCTCGGACTCGTCGATCTCGATGTGGTCGGTCTGCTCGACCACCGGGAGCACCTCGACGCCGGCGAAGGACGTCTGGCGGCGGCCCTGGTTGTCGAAGGGCGAGATCCGGACCAGCCGGTGGGTGCCCTGCTCCACGGAGAGGGTGCCGTAGGCGTAGGGCGACTGGACGGCGAAGGTGGTCGACTTGATGCCGGCCTCCTCCGCGTAGGAGGTCTCGTACACCTCGGTCTTGTAGCCGTGCCGCTCGGCCCAGCGCAGGTACATCCGCTGCAGCTGCTCGGCGAAGTCGGCGGCGTCCACGCCGCCCGCCTCGGCGCGGATGTTGACCAGCGCCTCACGGGCGTCGTACTCGCCGGACAGGAGGGTGCGGACCTCCATCTCCTCGACGGCCTTGCGCACCGACTCCAGCTCGGTCTGCGCCTCGGCGCGGGCGTCGGCGTCGTCCTCGGCGTCGGCGAGCTCGAAGAGCACCTCGACGTCGTCGATCCGGCTGCGCAGCTCCTCGATCCGGCGCAGGTGCCCCTGCAGGTAGGAGAGCTTGCTGGTGATCTTCTGCGCGTTCTCCGGGTTGTCCCAGAGGGACGGCGCCGCCGCCTGCTCCTCGAGCACGGCGATGTCGGCCCTCATCTTGTCCAGATCGAGGACCGCCTCGATCGACCCCATGGTGGAGGAGAGGGACTTCAGCTCTTCGGATACATCGACGACTGCCACGGGACCAGCGTAACGGCTGTGACGGGAAACCTGTCCCGGCCCGGCCCCGCCCCACTGCGCGGGGCCCTCCCGGGCGGGGCCGCCAGGGCGGCCCCGCCGACCCGGCGGTAGGGCGCCTGACAGCTGTCCGTACGGTGCTGACCTGGGGGTTCTCTTGGGAATCCACGGATGAGGGGGTGCGCTCAGGGGGTGCCGGGGTTCTCCGGGGCGGAGTGCTCGGTGCCCTCCTTGGGCTGCTCGCCTCCGTCGTCGCCGCCGAACGCCAGGTAGCCCAGCCCGGCGATCGCGACCACCGCCGCCGCGGCCGCCCCCAGCCTGACCCGGCGGCGCCGGACCGCCGCGGAGACGGTGCGGTTGCGGGCCGAGCCGGCCCGCCGCTGGCCGGCGGCGCGGGGCGTCCGGGCGGTGCCGTGCGCCCCGCCGGCCAGCTCGTCCGCGTCCGGCACCCGCATGCTGGTGTGGGTCTCCCGGTTGGAGTCGGGCACCGCGCCCGGCACCAGCGGTACCGCGCCGCGGCGCCGGGCCGGGCCCCGCCCGCTCGGGTCGGCGGGCGGGCGGCCCGCCGGGTCCGCGGGGTGACCGCCGTCCTGGCCGGCCTCGTAGCCACCGGCCGCCGGACCGTCCTCCTCCGGCTCGTCGATGTCCAACGGCGGGTATCCGGCCAGGCTGGGCAGCAGCTCCCGCAGCCGGGCGGCCAGCTCGGAGGCGCGCAGCCGGGAGGCGGGCGCCTTGGCCAGGCACTGCACCAGCAGCTGCCACAGTTCGTCGGGGACGCCGGGGAGCGGGGCGACGGTCTCCGTGACATGGCGGCGGAGCACCGCGCCGGGGTGCCCGCCGCCGAACGGGGTGAAGCCCGCCAGCAGCTCGTACAGCACCGTGGCCAGGGCGTAGACGTCCACGCTGGCCCGGGGCGGCAGACCCTCGATGATCTCGGGGGCGAGGTAGTCCGGGGTGCCGATGACCCGGGTGGTGGTGCGCCCGGAGGTGGTGGGCGCGACCCGGTTGGGCGAGTCCACCAGCCGGGCGATGCCGAAGTCGGTGAGCAGGGCCGGGTGCGCGCCGCCGGGGCCGAGCGGGCCCTGCATGTCCAGCAGGACGTTCTCCGGCTTGACGTCCCGGTGCACGATGCCGGCCGCGTGCGCGGCGGCCAGCCCGTCGGCGACCCCCGCCACGATGGCCACCGCGGCCTCCGGGGCGAGCCGGCGCTCCCGTTCCAGCCGGGTCCGCAGATCGGTGCCGCGTACGAGGTCCATGACGAGCGCCAGATCGTTGCCGTCCACGACCAGGTCCCGCACGCCGACCACATTGGGGTGGTCCAGGCCGAGCAGCGCGGCCCGCTCCTGGACGAACCGGCCGACCAGTTCCTGGTCGGAGGCGAGCTCCTCGCGCAACAGCTTGATGGCGACCGGCCCCTCGGGGCCCTCGCCCAGCCACACCGTGCCGACACTCCCGCGACCGAGGATCTGGTGGGCGGTGTACCGGCTACCGATCTTCCGTGACAAGACTGCTCCGACTCCTCCGACGGGGGCACGTTGGCGACAAAACTACGCGGCCACGGCCCTTGGCGAGCCCCACTGCGCGCCAACTGTCTCTTCTGGGACGGAAAGCACCCTTCGGATGTCGACAAATCCCCAGGATGGGGGTGGGACGCGCGGGG